>JBJLCA010000045.1:0-20983 GCA_045567915.1 Candidatus Poseidoniales archaeon | reverse complement strand
CAGTTTCTACTACAACGGGTTCTTCCTTAATGACATCTTCAACAATTTCTTCATCTTCGTTTAACTCTAAAATTTCATCAAATGCTCCTTCTGTATATGCATAAGCACCAGAGCCGCTAACAAGTAGCAGTGCAACAAAAATCATAAGTGATGTTTTTTTCACAATCATATATCAGAGTAGTGGTAATTAGAGGTTCGCACAATAAAATCTAGCTTTTTTAGGTTCAAAAAAGAGTTTTTTTTATGAAACTACCGAAGATAGTCTATATTCAATATATGGGTTATGTTTAAGTACTGTTTATTGCACTGCAAACTATGTTTGACAACATCAAGTCTATGCCAGCTAAGCTTTGTTTGGGTTTTTCATTCCTTATTGGAATGTTGTATTCAATAAACTTCATATTTTTCTCATCGTGTTCAGTTATCAACGGTGATGGAGATTGTTTCTCTTTGATACCAAATGGGGCAACTCCAGAAAATGAAGCCTACGGAAGAGGGGCTGGAACATTGTATGTTGCGGGAGCTCTAATGTTTGGAGTTAGTATGGGAACTCTCCTTCTTCTCAATGAAGGGGCACGTGGTAAATGGACAATTATGTTACCAACAATTGCAGGATTTACTTGCTTAGCAATTGTATTAGCTCCACCATTCCAAGGAGATTATGAATCAGCAAATAATAATCCACTCTATGCTACAATAGCAGCTTTAGGATTGTATATTGCAGCTTATGTTATGTTGAAAGAAGAAGGAGTTGATGAAGGTCTAGCTTTCAATATGGGAATTAAATTGAACAATGAAGCCAAATACGCAGTAATCATATCTTCGATTATCGGTACATTGTACACAGTAAATCATTTCTTTTTCGCAGACGGATATGCAGGAGCCGGTGGCTCAACTTTAATTCCAGGTTTTGAAGAAGGAACTTACTGGACAGACCCAATCGCAACAACACCAATCGGTTATCGAGTTCTAGCTGCATTTTTCGTTACTTATGTTTCCATGGGTCTAATTTTATTGACTAATGGAGCAAAAGAAAATTGGGCAGTAGCTCATATATTATTATTTGGAATTAGTTTCTTCGCATTATCAGTAATACTTGGAAACATAGCAGTTAATGATCAAATAATTCCTGAAGGAGACAATGCTGGAACATGGGAAGTAGATACAAGTACAAGCGGATCGAACATTGGAGTTAGTGCTTTTGTAATGCTTCTAAATATTTTTGCATATTACAAGATGAGAGAAGAAGGAGTAGAAGAAGGAATGACCTTTGGAGGAAAAGACTTTGGAAACAGTGATGCTTTCTTTTACAAGATGTATCCAGCAATAACAGCAGGTTTCGCCGTACTCTTATTAATAGCAAACTTTGTTACACAACCACTATAAGGTGAATTATGAGCATAGTAGAAAAATTTACATCGCTTGACCCAAAAACAATAATGATTGTCGTAGGCATAATTGCAATGATCGCCGGAATAGATACAAATATCAATTCTGAATCTTGGGCAGAGAGTGCTTGGGGTACTGAAATTTCGGCAGAATCTAAAAATATAGCAGAAACTTATGAAAAAATATGGGGTGTTTTCATTATGCCTCTAGGATTATTATGTATAACTGCAGCTTTAGTTTTAGATGACAAAAATAGAGCAGTAATGGCATTCTATTCCGGCTGTGTAATGTTAGCATTTTTCATTGGATTTTTCTTATTTATGAGAACTACTGACTACACCAGCCCATCAATCGAATTTATTATTCCACCTCTTGCAATATTAGGAATACTAATCTATTCAGGCTACAAGCACATGCAGGAATAATGGATAAGGAAGCAAAATCAATGGACATAAAAGCAATATTGAATCCCAAGATTTGGTTGGTCCTTACAGGATTAGTACATGCAGTAGTGGGTGTTTTACTAGAATTAGATATGAGTAATGAAACCCAAGTTGCAGTGTCTGGTTTTTTTCTGCTTACAACTTTCACCATGCTATATGCTGCATTTTTCACAGAAGGTGAACAGCAAGCTAGATTGGCAACTGTAATAGCAGGTCCAATTTGGGTTTGGTTTGTTATATGTGCAGTTCAGGGATATACGCTTGACTATGAAGGCGAAACATTTACATTCGAACTTAGCACCAGCATTCCTCCTCTAATTTTATGGGGAACGACAGCTTTGAGTGGAATAGTTCACGGAAATTTCCAAGAATTAACTAAGTAGTAAGTAATCAATAGAATATAATCGTAAATTATAATATCTACAGATTATGTCTTAACTTATGTACGCAAGAATAACACATGTCAAGATGACAGATGTAAAAGCAGCAGTAGAAAGAATTAATGAAAATAAGCACTTGATGACAGAAATGACCGGTTGGATTTCAAGCAGAATTATCCAAGTTAATGATGATGAAGCCATGGGAATTGGATTTTTTAATACCAAAGAAGATTATGATGCATCAGAAGAACAATTTGGTAAGATAATGGGAGTAATGAAAGATTTCATGACAGGCCCTCCTGATGTTAAAAGCGGAAATGTTATTTTCCACCACGAAGCTTAGATTTAGCTGCGATCTAAAACTTGAAGTGATATTTCTTTGATATCACTATTTGGCCCTTGTGTAGCAACACAGTAGACAGCGTGAGCCACGTCTCCTGGAACCATGGCCCATTCTTGTTCTTCAAGAGTGCCACCTTCCTTTCTTCCATTAAATTCAGTTAACACAAAACCAGGGCCAACATAACACACTTTGATATTATCAGGATACAACTCTTCCCTCCAGCTCTCATTAAGGCCTCTTAGAGCCCATTTAGTACTCGAATAGATAGATCCCTTTGATATTCCAAGGTAACCTACGATTGAACCAATATTGACGATTTGTCCGCCTCCATTTTTCTTGAAGTGAGGTACAGCCGTTCTAACCATTGCCATACAAGCCCAAACATTTAGCTGAAATTGTTCCTGATAAGATTCATCTTTAATGTCAGGAACCATTTCGAAACGTCCCATGCCTGCATTATTGACTAAAGTTCCTATTTTGCCCATTTTCTCAATGGCAAACTCTACAGCCTTATCTGGATTTCCTTCAACAGTCAAATCAGTAGCAAAAATGTGTACTTTACCGCCAGCTTCCTCTACTTCTTTAGCGACTTTTTCTAAATTTTCTTGCCTACGGGCAACAAGAGTAACTTCCCATCCTTCTTGTCCAAATTTGTGAGCGATACCTCTTCCTATGCCAGAAGATGCTCCTGTAACCAATGCAGTTTTAGTCATGATTTTGACAGAACAAATTAGGCTTAATTAAACTTAGAGCCTCATAGTTTTGAAACATTGAGTACCTAAAGCCAACAGAAAAATACAAAAACCGATTAGAACGGTAAAATCTCTTGCTAATCCAAACTCAAGAAAAATATCTTCTGGAATCATAGTGTATCTAATTGCATCTACAGCATAACTTGCAGGATTGATTGCAGTTAACCAATAAATTATCGGAGCTTCTTCAATCAAATTCTTCTTTAGGAATAATGCTCCGCTGAGGAAATACATAGGGAACACGACTAAACTTGTTATCAAAGAAAATCCTTCTGGAGAATCCATTTGAGATCCAATTATGAGTCCTAGTGACGTCATAATAATGGCTAACAAGAAGAGATAAAGGTAAACTAACATGATGCTTTGCAAAGTATAATTAATCTCTGGAAAAATAAACAATCCTAGAACAATAATGATAGTTACTTGAATCATTGAATCCGTAACTCCTCCCAAGCATTTTCCAAGAAAAACAGTTGAACGATTTAGAGGTGCAGCTAGAACTTCTTTTAGGAAATCAATTTTTCTATCCCAGACAATGTACAATCCATAAAAAACAGATTGAAAGAGAACAGTCATTGTTAAAATTCCAGGGAAAATAAATAATTCATATGGAACTCCAGCAAAACCATCGTCTTCATCAATAGAAGCTCCAATTCCTTTTCCTAAAACTAATAACCAAAGTAATGGCGTAAGTATTGATCCAATTAAGCGAGAATATTCTCTGAAGTATACTTTCACTTCGCGAAGCCAAATAGCGTACAGTCCATTCAATTGGTTCATCGTTTTATCCCCACAACTCTCTGCATATGTTTTGCAGCTCCTTCAGCCCCTTCATCTCTGATATCATATCCTGTGTAGTGCATGAAAACATCATCTAGAGTCGTATTTCTTACACTAAAATTCTCGATTTCACCAGCAGCTGCAAAAACTTTAGGTAAATTTTGTGCCACGTCCTTTACAGCAACATCTAAACGATTCCCTCTTTTTTCACAACGGCTAACACATTTTAGTTTATCAAGTTCTTTTATTGCTATTTCAGGTTCAGAAACTTCCATTTGAACTGTATCTCCACCCACTTGTGCTTTGAGTGCAGTCGGAGTATCTAGCGCTACAATTTTTCCATGATCGATGATTGCCAATCTATCACAAAGCCGATCAGCTTCTTCCATGTAGTGTGTTGTTAGAATAATGGTTACTTTGCGTTCCTTGACTATTTTTTCAATATGTTCCCAAATACGTTTACGAGTTTGTGGATCTAAACCCAGAGTTGGTTCATCCAAAAATAAAACTTCAGGGTGATGCAAAAGTCCGCGAGCCAATTCTAGTCTCCGTCTCATTCCTCCCGAATATGTTTTAACGAGATCATCTTCTCTTCCGATTAATTGAACTAAGTCAAAAGCAGCTTCAATACGTTCTGGAATAATCGAACGAGGAACTCCATACATCAATCCATGTAAGTACAAGTTTTCTCTCCCGGTCAAAATATCATCACTAGAAGGATCTTGAAATACAATCCCAATGTGTTCTCTAACTTTAGAAGGATTTTGTAAAATATCTTGATTAGCTACAGTTGCAGTTCCTGATGTAGGACCCAATAGTGTCGCTAACATTGAAATGGTAGTAGTTTTTCCCGCACCATTCGGACCTAATAATCCAAATATTTCACCTTCTTTAATGTTTAAATCTAAGTTATCGACAGCAGTTAATTTACCAAATTTTTTAGTTAATCCTTTAGTAATAATAGCGCCCATAAGATAGAATCAGTATAGGCCCTTATCTAATATTGTGTCTGAATTGTACATTTTTATCTTTTAAGCACAAAACAAAAAATATTTTTTGGCATTCTTTTATATACTTCGGCAGAAAATAGAGTTATATGTTAGAAGGCAAAGCACTGGTTGTAGCAATAATGATGCTCACAGCAGCTCCGCTAGTAGTAACTGACGATGGAAGAGCCATTGTCGGGGATGTAACAAGTGATGTTACCGATATGTTTGCAGATAGTGAACCACTCCCTGCAGAAAATCCAGGATTAGATGAAATTTTAGACGATGCAGACAAAAAAACTAATGAAAAAGATTTAGAGTTAGATAGAAAAGATATATCTTCTGCAGATAAAAAAGAAGAAAAATCATGTTACTATCTAGAAGAAGTTAAAGAAGAAATAGTATATGATAAAAAAGATTGGGATAAAGAAGATAAAGATTGGGATCGAGAAGATGCTTGGTCCGAAGAATTTGAAGCACTTTTAGAAGCTTGTGAAGAAGGCGACGAAGAGTCTTGTGAAGAACTAGCAGCTATTCGTGATGAAAAAGGAAAAGATAGGGAAGAAGAATCTGAAGAAGAACGTGAAGATGAAGAAGAATCTGAAGAGCGAGAAGAAGGTTCACGCAGCGGAGATGAAACAGAGTCAGAAGAAGAATCTGAAGACGACAATGAAAAAGATGAATTTGATGAAGAGTTAATGGCCGAGTTGGAAGAATTAAAAGTGGCTTGTGACGAAGGAGATGACGAATCTTGTGAAGAACTCCGTGCAATGATTGCAGAATTAATGGAAGAACGTAAAGACGATATTCAATTAGTAATTGGTGATGATGGAGTAGTCTATTACGAAGATAAAGATCGAAAAGACTGGGATAAAGAAGACAAAGATTGGGATGAAGCTTGTTTGACCATGGAAGAATGGAAAGAAGTTTTTGGAAAAGATAGAAAAGAAAAAGATGTTAGATACAAAGATGATCGCAGAGAGATGAACATTGAAGATATGATGGAAATGTTTGAAGAGATTGACGAAGAAGAAATCGCAGAAATCAAACAAATAACCAACATGTCTGATGAAGAGTGGGACCAAATGATTATTAAGTTAGAAACAAACAATATGACTGAAGATGATTGGAAAATGGTCATGGAAAAGATGAAGTTGGTTTTTAAGCACAAAATGGAAGAAGAACGTGAAGAAATGGAAGCTTTCAGAGCTCAAATGAAAGAATTTGATGATGCATGTGAAGCAGGAAATGAAACAGCCTGTGAAGAATTATCTGCAATGATGGAAGAAGTCGAGGAAGATTTCAGAGAAGATAGAGAAGATAAAGAAGGTTGTGAAGAAGAATCTGAAGAAGAATCTGAAGAAGAGTCCGAAGAAGAATCCGAAGATGAGTCCGAAGAAGACGAGTCAGACGATGATGAATCAGATGAAGATCTAGAATAAGGTAATAATTCAAAGTAATGGCTGAGAAAGATTCAGGAACTTCATTTGCAAGTATGTTTGTTGGAACCTTAGGTTTCACAATCAGTATACTTTGCATTCTGGGTTTTTTTGTATCAAACTTTGCAATTGATTATATCGACGATAGAATCGAAGAAGATTGTGAAAGTGAGCAGGGTCAAGTTGGACAAATAGTTGGCGCAGATGAAGGAAAGTGTGACGAAGGAAGCTCAATACGTGACCTTCTTGCTTTGATTAGGTATCCTTTATTGATTGCTGGAATAGTATTTGCTCTCTTAGCACTTCAAGTGTTTTGAAGTTAGAATAAACAATATTGGTATTCTCGTAATTGTTCGTCTACGGTACGAGCATTAGGAACAACCGTTTCTAATTCATTCCAGAAGTCTTTACTATGATTTTTGACTCTTGTGTGAACCAATTCATGAAGTAAAATATAATCAATTAGTTGTTGAGGTAAATGTAGTAATTTCATATTAAGGCTAATATTATCTTTTGAAGAGCATGACCCCCATCTAGTTCTTTGACTTCTTATTGAAACACGATTATATTGGAAATTATGTTGTTCAGCAAGTTCAGATAGTCTTTTTTCTAAATTTTCTCTAGCTTCTTCTCTATCTATTTTAGGCAATTCCTTACTTTTTTCAGTCAATACCTTCATGTTATTTGAATGTTTTTTAATCCAATTGATTTTTGCGTCTACAAATTTTTGTGCATTCTTCAAAGTCTGTCTACGAGGGACAGTAATTCTGACGTACTCTGGCTTTATTGAAATAATAATTCTCTTTGCTCGATTATTCTTTATGTAACGAATAATTCCAACATCTTTGTGTTCAATCTCGTAATCCACTAAACCAGGATTAAATTAGTGGTTTATAATCATACCACAGAGAGCCAACCCCAGTAGACCAAAAATCATTGCTACCCTCAAAATGTGCCCAGCTTCATTATCTTTACCTTGTTTCAAAAAGGGTTTTACAGCAACTGAACTTATTACGGCAGGTAAAACAAAAACAACTAGATTTTGAGGTAAATAGCCGAGAGTGAATGGCAACGTAATTAGTAATGTTGATGCAACTGCTAGAATCCAAACAGTTTTACGAGCTTTTTCATTTCCAAGAACTTTAGGCAGTGTATTGCGATTAAAATCTCCGAATTGATCATTTGTATCCATTATAATTTCTCTTGCAATTGTTAAGGTCATTGCGCTAGCTGCAACTAGCCATAGAAGCGGGTCTGCCACATGATCTATTGCTGCAGCTCCAAATAGAATAGTAATTGCTATAGTGCTGGCAATTGCTAGATTTCCCCATATTATTCTCTTCTTCAATGCAGGATTGTAAGGACCATCTAATTCATATGCAATCATAATCAATAGTGCCACTAACCAAACAGCCACAGAATCTAACCATGCTAAATCAGAAAAATTAGGTTCATTCAATACAATTGCAATCAGTGAAACGGCAGATAGGATGATCATTCGGTGTCCGTATTTTTTTGCAGCCATTAGTGAAATACTGTCAGAAGGCAGTGGTCTTTCTGGATGATTAACTCTATCAATATCGATGTCTAGTAAATCGTTAATTGCAAACCATCCTGAGATGAAAGCTGCAATACAGAAGGCATGTAGGGCTAGAGGAATTAAAAAATCTTGGTAATTTACTCCAATTAAAACAGCTCCAAGGATGATTGCTGAACTGCCCCAAATTACGTTAGCTCCTCTCGATAAATCCCACCAATTCCGGAGGTATTCTCTTCGATTCACAATCGCCAATGGCGGTGTTTCTATAAATGAAACACCCCCAATACAAAGGTTTTTATGTTCTAGTGCCCTTTGTAGTTGAAAATAAATGAGCGTTAAGAATCAAACTATTGCAGATATCATGCATAAGAATATCATATCTGTAACATCAACAACATCGGCACGGTTATGTGCTAAAAAAATGACAAAAGAGAGAGTTGGTTGTATTATTGTAATGGATAACAAAGAGCCGGCAGGAATAATCACAGAAAGGGGATTTGCAGACTTAGTAAAGAAAGGTAATTTCGATTCTAATGAAGTAAAAGCTCAAGATTTTATGACTAAACCGTTGATAACGATCAAGTCAACTAGTAGCTTTATGACAGCAATGCGGAAATTTGATAAAGAAGATATCAAACGTATGCCTGTCGTCGACAAAACAGGAGTAATTGGCCTTCTTACTTTGAAAAATTTAGTTAGCCATACCAAGAAAAGTATGAGTAAATTGCAACGGGAAAATAATTTACTAAAGAAAATGGCTGAACAAAGAGGAATGACTCGAGAATAATTTAATTATTTTTATATAGAATTGTCTTTACTTTCATATAACTATGAATTTATCGTCGAAGTTTTCGTTTTTTGCAGTAGTAATTTTGCTAATTACAAGTGGCTGTACTGATAATCCGTACAAGGATGAAGATGCAGTAAATCAAACGGCTTCATACGGAGTTTTAGTTCACCCTATGACCAATAATCATAGTGCAGCTCCTGGATTTGATACCGATTTTATTTTAACAGTATGGAATATTGGTTCACAAACAGCAACTTACAACATTGAAGTTATGAGCAAAGATGAAGGAATAGATACCGTTTCCTTTGAGCAGAATATTAGTAACGTTACCGTTCTCGCAGATGAGGTTATGCCATTGATTGTAAATATTAATTTGACTTCTTCAGCAGTAGGAAAATTAAAAACAGATATCAAATTTACTGGAGAACCCAATGAAGCAAATATCACAACTTCGCAGACAGTAACTCTTGAAGTTAATGCAGATGTTACTTTTGGAAATCAAGCTAAAATTGGAGATCTAGTTAAAGTCCACTATGCAGGAATATTAGCTCAGAACTCAAAGTTATTTGATTCTAGTATGGAATATGTATGGAACACTTATCCGTACTACAATATTGGAGTTTCAGAAGCCAATGTACACATAGATACATTAGCAGCAAACAACATTGGATGTTTTGAAGAATCTACCAAAGATGGAGTACTTTTATCATATGTAGATTCAAGATTTAGTGCGTATGAAGGTAATTTAAGAGTTGGAATGGAAATTTATGAGTTCGAAGGTCAGAGAATTAATACTTATGAAGAATTTTATGATGCAATTAATGCCACACTAGCTAATCAAACAATCAGTGTTTCAGTAGTTAATGAAACAGCAGGTTTGGACAATTATACGGTTAACATGACTGACTTGGGAGAATTTTATGCTGAATATTATCCAGGTTATTATCAATCATGGATGGACGGTAAAGGATTCATGGGCATTAATGCTGAAGAGAAAACGGCGTTAAATGCAGAAAATTGTAAGGGTTCTAGACAGATGATCGTTGGTTTCGATAACAAAATGGTTGGAATGTATGAAGGCCAAACTCTAGCAGTTAGAATATCTGCAAAAGATGCCTACGGAGAATCAGGATATAGTCCACTTGCTGGTGAAGATTTGCTCTTCTTGATTGAAATGGTTGAAACTTTTAACACTGTGGTTATCCAAGAACCAGATGATAATGAAACTGAAGAGCCAGAAGATAATACAACTCAAGAACCTGAAGATAATGTAACGGTAGATTACAACATGACAGTTACAGAAGTAATCGATGGAGATACATTCTATCTTGGAAATGGTGATAAAGTTAGGATGCTTGGAATTAACACTCCTGAATCAGGTAGACCTTATGCCCAGGAAGCTACGGATTTCCTAACAAATATGATTTTAGGAAAAGAAGTTACGCTTGTAAATGATAGTAAGAACGGAGATTCCGATACTTACGGAAGATTACTTTCCCATGTTTATGTGAATGATACTTTTGTTAATTACGAGATAATCAAAGCAGGATATGCATTTTGGTATCCATACTCTTCAGGAACCGATTTTGATACAGAATATGAAGAAGCTCAGACATTCGCATCAAATAATACATTCGGTTTGTGGACTGAATCTTCTTACAATTTAACCATAGATTATATTGAGTACGATCCAGAAGGCAGTGAAGCAGATGGAGAATATTTAGTTCTAACAAATCATGAAAATTACAATGTGAGTATGGTTGGTTGGTTCCTACAAGATGAAGCCGCTCAAACTGCATATGAATTTAATTTTACAATTTCAAATAATACAAGTATTCGAATTTACACTGGCGATGGTGTTGACAATTCAACAACTTTGTATTGGGGATGGTACCAAGGCATCTGGAATAATAGTGGAGATTTCGCTATAATTCAAGATGAAAATGGTTACATGGTTGCTAATTATAGATATTAAAATTGAGCTAACCTATTAATGTCCGGTAGAGAGAATACTCACAATGAGTAACGCACTTGTTTGGTTTTATAATGACTTAAGGCTGGCAGATAATCCAGCATTAGTCAACGCTATAGAATCAGGCAAACCAGTGATACCAATTTTCATTTGGGATGAAAATGATAGTGATTTGCATACTGGAGGGGCAGCCAAATGGTGGTTACACCAATCTCTAGATAGATTATCAAACCGCATCGAAGAATTAGGAAGTAAATTAATTTTTAGAAGCGGAACTCCAAAAACAATTATTGAGGAAATGACTAATGATTATGATGTTTCTTCCGTTTATCTAAATCGAAGATTTGAACCTCATATTATCGAAAGAGATAATGACATTCTAAGTGGAATTGAACATGAAATAAGCAATGGTAATTTGTTGTTTGATCCTGAAGATATCATGACGAAGCAAGAAAGACGATATACCGTTTTTACTCCTTTTTGGAAGAATTGCAAAATGCAAACCGAACCTCATGAACCGCTGGCTTCTCCTAAAGAAATTCCTGCACCAAGTAAATTTCCAGATTCATTAGGTTTGGATGAAATGAAATTATTGCCTAAGATAAAATGGTATGAAACATTTGAAAAGAAATGGAAGCCTGGTGAAGAAGAAGCAAATAAAATATTGATACATTTTTTGAAGAGTGAGGCTAGAAAATACGGTAAACAACGTAATATTCCAGGAATTAGAGGAACTTCACGACTATCGCCGTATCTAAGATTTGGAGAAATTAGTCCAAACACAATATGGCATGAGTCAAAGGATTATGATAATCCAGGTACAGAACATTTCGTTAGAGAAGTAGGATGGAGAGAATTTGGTTATCATTTAATGGCAAATTTCCCTTTCTTAGCAAACAGAGCTTTGAGAGAAAATTTCGAGAATTTCCCATGGAGGGACAGCGAAGAAGATTATATCGCATGGACAAAGGGAATGACCGGATATCCGATTGTTGATGCCGGGATGCGAGAATTGTATGCAACAGGATGGATGCATAATCGAGTTAGAATGATTGTGGCTTCTTTCTTGATCAAACATTTATTGATTGATTGGAGAAAAGGAGAGAGATGGTTCTTCGATACTTTAGTTGATGGAGATTTCTGCAGTAACAATGCAGGATGGCAATGGACTGCCGGCTGTGGAGCAGATGCTGCACCATATTACAGAATCTTTAATCCAATTTTACAAGGTAAGAAATTCGATACAGCAGCTAGATATGTTAGAAAGTGGGTTCCAGAGATTGCTGACATTCCTAATGAGAGCATACATGCTCCTTGGGAGTTATCTGAAGCGCAATTGCAGAGCTACGGAGTTACTTTAGGTAAAACCTACCCAGAACCGCTTGTAAACCACGAATTCGCCCGTAAAAGGGCATTAGAAACTTTTGATACGATTGCACCTAAGAAGTAAGTTCAAATCTCGCCCTCGGCGCCATTTTACTTTTCGACGACGTGCAGTTTGACAGATTACGTCGTTTTGGGCTCATATGTCCCTAATTTGGTAGGGGTCAAAAAGGGGTGGGTAAGTACACTATTATCTTTCTACCGAAGAAAGTTATTACCTTTTCTCTTGTTTTCTCTCTTCTTCAATAGCATTAGCAACATTGCCAAACATACGAATAAGTTTCTTTTTAAAATCAAAGAATATCATTATTCCAGCAATTGTCAAGATAACGCCTCCAATTATTGTAAAAATACCTCCAATGTAGAGTCCAACTCTAGGCTCGGTATCATCAAAGCTTGTAAATCCAGTTTGTACCATGCTAATCCCAGCAATGAGTACAAGTATTCCAGATATTATCAATGATAATGAGATGATTTTTGTTTTTGTTGTTTTTGCCACGCCCCCTTATTTCGGCTTACATTAAATTACTACCGTTTCGGCCTTTTCGTAAGGAAAATTTCCTAAAATTTGATTAATACTCTGCAAAGACTTCTGATTCTCCGTCTTTTATTGAGTAAATAGTCCAAGTTTCAGACTTTTCACCCCCCATCCCTGGCGATCCTGCAGGCATACCCGGAAGTGAAATTCCATCAATATCAGGTTTTTCTTCGATAAGTTGGTCGATAATTTCAAACGGAACATGGCCAACTACATAGTACCCTTCTACCAAAGACAAATGGCAACTTCTTTTGTCATCTGGAATATTATATTCATTCATGATAGTCTCAATATCATCCACATTTCTAACTTCAATTTCCCAACCATCATCATCCATCATTTCAACATAAACACCACAACATCCGCAAGTTGTGGTTTTGTAAACAATAACTTCAGATTTTTCAGAGGAGTCAAGCAAATTGGATATGATTATTCCCAACATGAAGCAAAGTAAAACACCACTCACAACATAAGGTTGGGGATTGCTGGATATTCTATTCATCAGTGAAGCCTCAGTTGATTTTTTGCGACTTGTTAGTCTTTTACCTTTTTTTGATACCACGAAATCTCATCGAAGCATGATATTTAGAACTTAACATCACTGCAAATCTAGGTCAATTTTATTTGAAATTTCCTAAAATTTGTAGACGCCCTAGCCTACAATGCAACAGGGTGCCCCCCTCTACATGAAATGGGGGGGGTTACTCTTTCTTTCTAGAATGTCTGAATAAAGAAAATAAAAGTAATATTAAACTAGCCAAAGTCCCCATTATTCCTATGAAAATTAGTATAGGTCGCACATCCCAGCATTGAGTTGAATTGTCAGATTGAGGGCACTCTGGGTTTTGTGCAAATTGAAAATAAAAAATAGCTGTAAAAATAATAAAAAACAGATTTATTAACGCTACTTTCTTTAGCTCTTTTTTAGAAAATATAGTTCCTAGTTTATGTTGGTCTGAAGCCGCAGGATTATAGATTTCCAACTCTTCTTCCTCGTTCATTTATTTCCTTTCTCATAAACCAGTAACAAAATTCCAAATAAAATGAATACTGGAGAAATAAATTTTAGAAAAGATGCGATTGTCTTAGAACTTTCCCAACTTTCTACACATTCTCTAACATTCTCTTCTGATAACTCGCCATACCTTTCTTGAATGAATTCATTGTCTTGACAACCAAACTCGTAATCAGTCTCAATTGTAATGAATATAGCCCCGATAATTCCGAGTACAAATCCTAAAAATCCAAAGCTGATTCCAATTTTGCGCAAGTCAAGTCCATTTACTTCGCTCATAGTGTACTATGTCTGCTTCATTCAGTTATATTACTTTAGTTAATGTGTAAATTGCAATTTATATCCACTTCTAAGAATTAATTCAGAAAGGAGTTAATTTTAGAAAACCAAATTGTCCGTTATCAACAGCAATTACGGCCCCACCATCACTACTCAAACAAATATCTTCTCCAGCCCAGTCTCCACCAGCAGACGGTCCAAAGGTCAATTCCCATTCAAGAGTTCCATCATCAGCGTATTTGATTACGTAAACTCTCCAACTGTCAGAACAGTCATCTCCATTACATTCCGAGTATTCTTCATATTCATCTCCAGTTCCTGCTACAACAATCACTCCACCGTCATCTGTTGCTTTCAAGCCCCATACTTCATCATGAATATATTGAGGATCAAATCCCCTTGGATTTCCAGTCTTATTTTCCCAGAGTAAATTACCGTCGTTATCTATTTTCATAGTATAGGTATCCCAGTTTACAGTACCAGAAGTAGTGTGACCTGATAGGAAAATAGTTCCATTTGAAGTAATATCAAAAGCGAAGTTATGATCGTTACCACTACCTCCATAGGTTCTATCCCAAACTACAGTTCCATCCATGTTCATTTTCACCAATGCATAATCTAGTGCTTCGTCAGTCAAACCAGAGATAATCAATTCCCCATCATAAGATGCAATCCTGTATGCATGCGACATGTAAGAATCCAAAGCTACTACTTGTTCAACAGTTCCTAGTTCATCTAAGAAGACCATTTGACCTTCACCTTCTGCATAGAAAGTATTCTCGTTATCTTCAGCAGCAATGTATCCAACAGCTGCATATCCTCCCGTGATTTCAACTACATTCTCTAAGGCATCACTTCCTCCAGCATTGAAAGTAGAAGTGAAAATCACAGTTCCATCATCCTTATCAATTTTCATAATGGTACTATCTTCGTCCAAAGCACCTACGACAACATATCCGTCATCGACCTCAATTGCGCTGTTTCCTAAGTTATGGCCAAGAGTTCCATATTCCTTCTTCCAGGCGTAATTGCCCGTTGAATCTAGTTTAGCAACCATGATTTTGGCACCATCTGGAATAAATCCAGTTTCTCCGATTTGTAAGTAGCCTCCATCGCTAGTAGCTAGAATGAAATGTCCATGCGATTCTTCTTGTGTTCCTTCAATTGTTCTCATCCATTCTTTTTCAGGAATAACCATAGGTTCAACAGGTTCTGGGACATCATCAATAATCTCTCTGAAGAAGGCGAGTACATCTGCATAAGTTTCATCACTTGAATCAGGCAAGTGGTGATCAGCTGTGCTACTGACTAGAACGGTTGGATTTGGATAAACAACTTCAAGTTCTTCAACTCCAAAAACAAATACATCCTCGTCACCGCCAAAAATTAAGGCATCTGTGTTCAAAGGTGCAACTTCGTTTATTGTATCATTCAAACCAGAATGAGTTGTTGGCATATATCCATTGAATAGCATTGCTTTCGGGAAAGTCGTGTTTGAATTAGCGATGTAAACCGTAGCCATTGGAACTCCCTGAGAATAGCCTAGAATTCCATAGAATGGTCCATGGTCTGCTACAACTTGATCCAAATATGCAATAGAGATTTCTGCCCAGCTTCTATTTTCGTTAGGCTCATCTTTTCCGCCAGGTGGATCTGCATACCAACAGTGGTCACACAAGCTTTCATCGTCAGGTGCCTCGGCAAAGAAGAATTCGAATTCAGGAAGATCTTCCATCAAGTCTTGCATTCCTGGTTGATTCTCTAAACCTTCAGGAGTATCTCCACCGCCGTGTAGTGCTAAGATTCTAAGAGGACCATCATAAACTTCAGGAGTGTCGTCTTCGGTTTCATCAGTAGTTGTATTAGAACCAGAATTATCATTGGAAGTGTTGTCATCAGGAGTTTGAACTACAGTAGTATCATCACTATCTGAGTCAGAATCATCCATACAACCCGTGAATGATACTAGAACAAGCAGTAAAGCAAATGAGATTGCTGAAATTGAATTCTTAAGCATTTGAAAACTCTATGACTTCACTTACAGGAATATGGTCGGTAGTGTGTGCTGCATACTTTACCTTCTCAACTATACCTTTCTTGTTAATCATTAAATCGACAGGTACTGCGTTGAATGCACCATTGAAACTTGGTGCTGCATATCCTTTGAAAACAGCCCTCATCATTCTTAGAGGTGAAATTAGGATTCCTAAACTCACTCTTGCTAAACTTCTTGGCATTTCGTATTTATCGAAATATTTACGATCTTCATCGGCTGCCAAAATTATGTTGTTTCCGTGCTTGGAACCTGTTTTCTTTAGAGCATCCACATTACAACTAAAAATTGCTACGTTTGCAAAATCTTTACCGTATTTATCCTCTGCATTTGTTAATTCATTAACTCTCAAGTGGCAGAATGGGCATCCTGAAAATCTAAGCCAAGAAATAAAAATATTCTTTCCTTCGTGTTGACTTATGTCAAAGGTCTTACCATCTATAGTTGGTAGCTTCAAATCTCGAATTTTGTCGCCTACTTTAATTCGTGCCATAAGACAGTTTTAATTTGCTAGATTATAATAGTATGGAGCCTAGTGTCCACTTACTTTTATATATTGATAATGTATCGCAAATCATGGTCAAAGTAATTATGAATTTTGAGGTTGAAGACTGGGACAGATGGCACACTGCTTTCTTAGCAAATTCTAAGATGAGAGCAGAAAATCATATTAAGGAAATTTATGTCGGACATGAATTAGAAAACAAAAATAAAGTTCACATTGTTTATGATACTCCAGAACCGGACACTCTTCAGAAGATGATGCAAAAACCAGAAGTTCAGGAAGTAATGAAGAACGCTGGAAACAAAGTAGAAACGATGGTTTTTGCTACTTGTACTGATTAATCTTCTTGTTCACTAATTAGTCTATCTAAGACATCATTATTGATGTAAACATTGCCTAATTTATTCGTAGAAGACGGCCATTTCTCAAATATTTTTGAGTGAAGAGTTTCAATATAGTCTGAGTGGAATTTCAACAAATCTTGCATGAAGATAAGGAGTTATTGCAATATGATATAATTAAACTGGAACATGCCCTTCTTAGTAAGCACAGAGAGAGCGCTTTCATTGATGTAGAGACTAGGAAACTAGGTAATCAAGATCAATGCCGTTTTAACAATCTTCTTTACTGCAAGCATTCTTCTATAGATAAGTTCTTATCATTATTAAATGAAGGTAGAATTTATTTGGATTTTACATTATCTATCAAAAATGGTAGATCTAGAGACCATGGTTTTTTGTGGCGAATTAAAGGGAATTTGAAGGATCTATACGAAACAAGTTTGAGTTATCAATTATTATAAAAATAATAAATATAGATAACCATTGTATGCAAATGCGCAAGTGCCCAAAGTGCCATAATCAAGTTTTAGGAGAATATTGGACTCAGTCACAGATGGTTGATAGATGCGCAACATGCGGTGGGCAATTTTTTGATGATAACGAGTTAGAATCTATAATTGAAATGGTAGAAATCATTCAAGAAATAGAAATAGATGAGACAGATATAGAAACGCTCGAAGAAACATCAACACCTTCTTACTTATGTCCTGAAGATGAGAATAAGATGGTGCGGGAAGATTATGGCGGCGTATCGGTAGATATTTGTCCTAAATGCGATGGGGTTTGGTTAGATAAAGGAGAAATTATTGCACTTAAAGGAACCGAAGACCATATCAAAAACAATATGAAATTATATATTAGTTTAGGATCTGGACCGGAGGCTTAGATGTATAAATTAATAAATAAAAAAATGATTGTTGCAATAAATAAAATGACAATAGCATTAGTTCCAGGAGGAGAGGATTTTGCAGGGAAAAATAATATGATTCATGGGAAATCACTTGGATTCGTTGAAGGCATTAAATCAAATAAAAGGTTTGGAAAAGTAACGTATCCTACAAAATACCACATTGCAGCAGCATACCTCGTTAATATTTTACAACAACATATTTTCATCGATGGAAATAAGAGAACAGCTTTAGCTACCGCAATAACTTTTTTACATTTAAATGGGATTTATTTTGATCCTTTCGATGATAAAAAAACATTTGATAAAATTAAATCTTTTACAATTTCAGAATCGTCTCCAAGTGAACTAATCAATCAAGCAGCAGATTGGCTTGAAAAAATGTCAATGGAATGAATTTTTATGGACCAATATCATAGCATAGATCTATTCGCAGGATGTGGGGGACTTTCCCTTGGTTTAGAATCTGCAGGATTTAGGCCAGTTATGTTTTCTGAACTAGATAAAGATACAAGAGAATCATTCAAATCCAACGTTTCCCATTCCTCAGATTTGATTGAGATTGGAAACGTTAAAGAGTTAACAGATAATAATTCAAAACTTTTGAGACATCATTTAAAAAATCTTAAAAGTAAAAAAATAAATGAAATTGATCTTGTTTGCGGAGGCCCTCCTTGTCAAGCTTATTCAGGTATTGGGCACAGAAGAAGTTATAATACAGATAAGAAAAATCAACCTATAGCTAAACTTTACGAGGATATGGCCAATATTATAACAGTCGTAAATCCAAAATTATTTCTTTTTGAAAATGTTAGAGGTCTTTTAAATTCAAGATGGACTAAAGAAGGAGATAAAGGGGAGATTTTTGAAGACGTAGTGAAAACATTTTCATCAATCAAGGGTTATAAAATCGGATGGAATTTATTGCATGCTAAAAATTATGGAGTACCTCAAAATCGACCACGAATATTTCTTGTGGGAGTAAGAAAAGACTTGGATTTTTTCACTAATTATAGATTAGAACGTACAGGTCAACAATCTTTAACATCTAGAAAATATCCTTCAGAAAAAACCCCTGAAAGTCTAGGAAGAGCATTAGAGTGGGGACTTTTACCGAAAAAAAAGCAGCTTTCTCATTTGGACATAGTTGATGTTTGGGGTGATCTTTTGGATAAATATTATGTAAACGGGGAGAAAACAGATAAATATAATCATTCTATAAGTAATGACTTTCAAAGAGCGATGAGAACAAAGATAGATGGAAAATTAATGAAAAAAGGTAGTAAGCTAACCGAGCATGAATATTCTAAACATTCACCACACATTATAGAAAAATTCAGTTATATTATTACCAATCAGATTTTTTCTAAAGAAGACTTGCCTCCTAAATTTAAAACTAATAAATTCGCACAAAGACTTCTTCCTGAAAGATGGAATAAAGAAGGACCTTCTATAACTGCAACATCTTTGCCAGATGATTTCATTCATTATAGTCAGCCTAGAACTCCAACTGTCCGTGAGTGGGCTAGATTACAAACATTTCCAGACTGGACGAAATTCCATGGTAAAAGAACAACAGGGGGAATAAGAAGAGCTGGAGATCCAACGTCAGGCATTTTTGATAGAGAGGTTCCTAAATACACACAAATTGGTAACGCAGTCCCCGTAAATCTTGCTAAAGAAATAGGATATCATTTAATAAAATTCCTTGGTTGATTCACTCGAAATAATCTGCATCCACAAATTCTAGTTTTACTTTATCTCTTTCATCCAAATCAGCACAATCAGCAAGATACTCGTCAAAAAAAGATTCCGTTTTTTGATCTTCAAATTTAACTATTTTCGCCCCTTCTCCCATATAGATTTCATATCCCTTTTCTTTTCTTTCTTTAGCTTCTCGATTAATTCTTAGTGCTTCAGCAGCTCTTCTAATGTCAGCTACAAAATCCATCACATGAACTAGATTTTCTTTTCCTTTCTTTATTCTTAAACCTCGCCCTAATTGCTGTACAAAAATTCTGCGCGAGTGAGTAACTCTTGCAAAAACTATTAAAGAAACATCGGGGACGTCGATTCCTTCATTTAATAAGTCTACAACAACTATGTTAGAAAACTTTCCGTTTTCAAAATCGTTTATGGTTTTCGCGCGGTCTGCCGTGTCAAGATCCGATACAAAAATTCTTGATGACACTCCCATGGAGTTCAGAAGCTCAGAAAAACTTTGGGCATGTTGCTTTGTTTTACAAAAAGTTATAGTTTTAGGTTTAGAAAGCTTAACCCATTTTTCTCTGATTTGTAGAGCAAGTTCGTCGTCCCTTGTTGGTATGAATAATTTAGAATTTAATTGCCCTATAGTTAAGTTTTTCTTACTTAATTCTTCAACAATTTCCCATTTTACATCATCAGTATACAGTTCATAATTAACCCTTGATAGATAACCTTTTTCCATACCTTCAATAATTCCCATCTGAAATACAGGTTCGCCAAAAATTTCTCTTAAATCTTGTTTGTCATTTCTCCATGGCGTTGCAGTAGTTCCCATTATGACATCTTTTGAAATTCGATTTAGAACTTCACGATATGTATGAGCTGGTGAATGATGAGCTTCATCTACCATAACTAAGTCAAAAGCTGGAAGTTTTATTCCTTTTTTAATGTCGCTTATTAAGCTTTGAAACATTCCCACAGTAACGCCTTCAAAAGAAGTAGGTTTTTCACTTCCGTGCCAAAGGTGTGTTGGTATTTCTGCAGGTAGTTGAGACCAAATTGATTTTTCTAGTTGAGTTAGTAAAGGTACTGAGTGAGCAAGTAGCAAAACTCTTCGTCCGCTGTCAGCATCTAGGTACCTCTTCGCAACTTCAGCTAAAACTATACTTTTTCCTAAACCAGTCGCCATTTCCACCAGCGCTCTATTTTTATGATTAAACTTCTCAAAAACGCTTTGAATAGCTTCTTCTTGGTAGGGATAAGGTATTTTTAGATTGGTAGCAGTTTCATCTATCTTTCTTCCCATTTCAAGAAGTTTTTGTCCATCCCAAATAATTATTTTGAATCCTAATGAGTTCAAAGTTTTAATTCTTTCTATGGCTGATTCAGAGGCTCTGTAGTTTGTTGCTAGTATTCCGTAACGAGTATCATAATGATCGCA
>JBJLCA010000044.1:0-21833 GCA_045567915.1 Candidatus Poseidoniales archaeon | reverse complement strand
TTTCATTTGGATTAAGGCCATGTAAAGCCAAAAATGCTCCAACTCTCTCTGCAATTCCTACAGGACCTCCGTGAGTTAAAAGACTCATGACTGCAGAACCCACATGAATCTTATTTGTTCTGGAAAACATCAAATGGGCCAATTGGAAAAAGTCTGTACAAAGCCCAACCTCTCCTTGCCAATGTGGAACTACTGGTTGTTTATTGTTTTTCTGAACCTCAGTAGATAGATGAGCTTGAGCAACCCAGGCAGTACCAAAACCCAAATCATCTGCCGATTCTAATTGATCAAAAAAATTAGAATACATTGTATCTTCATCGGGAGTTATGCCGCCAACAGGAGTTTGCGAAATAGAAAGAAAAATATCAAAATCCATTAGATTGAACCTGTCCTTCCACCATCTACAGGGATACTTGTACCTCTAACGAAGCTGGCTGCAGGAGATGAAAGAAATGCCACTACTTGACCTAACTCCGATGGCTCTGCCAAACGACCTTCTGGAACCGTACTCAACCAAGCTTTTTCAACTTCTTCTTGGCTTATTCCTTTTTGCTCTGAAAGTGTTTTCTTCAGCTCAGTAAGTCTTTCAGTATTAGTAAAACCCGGTAGTACATTGTTTACAGTAATCTCAGGAGGTAATTCTTTAGACAAAGTCTTAGACCATGAGGCCATAGCTCCTCTAATTGTATTACTGACTCCTAAACCTGGAATAGGCTCTTTGACTGAAGTTGAAATAATATTAATTATTCTTCCGTAGTTTGAAGACTTCATGCCTTCTAAGAGCAGTTGTACTAAAGTCTGTGAAGCTAGAACATGTCTGAGAAAAGCTTTTTGAAAATCATGAGGTTGAGCCTCAAGCAGGGGGCCTGAAGGAGGACCTCCTGAATTATTTATTAATATGTGAAATGGGCCATTAGTTTCTATTTCTTCAGTTACTACTTTTTCCAATAAACCTAAATCTTCTAAATCACAAGAAATTGAGTTATCACCTGAGGCACTACGGGACAAAGTGATTACTTGTGCACCATTATCCTCTAGAGATACTGCTGAAGCTTTACCTATACCACTTGTACCTCCGCATACTAGTGCTCTTTTACCTTCTAAATTTATCATTTAATCACCTTTGAACTCATAAAATTCTGGATTAATAAGAGTTGGTAAAGACTCTTTCTTAACCAAAATACTTCTAACTATCCATAAATCAATAAAAACTCTAAATTTAGTAGTCATGTCTAAATAATCTACACCTGACGAACCTCCAGTCCCTATTCTTCTACCTATCATTCTCTCAACCATACGTGCATGAGAAGAACGCCAGAGTACCATAGCTTGTTCAAGTTCAATCAGTTTAGAAATTAATTTTCTTGGCCACGACAAAAGAGGTAATGAGCGATAGGATTCAATGAAAAGCAAACCAGCTCTCCTTCTACGAACTGTTTTATCAACTTCAAAGAAATCAATGACATCTTTATTTGTCTCAGGGTATTGTGCTTTGTGGGATTGAATATATTGGTCAACAAAATCGTTAACTGAAGATTCATCATCATCTGATCCTAATGTAGAGCCTTGAATTGGAGTTCTGTATAGCCAATCACATGTAACATCATACAATGATTTTTGTTTAGAATCTAATTTCTTACCAAATTGCTTTCCATCTACCCACTTTTGCCCCATGAGATTCTCCATTTCCCTCATTTGAAAAGATTCAAAGCCTGAAGCCGTACCTAAATCATCTCTAAAATTAAGAAAGTCTTGAGGATCAAGAGTTTCCATAACTTTCCATTGCTGAGACATTAATTTGAAAGTCTCAATTACTCTATCCATATGATGAACTGCACGAGGAAGGTTTTCTTCTTTAACAAAATCTAAAGACAAAATATCTCTTGCACATTTTAATTCATTTATTATTAATTTAAACCATAATTCAAAATTTTGATGAACCAAAATGAAATGTAACTCATCATTACTAATTTCACGAGTTTCTCCCTCGACGCCTGTCTGTAATTTGAGCAACTCCTCTAATCTCAGATATTCTGAATATGTTGGAGACATTGATACCTATTAAGGATTGTATATTATATCGACTGTGTTTGGGGTACTATGTTAATCTGGGCACATGGATTATGGGGAAGTCCGAATGGTAGTAAAATTACAGCCATAAGGGAAAGTGGAATTGAAGTTGTTTCACCTGATTTCAATAATATGGAATTAGAAGAAAGAGTGGAAATACTCAATAATCTTGTCGCTAAAGAAAAAGTGGTCCTTGCAGGATCTAGCTACGGAGGATTAGCATGCGCGTTAGTTGCTCAACAATTGCCGGAACAAGTCAAAGGTATGTTGCTTCTAGCTCCAGCATTACATTTGCCAGAATCGCCAAATACTGAGCCTGAAATGTTAATTGCCCCTAATAATTTTCCCATCTCAATAATACACTCAGTTACGGATGAAATTGTGCCCATAAGTGCTAGTAAAGATTACATAGAACGTTCTGAAAACAATCTAAGGCTAATTGAAGTGGAAGATTCTCACGTATTGGAGAATTCATTCTCTTTAATTATTTCAGAACTAAATAAACTGATAAACTAAGAAGACTCTTCTTCTGTAGAGGTTTCATCTTCTTCATCTAACTCTTCAAGTGTTTCAAAAAAATAACTTTCTCTGTAAAGTGTACTATGATATTCACCGTAAAGAGATTTCATGAAATCACTACTTTCATTATCATTATAATAAAATTGAACTATTTGTCCATCACAAGAAAAATTCATTCTGTACATAGCCAAGTTGCCATGATGAAGATCTATCGTAATATTTTCTCCATCCACTTCATAAGGATTGGTGCCTGGAATTGGAACGTCACCAAAAGTACCATTTACCATGTAAAAAGTATATCTCAGACCGTCTTCAAATTGGTAAAGTGTGTTGCCTAGTTCTGAAAGCACCCACCTTCCATCAATTATTTGATTCTCACATGAGGCACGTGGCTCCTCTTCTTCTGTTGGTGGTGCTTCCGGCTCTTCTTCGTAGTAATAATATGACTCATAGATTGGTTTCTTATCTGAAGGTAACTCAACTGATCCTGTTTTTTCCATAGTAGCTACATTATGTGCTGTAATTGCTTTTTCACTAATTGCATAAATGTAATCTCCTCCGCCCATGAACATACTGCGCTTAATATCTGGACTATCCCATGAATATCTTGATTCATAATAGGAGGAATGATCTATATTTTCATTGTAAATTTCTAATGGTTGATTAGGTGTAGCATTAATCAGCATTAGTTTGGAAACATATTCATAACCATAATAATTATATTCTTTACCATCTTCCATAATTGAATTTTCAACCCATCGACTAGTAGACATTGGAATTGCAAGCAAACCATCTGATTCCCAATATTGGAATGCTTTATGTTCATATGTAGCCTCACTATGTGAATACGACCAGCCGTTTTCTCCATTAGGTGCAGGATTTAGTTTCAATTCACTTTCAAGAATAGGATTAGAAAAATCACTAACATCAAAGAAAGAAATTTGAGTAACCCCCCAATCTAATCCATCGTCATCACCAGCAATTCCTATTGTAAGAAGATGTGTATCTCCTACGGGATGAATGTATGTAGAGACACCTGGAATTTTTAACTCTCCAATTATTTTAGGATCTGTTGGTTCACTTAGATCTATAGTCCATAACGGATCTATATTTCTAAATGTTACGATGTATGCTTTATCACCAATAAATCTCGCGGACCAAATACTCTCGTCTGGTGCAATATCACCTACTTTTCCTATTACTTCGTATTCTGTTTCATCTGTATTTAATCCTAAAACAAACACATGACTTAGCATTGGTTCTGGATCATCCATCCACCATCTTCCCCACTGTCCCGTAGTAGAACAAACGCGGATATTCCCATTGTGCTCAGATAAAGAGAATTGATCTTGAATTGTACCATTTATTCTTCCACTAGCAATATAATCTGTTTGACCTGGATTAGATATATCAAAAACATGAAGATTTGTCATTTCTTGATAATCTGATTCATCATCTCCCCAAAACCACCATGAACTTTGCGAAGCCTCAGCCATCACCATTACATCGCCTGAAGCATAAACTGTAGCCCAATTACTCAATATATGGTCTGCATTAAAACTGAAATTTTCCTCTAATAAATCAAGAGTCATAACTGAGGTAATGCCTTGACCGGTACTATCTGATGCTGAAGCAAAATTTTGACAATTGCCATCTCCAGATTCTGTATACTTGTGTGTTGTAATATTATTTTCAAATTTTTCATGAATACGAGGTAAAAGATCATCTAAAGGTGTTTGATCAATTACCTTATCATTATATTCAATTGTTTCATTCATTACTTCCATCCAAATTTGCTCTCTCTTGGAACTGTCCCAATCAAGCTCCCAATATGTTCTATAATCTGAAAAATCCAACCATGTTTTTAATCCATCAATTTCCATCCAGCCATAGGAAACCATCCGAACTGTACCTCCCGATTCACGTGCTGTTTGATAGTTCCCTTCAATATACAATTCCTTAGTAATCTGTGGTAAACTTCTATTAGTTAAATCTAAAACTGTTAATTTAGTGAACGAAGTTGTTCTGTAATAATGACCGTAGTCATAATCAATAATAGTATCTTCAGATTCTTTAGAACTATCTTCATCTAAACTATCAGTTGAAGAATCGATATTAGTTGGTGCTTTCCTTTCCATTTTAACTACATCATCAAGAATATGCTTATCTTCATAATAACTGTAAATTTGAACATTAGAATAAACAACTGCCTTATCATCAACTAAAAGCATCTCTGTAGGACGGCCTTCTATAGATATATTAGATAAATAGGAGATATTACCAGCTTCCGGAATATCAAGAATATGTAATTTACCTGAAGGATATCTACCATAGTCGGAATAACCTTTGTTAATCATGTAAACAAAGGATCCATCAGTTTTAACAAAATCTGCTTCATCTACTCCCTGTTCTTGATTATTAGTTCCTGAAAAATCAACTCCCTGCTCTCCCCCTGGTGAATTTTTCGGAGAGCCTCCTGAAGAAGGTGCTGAATCTGCTGTTGAAGTTGCGCCATCCATTTCCATAACTGCATCATCTACCATCACCATATCCTCCTCAAACCAACCTCCTCCATAATAGTAAGAACCTGTACCGAGATTAACGCGCATTTCTTCTTTCAAATGCTCTTTTAAATCCATTTCAAGAAATCCACAAGTATCATAAGATGATAATGTGGGAGATGATCTTGATCTATCTGACAATATATTTTCAAGATAACTCGATTGTGAAGAAGTTAAACCATTTGGTGCTAAATTTTCCTCATCATTTCCAGGCATGTAAGTTGCAACGGATAAAGTAAGAATAACAACTGCGAATATTGCAAAAATACCTGAAGGAATTCCACCAAAAGGTTCTGGAATTGGAAGACTAGATCCTGACAAACCTTTAGGCTTATTCAATGATTTACCAAAAACGTCTATCTTATCCATCAGAAAAAATACCTTTACCTTTGCCACTATCGTCCTTAGAGTAAGATTCTAATTTTTCAAGACATCTTTTGCATGTTACATGAATTCTATTTGCACTTCTTAATTGCTTTAATTCTCCAGTAGTTAAAGGCCAACCGCAAAGAGTTTTGTCTTCTGTACCTAGCATGTGTCTTCTTCTCATAATAAAATATTTTTTTAAAAGTATATAAAAGAATGCCAAAAAAGTTTGGACTACTCTTTCAAATCTATTGTAAATAATTTGAGTAATGTTAAAATAGATTCTTCAAGAACTTTATTGTCCTGAGATATTGCTTGCGAAAAATCAATACCTGATGCTAATTTCTCTATTAAATGCTGAGTAATTACAGTTTCCTTAAGAAATTTATAGATGTTTTTATCTGAAAATATTCTTTGTGCAGTATACATTGAATCTATCTTTATCAATTGACCATTATCAACTAATTTATCTATATGATAATCAACTAATTGTGAGGAAATATCTGCTACATCTGCTATTTTTCTCTTAGATGCAGGCTTACCTATCTTAATTGCTGCAAATAATATCCTAAATAATTTATCGGAGTCTTCGAAATTATGTTTTAGACGTACATTTACTTCCGACATTAAGTTATAATTTAACGTTGACCATATAAGTCATTGCCAAAGAATTTTGGAATTTACATTAATCAAAATCTATCAACACTTTTCCTATATTTTTTCTATCTTGAATATAATGATGAGCTTCAGAAGCTTGCTCCTTTGAAAAAACTTTATCAACGTGAGGATTAATTTTACCTTCTTCTATCCATTTTAGCAAATCATCTTTTGCTTTTTCTAGGTGCTTTAAATTTTTCCAACGTCCTAAATGAATTCCAAAGACGCCTCTATTACTTGACATCATTTTCAAGGGGTCAAATTTAGGAAAAGTCATCCAGGATTTGAAACGTGCCCACTGACTTTTACTCTTACTAGGTGCCATGTCTGATATACCAAACGAACAAACTCGACCCCCTGAACCCAAACATCTATATGATTTCATTAAATGTTCTCCCCCTATCGGATCTAAGACTAAGTCAATTCCTTTCCCATTAGTCCAATCCATTATTTCCGACAAAAAATTATCTCTATCTAATGGAAGAACTCCATTATCTGAAATAAAATCGTGCTTACTTGGTGAACAGGTGCCAAAAATTGTTTTAGCTCCTGCTATTTTGGCTAATTCGGTAGCCGCAAGGCCGACGCCACCTGCTGCACCATGAATCAAAATAGATTCTCCAGGCTGTAAATCACCGGGATGAATGACCATCAAATAGGATGTCAAATAAACTGCTGGAAATGCTGCTGCAAGTTCGAACGTAACTTCATCTGGAATCTTAAAAACAGTATCTGCTTTAGAAATAGTATGAGTTGAATATCCTCCATTACCTCCTGAACCAACTACCCTATCTCCTACCTGAAAGTCATCAACATCAGGGCCTACCTCATGAACTGTACCTGAAACTTCCATGCCTGGCGTAAAGGGAGGTTTAGGTGCTCCGGGATAAAGCCCCATACGGGAAAGAATGTCAGCAAAATTTATGCCTGCCTTAGAAACTCTTATACAAATTTCACCAGCTCCTGGGGAAGGGGTGGGAAGTTCCTGAAGCTCCATGCAATCTGGGTCTCCATGCCTTCTAACTATTATTGATTGCATTAATCCTCATCATAATAATAATCTAATCCAAGATGAGTAATGATTGTCTCACCCATTAGATGTCTAAGTGTATTTTCTAATTTGACTCTTTGAGAGAATAAATCATGTATTGGATACAAGTCAGGTTTACACATTGGTGATTTGAAATAGAAAGACAACCATTCCTGAATTCCATGAAGTCCTGCCCTATTAGCAAAGTCCAAAAATAATACTAAATCTAAAACTATAGGGGCAGCTAATATAGAATCTCGGCAAAGGAAATCTACCTTTATTTGCATAGGATATCCCAGCCATCCTTTGATGTCTATATTGTCCCATCCTTCTTTGTTATCTCCTCGCGGAGGATAGTAATTAATCCTGACTTTATGATATAAATCCCCATATAATTCTGGATTCTTTTCAGGCTCTAAAATTTGTTCAAGAACTCCAAGCTTAGATACCTCTTTAGTTTTGAAAGATTCTGGATCATCTAGAACTTCTCCATCTCGATTACCTAAAATATTTGTTGAAAACCAACCATCTATTCCTATTTCTCTTGCCTTAAAGCCAGGTGCAAGAATTGTTTTCATCATTGTTTGGCCAGTCTTAAAATCTTTACCTGCGATAGGCACTCCTTCCTTTACAGACAATTCGTACATGGCTGGGAAATCTACAGATAAATTCGGAGCTCCATTTGCATACGAGACTCCTTCCTTAATTGCTGCATAGGCATACAATATTGAAGGCGCAATTGCCTTATTATTGGAATCTAAAGCTTTTTCAAACTCATTGAGATCATTATACATCTTATCTGAAGGATCCTGATAAGTTTCTGTACTTCCGCACCAAACCATCACAATACGCTCTAGATTATTTTCTTTTCTGAAATTTTGAATATCATCTCTTAGAGCTTTAATTCTATCGCGATGTGTAGTTTCTGATTTTACATATTTGCCATCTAATTTTTTAACAAAGTTCTTATCAAAAACAGCTTTCATTGGTTCAATTGCTTCAAGTTCTTCTTTTACACTATTTAATAATTCTTTCTCAAGGACTCCTGCATTTATTGCAGCCTCATAACAATTATCTTCAAAGATATCCCAACCTCCAAAAACTAAATCATCTAAAGTACTCAATGGAACAAAATCTTTGATTGGAACTTCACGTTTTTCATTTCTCTTTCCCAAACGAATTGACCCCATCTGAGTTAGAGAGCCTATAGGTGTCGATAAGCCTGAACGAACAGCTAACGCGCCGGCAATAAATGTTGTACTTACAGCCCCAAGACCTGGCATTAATACTCCTAATTTACCTTCCGCTTTTTTAATTGATGTCGGACTTTCTATAGACATGCTAATCCCCTAGACATGATTATATTAGAAATTAAGTTAATCATATAAAACCGATAAACAAGTCAGTGACCCGTCAGCTTCCCTGAATTGTGACATCTTCATTTCATGCACATCTAAATTCAAATCTTGCAATACCTTAAGTGTGAATGGATATCCTTGAGCCATCATAACTTTGTTGCCAATTGGAAGAACATTCGCAGCATAAGCTTCCTCTTTAGGAATCCATATAATTTCAGAATTTGAAGGGAAATCTGAAGCCTTAAACCAACCTTCTGGAGCCAATAATTTTCCTGGTGCTGGTGAGGTACATATTGAAATCAGATGAAGTGATTCCGGAGGGACTTCAACAACATGTAATCCGTAATTTCTTTTGGAAAGAAATCGTTCCAAATCTTGTATTCCTTTACGATTTGTCCTTTTGCTATGCCCTACCAAAAACATATCTCCAAACCTCAGAACATCGCCACCATCCATTCTTGCCCCTTCAACCATATATTCGAGATTTAAATCTTCATTTAATGCAGATTCAACCTCTCTTCTTTCACCCAATCGGCTATCATGTCCTGCATTAGTCATCAATACTGAATCTCCTGCTACTATTGCATGGTCTTCTACAAAACAGCAATCTGGATAATCTGGATGAGATGATATTTCTTTTACTGAAACTCCAAACTCAACCAATTTATTGATATACGCATAGTGCTGATCTAAAGCTTCATCCAAATTTGTAGGACCTGAACCAAAATATTTAGCCAAAGCATTTTCAAAAGAGGAAGATACTTTTCGTACTATTGCTCTCATAGTAAAGGACCAAAAATTAAAGGCAAAAGAACCGTAGCATCTCCTTCAACAGTAATTCTTCTTGCTTTAGAACGAACCTTGCCCCAAGACACAGCTTCCCTAACTCTTGCACCACTCAGTGAGCCATCCCATTCGGGAGCTGTAGTTACTTGAACTGCATAATCTAATCCATCTCTAAATTGATTCCACCATATTGTATGATGCTTTGAAATTCCTCCACCAATCATGATTGCCCCTGTAGATTTAGCCTCGTGTACTATATCTGATAATTGATGTTCTTCACCAAAAATATCTAAGGTAAAATCTTTATGAGATTGCCAAAATAACCATAACTGGGAACCTACAGCCCCATCAGTTGGACCTGGGACAAAAACCTTAATTTTCTTCTTTGCACAAATGCCAAGGAAAGATTCTGAACCTCTTTCCTCTTCCAAAATTTTAAGGCCTAGCTCATACCAAATCTCCCAAGGCTCCCAATGCCTTTTCTTATCGTATAACTCTTCTAAAATAGGCTGTAACCATCTCTCAATAGGGATTCCGTAAGAATCATCTGGAACTAAAACGTTACCTAATCTATTCACCCCTTCCTCTCTCAAAAGTGTATCGTCCATTGCAAAATCTCCATGATAATAGTCTGCCAAAACTCTAGCAATATCATGATCTAAAGTACCACAAGTAGTTACAATTACATCTGCCATGTTATTATCGACAAGTTGCTTCATCAAACCTCTGGTTCCAGTAGCCATTATATCTGCTGGAAAAGAGACAAATTTGGTACAATCCTCTGAAATCATGTCTTTAACAATTGAGGTAGCTGTCGAAACTTTAGAAGCTACAAAACCTCCAGCTTCTCCAAATTGACTAATTAAATCACTTAATTTAGTCTCTGAACTAATATGGATGTCTTTTACTGGATCTCTATTCATTAACTCTCTTCACTAGAATTTAAATCTGAATTTTCTTCCTCATCACCTTCACTGGAATTCAAATCTGAATTTCTTTCTTCATCATCTTCGTTATGTAAGGCTACTGCCACTACTTTTTCTTTTTCGTCCACAGACATTACCTTCACACCTCTTCCTACACGAGCTATCTCTCTTATTGAATCGATATGTGTGCGTATTACTTTACCGGATGATGTTGTAGCTAATATCTGGTTTGCATCTCCTGGCGTCAAAGCGACCACAACTTTACCACTTTTATTATCAACTTTGATATTCTTAACTCCTTTAGCTCCTCGCTTAGTTAATCTGTAATTTCCTGCATTAGCTCTCTTACCATATCCTTTTTCTGTAATTGTTAGAAGAAGATCATCTTCACTTACCAAACACATGCTAATTACTTCATCTTTATCTTTCAGACGCATGCCAATTACACCTTGCCCATTACGGCCAACAATTCTTACTTCCCCTTCAGAAAATCTATTAGCCATACCCAACTTTGAAGCAAGCATAACTTGACTATCTCCTTCGGAAATTGCAACTCCAATTAATTCATCCTTTTCTTTAAGAGTTATAGCCCTAAATCCTTGATCTCTAGCCCATGCCCTTTCTATTCTGGAAGAATATTCTTCTAATCTTGTTTTCTTAATGATACCTTTCTTAGTTGAAAACAAGAAATAATGGCCATCACCACTCATATTTGCTACTGGCAACATGCAAAGAACTTGCTCGTCTTTTTCTTTACGGCCTTCATCTAATTTTTGAAGTAATTGAACTAAAGGTGTGCCTTTTGAATATCTGGAAACATCTGGTATCTGCCATGCCTTTAGGAAATACATACTGCCTGCGGTAGTAAAGAATAACAAGTGATCATGTGAACCCATTGAATACAATTCCACTGGAAAATCTCCTTCCTTAGCTTTAATTCCAATCCTTCCTTTCCCGCCTCTATTTTGAGCCTGATATTCGTCAAGATCAACTCGTTTTATGTATCCTTCTTGTGTCCTCATAACTACGACTTGCGACCTTGGAATCAGATCTTCTGTATTTAAATCACCATCAAAATCTGAGATTAATGTTCTTCTCTCATCTCCATATTTTTCCTTGAGAGACTCTAATTCTTCTTTTATTATTGACATTATTTTAGACGAATCTGCCAAAATTTCAGATAGTTCAGCCATTGTAGCCTTCAACTCTTCTAACTCTTTTTCCCGCTCTTCTGCATCTTGGCGCGATAATTGGTAAAGCCTCATATCTGCTATTGATTTAGCCTGAATCTTACTTAATTTAAATTTAGCCTGCAGACCTTCAATAACTGCGTCTCTTCCTGCAGCCTCTCTGATAAATGCTATTACTTTATCCATCTGAGAAATTGCTAATAATAATCCTTCTACGATATGAGCTCGCTCTTGAGCTTTTTTCAATCTGAACTCTGTTCGACGAGTTATTATTTCCTTTCGATGCGATAGATATACATTCAATAAATCTATCAAATTCATTCTTCTAGGTTGACCCTTGACTAAAGCTACATTGTTTATTGAAAAACTGTTTTCAAGAGCTGAATGCTTATAGAGCTGATTTTCAACTATCATTGGAGATGCATCTCTCTTAAGTTCGAATACAACCCTCATGCCTTTCTGATCAGATTCATCTCGTATGTCTCTTATACCTTCTACTTTTTTGTCACGGACTAATTTTGAAACTTCTTCTAGTAGTCTATTTTTTTGAACCATGAAAGGAATCTCAGTCACCACTAAAAATTCGTCTTTAGGGGTGGATTCGTGCTCTATTTTAGCTCTAATTTTTATAGAGCCTTGACCTTTAGAAAATGCATCGAAAATTCCTTTTCGGCCCATTATAGTTCCTCCTGTTGGGAAATCTGGACCTGGCATAACTCTCATAATCTCAGATAAGTCTGTTGAGGGATTATCTATTAACATCACTAGAGAGCTTATTACCTCTGATAAGTTGTGAGGTGCCATATTCGTAGCCATTCCAACTGCAATACCTGATGAGCCGTTGACTAACAAACCTGGAAGAAGGCCTGGAAGAACTGAAGGCTCCTGCAAAGAACCATCATAATTGTCTGTATAATCTACAGTCTCTTCATCGATACCTGATAAGACTGTATCTGAGATTGTAGCTAAACGAGATTCGGTGTAACGCATAGCTGCAGCCTTATCTCCGTCTATTGAACCGAAATTACCTTGCCCGTCAACCAAAGGGTAACGTAATGAAAAGCTTTGAGCCATACGCACTAACGTATCATATATCGCTTGATCACCATGTGGATGATATTTACCCATTGTATCACCGACAATACGTGCTGACTTTTTGTAGGGTGAACGAGGGCCTGAACCCATTTCTTTCATTGCATAGAGAACTCTGCGATGAACTGGCTTTAGTCCGTCTCGCGCATCTGGAAGGGCTCTGCCTACTATTACAGACATGGCATAATCCAAGTAAGATTTGCGCATCTCTTTCTCTAAACTAATTGGTAGTATTGTATCTGTATTTTCCTCTGTCAATTTTTTCACCAAATTATTACTAAAGCTAATGAATGTACCCCCTTAAAAGGGAGGCCCCTAGCCCATTAGTGACACCGCCAGTAAATCTAGTTCTTATTAATCCAAAAAAAAGTCCGGATATTAGCGAAGATAATAGGAGATTAATATCAAGAATTGCGCCAGTTTGTCTAGCTTATAATTTTCATTTATGGCTTATTGATTTTGGAATAAAAGAAACTCCCCTTGATTTTGCTGAAAATATTGCACCATCTACTTCTATTGGTAAAGGTGGTGAAAATTTAATTAGGCTTTGTAAAGAAGGTAAGGTGAAAATTTTAGATATGCCATTACCACAAAACGTAGGCCAAATGATAATTTGTACAAGTCAACCTGAAAATTCTAAAGAAAAGGAATTGAAAGAGATTGTAACTGTATCTAAAAAGAAAGCAATTGCTTTAATTTTTGGAATTGATCAAAGAAATAATAAATTGTTGAAAAAAATTAAAGAGGATTCATATTGTCATTTAGACATAACTAGTAATAAAATACGATTAAGTTTAGATTCTGAAATCGGTGCCGTATGTCATTCTTTATTTATGATTAGAAAAGCTTGAGTGCTTCTTCCATTCTCCCTAATTCTACCCCTGTACTTTGCCTTCCACAAACTGCACCATTGGAGTTTGCTACAATACCGGCTCCAACTAAAGGTAAACCAAAATTGACCGTCCCTTCCATTAATTTAATTTCAAATACCTCCTCCATCTTTCCTTTTTCAGATGAAGAAATATCTGGATGATATAATCCTCCTTTATTAGTTATACAGCCAATCATACCTAAAGTATCCATATCATTGATAGATTGTGATGTTAATTTTATTTTTAATATATCTTCTGCTTTATCTTTGGCTCTTTTCCCAAGCCTCTCATTAGAAAAACCTCCACAATCATTAACTAAAAAATTATTCCCAATAGCATTCGATCTATCTGGAAGAACTCCAAACTCTATATTATGTAATTTAGAAATTTCAGCAAATTTTTCTAATTCCAAATCAGTAACAATATTTGATACTAAAATGCCATTGTTGTTCATTGCAATTAATGTTCCCAAAACCCTACTTCCACCTAAGGTTATAATTTCTAATTTAGTACCTAATGCTTCTGATATTGCCTCCATATCATCTGTTGGAATACCTGGAGGGACTAATGTCAGGTTATCATTAGTAGCACAAAAAACACCGGCATAAGGACTATTGAAAAGATCCTTTTGAACTAAAGCCATTACTTATTCTGCTAAATGGACGATAACACTACCATCTTCAAATTTTAGAGCTCTAACACGAACTTTAGAAGGTGGTTTTTCAATACCTCTTGACCAAACATATTGGTTAACTGGAGGATCTATGAACAATTGTTTTTCTTCGCCACTTCCACTTCGAGCTTCACTTGAAGTTCTAAGAACTTCTCCCTCTCTTTCTGGCTTCATATGTCTTACAATAAAGTCTTCTATTATTCTCATAGCCACAGGTGCTCTACGAGTTCTTGTCACCTTGTGTAGCTTGCGTAAAGGAATAGTGTATAATCTTTCTTGAATTAGTTCATCATCTGCCATCTAAATCACCTATGTAGTTTTCCTCTCCTCCAAAAATGGCGTTTTGGATGGTTTGTGAAACGTCGATTTGTTCTTTGGATTACCCATGCTGGAACTCGTCTATTACGTTTAACTAATTTATTTAATCTTAACTTTTTACCAAATACTTTTCTACTAGACATTTAATTAATATTTACTTAATGAAGTAATCTCCTTTTGTAATACTTTTTTAACCTTAAAAGCCGTATTATCTAATAATGACTGTCCTTTTGGAGTCAAATTTCTACCGCCTTTTTTTGCTTTTTCAAGCAAACCTGCTATCTCTAGCTGTTGCATAATTAATCTAATAACTTTTCTACTACCATTTTCACTTCTGTTAGGCTTAGCTCCTCTGTCTCGTGAACCTGAATAATGTCTTGACAAGCGCTCAGTACCTATTGGTCCATTAACTCCTACTTTTCTCATTATTGAAGCTGTTCTAAAATACCACCAATCGGGTTGTAAAGGGGATTTCTCTTTATGAACTGCAGTTTTAGCAAATTCAGACCACTCCGGTGGCTGTATAGCGTCTTCGCTCTTTAACGTCTTTGCGAGTGCATTTACCAAGTGTTCACCTGGAACGTCGAAGTGTGTTGTCATCTAAGTTAAACCTTTACGGGGATGACGCGCCACACGGAGTGTATTATAAACTTAAGCCTAATTAATGCAAATAATGAAAGAGATTAGTGAATTTATAGAAAAACACAATACTTTAACTCTAGCCACCGTGAAAAATCACGATGTTTGTGCAGCAGCTTTATTCTATGTTTCTGTCGATAATGGTACCTCTCTAATATTTGTGAGCAACCCGAAATCTGAACACATAAAAAATTTAGATTATAGTCAAAGATGTGCAGCTACCATTCAAGAGAACAATCTAGATTGGGAAAACATAAAAGGAATTCAAATTAAAGGCAGTATTGAAATTGCTGATGATAAATATTGGGAAAATTACCTAAAGACGTTCGAATACATATCAAAGAGTGAAACATTAGCTAAGGCCATGAAAAAAGTAAAATTGTATAAATTTGATATTGATTGGGCAAGGCTCATCGATAACTCAAAAGGTTTTGGAAATAAAAAAGAATACGACTATTCTTAATCTGCAAATAAATTATTGTTGTGGAAGTACCACACTTGGTAGACAAATACAAAAATTAAAACTGCTATTATAACAAAGCCTACAGTGTTGCCTAGTAAAGGAAATAAGAATAATACAAATAGTCCTACTACTAAAGTCCACAAAAGTAAATATGTCAAGTAAGCGTGAGGTGCTAATTCAGGATCCCTCGCTGCTTTAAACGAAAGTAAACCTAACCAGTTCATTAGTCAACGATAACAAGGATATTAATTATGCTTTGGGGACCTAATAGACTCTACAAAACCTTCTGAAATCAAACCTCTACCTGTGAGTAAATTATAATTAACAATCAAAAGAACTAAAATTCCGCTGACTAAAACAATCATATGAGCTATGCGGGAAACGCCTTTAATGCCTCCAATTAAGGAAGTATCTGCAGTTGCAAGAAAGAAATTGCTTGCACCGTAGGCTATGGTAAAAGATATTGAATAAAATATTACATTATGCCTACTCATCAATCCTGTTGCTTTGCCTATGTAATGATTTGTTGGGCTTAAATGAGCTCTACGAGCCTCACCCCTCAAAACATTAGCAGATAATGAGTAAATAACCAACATAATAGTTATAATCATAAAAACTAAATCGTAAAGGAAACTTGGATCATTATACATAGAGTAAAGAAAAACCCCTGCGTGATATGAGAGGAAACCCCAATAACCTAGAGCAAAGTATCCTGAAAATGCAGCTACCTTGGAATCATACAAAAAATCTTTGTGCATATTTTTTAGAAAATAAAACGTTATACTTCCCATAAGGCCCATTAAAAGAATCCAAAATAAGATAAATGTAGAATCAAAATTATTCTTAAAATTTATTACATTAGCGGAAACCAGATAAAAACATAATCCTCCCACTACCATCCAAATTATTGGCGATAATATGTTAAGAAAGACGCCTTTTTTTGTTGTTTGATTTTCTTCAGATTTTGACATTTGTCTTAATGCAATTTCCTTGAAAGGAACGCGCATCCACCAAGCTTGTGCAAATTGCCATATTACAAAAATGAAAATATAACCCCAGGTTAGAAACCTTTCCATATTATCACCATATGTCTCATTATTCAAGGCTGCCCAAATAAAACTAGAAAATACTAACGAAAGCGATATTGGGAGAATTAAACTTGTAAATGATTTACTACGTGAGAGGTTCTTAACTTCTTCAAACCTATTGAGGGCTGCAGTAAGAAAATAACCCAAAGAGCAGCCGTATCCAAAAATTAAAATCAAAGAGGAAGCTAAATCTGATTTGGTATAACTAATTATTCCAAAGAATGACAAAAGTATGAAAAGCACTAAGACATGGTAAAGTGTTTTTTTAGAAAATATAATTGATATTATTTCTCGTTGAGAAACAAATATTGATTTGTCTTGGGAATCTTGTACTTCTTCTATTTCCAAAGAATCTTCAAGCTGATCAAAAACTACATCACTACTCTCTGAATCAGGCTCGTCTTCTTCAACTATTAATTCTACCTCTGAATCAGTCATAATTATTATTCCTATAGAATCGAGGAGGAGAACGAGGTTTCTCTACAATATATTTGCAATTTACTCTTGCTATTTCGAAAGCAAAGGCACTACTCACAGATTTACCGCCGTGTAAAGTTATTCCTGTAATTCTTGCCAAGTTATCTTCTAATTTAACTTTCATGCCTTTGTTAAACTCTACATTAATTTCAAACTCTTGCTTATACGAATCAGTTTGATCGCCATCATGTACTGCAAAGCGAATTTTTGAATGTGTTGCCTTTTTTGCCCAAACAATGGGGTTATCTTGTGAATATACTTGATTAAGGCGCTTATGTGGAAGTTCAAGACCTGTAATCAAAATTAGACCATCAGGATGTGGACGTGTCTGCCCTACTTCAATTTGTATTCCTCTATCCACTGTTAAAATATCATTAACTGTCTCATCATCTATAGATATTCTAAGCTTCAAGTTTAATGGAGGTTCTTCATTTACTTCTTTTGAACTTGTAGAATTACACTCAATACACTTTACAACACCCTGAAAGCTAAAACCCTTCTTTGTAGATGTTCGACTTTTAAGAATATGGTGAGTATTCTCTTCGTTGCAAATGTCACAAAATAACCAGAGTTCTTCCATTTAGTGTTTAAAGTGCCTCATACCAGTAAAAAGCATTGCTATATTATGCTCATCTGCAGCATCAATTACTTCCTGATCTCTAACTGAACCACCTGGCTGTATTACTGCAGTTACACCCACTTTTGCCGCTTCATCAATTCCATCCCTAAATGGGAAAAAAGCATCGGATGCCATGACTGTACCTCTCGGATCTGGAAGTGACTTAAACGTAGCAATCTTGACTGAATCTATCCTAGACATTTGACCTGCTCCAATTCCGACCGTTCTACATCTATCTGCAAATAAAATTGCATTGCTCTTAACATGTTTAACTACTTTCCAACCAAATTCAAGACCTTCCAATTCTTCATCTGTTGGCTTTCTTTTGGAAACTATTTTACAATCTGAAATAGATATGCAAACTTCATCAGCTTCTTGCAAAAGCCAACCACCATCTAAAGAACGCAAAGATGGGCTCCTGTGATAGTCCTCTAAGTTACCTGATTCTAAAATTCTTAAATTTTCTTTCGATGAAAAAATTTCCAAAGCCTCGTCTGAATAAGATGGTGCAATTATGCCTTCTTTGAAGGATGAAACTATTTCTTGTGCTAAAGAAGCGCTAACCTCTCTATTAAACGATATTATACCGCCAAATGCACTTTGCGGATCTGTTCCCATAGCTCCACTAAATGCTTCCAATAAATTTGTTGAACTAGCTACACCACAAGGGTTGTTGTGCTTAACAATAACTGCCGTAGGGTCATCAAATTCCATTACAATCGCCAAAGCAGCATCAAAATCTAGAAGATTATTGTAACTTAACTGCTTACCCTGAACTTGTACTGAATTAGCTACAGATGGGGCCGAATGTAATAAATCTGAATAAAAAACAGAAGACTGATGTGGATTCTCACCGTATCTTAAAGGTGGACTACCTATTCCCGTTAAGTGCAAAGACGAAGGAAGATCTTCTTCACCAAATCTCTGTGAAAGAACCGATTGTATGATTGAATCATACTCGGCAGTATGTCTAAATGATTTCAAAGCTAAATCTTGTCTTTGTTTAAGATTTAACCCTCCTTTTGATATTTCATCCAAAATCCAATCGTAGTCTCCAGGGTCCGTAACAACTGAAACTCGTTTGTGATTTTTAGAGGCTGCCCTCAATAAACTTGGCCCGCCTATGTCTATTTCTTCAATCAATGAAGATAAATCTACTCCTTTGTCTGCAGCAGATTTAAACGGATATAGATTACAAATTACCATATCTATTTTGTCTATATTATGTTCTTCCATCTGCTCTTGATCCGAATCTCTACCTAATATACCTCCAAAAATTAAAGGATGTAATGTTTTAACGCGACCATCCATCATTTCAGGAAACTTAGTAACTTCTTCAACTGGACGAACCGAGATTCCAGAATCTGATATTTTCTTAGAAGTTCCGCCTGTAGAAATAATTTCAATATCCATTTCAGACAATTTTTTTGATAGCTCGGCTATTCCAGATTTGTCACTAACACTAATCAGGACTCTAGATATTGGTCGGCGAGATAGTTGCTCTTTTTCTTCCACGTTACTATTAGGTGCTGTCTGGAAGCTGTTTCAAATGTGATCCAGATACTTCTTTTGAAAGATAGACTGTTGTTCCAGCCTTCATTATTTCGTTGCCACCAGTTTCTGCAGATTTAACATCAACAAGTAAAACTATTGGCTTTCCAATTATGTGTCTACCTGCTTCTAAAGCATTTAATCTTGTACTTGAAAGATGAACCATGTTTCTGTCCCCAGGATATAGTCCATGCTCCAAATACTCCTCTGCATCCTCTTTCGAGCATGCAAAATATAAATGCTCTGGATTATTATCTGTTGGCAAATCTAATTCTAAATCAAGTGTATGTGCATAAGTTGCTCTTAATCTACCATTCTTTAATTGATACCTGCCTTTTGGGTCGGTTTCAACAACTGCTTGCAAATGTCTGGTTTCCAGATAGTGAAAATGCCTTCTTTGGGATTTAACAGCCTCGATAAACTCTGAAGCTTCAACCCAGCCTTGTTTATCCATCTCAAGATCAAATCGGTCCGGGAAGTGGCGTAATACTCCTGCCATCATCCTTCCAAACTGGTCCAAATGTCTTGGGGATAGTACCAAAACGCCTTCTTCTCCGCTGAGAGGGCATTTTTCACCTCTAAAAAAACCATGCCCATGCTTTACTTCTTCTTTCAATGGAACTGTTGGTTTTCTACGCATATTTTTAGCAATGCAAAGGTGTGATATAATATTAGGGCTATAACTAATCTTTTCTAAATGTCGTCTGAATACTATCCTTGCTATTCATAAAATTAGAACCAGTTAATTCTTCAGTTGTAGGAACATCTATTTCTAACCTACCTGCTGCAAATATGTCTTGCATTTGTTGCTCTTTACCTCTACTGCTCCAAAGGGCTGCTTCATCTCTACTGCCCAAGGTAACAAAAATAAATACTTCACCAGGCCTATTTCTTCCAGTCCTACCTCTTCTTTGAATTAATCGAATCGCGGATGAAACTGGCTCATAGAAAATAACTGCATCGGTAGAAGGTATGTCTAAACCCTCTTCACCTACTGAAGTTGCGACTAAAATGTTGTAATCTCCATTTCTGAATTGATCTAAAATGGCTTTTTGTTGTTTTTGAGTCATGCCCTTATCACCTTCCCTTGAACCTTGCCCAACAAAGCGAACTGGTTTAGCTCCATTCACACTAATTAACTTTTCAACTATCAAAGAAGCCGTATGTCTTATTTCTGAAAAAACGATGAATTTTGAGGTTCCTGTTTGCAATTGTAGCTCTATCAACTCTATTAAACGTGATAACTTCGGATGATTTGCTTTATTAGATTTCGCTATTTCATGAGCTACTTTCCAATCTGTATTTGTTGATAACCATTTATTTGCTCTATTGCTTTTTTTACCTTTACCTTCATCTATAATCCTAGTACTGTAATCTAAAAATTGAATAATGCCTTGCGTCTCCACTGTCAATATAGCATGAGCTGTTTTCATGGCCATTGCCTGCGTTGTCATTAAATTAAAAACATTTGGAGGCGTATTAGGTTTAGTTTGAGCAAAGCGCCTTTGCAGCTTTTTGCCGGCTTCAAGTATCATAGTTGTTGAAACCTTGCGAGGTCTATCCAAGAAACCACCTTTGTACAGCTTACCACAAAGATAATCCTGCAATTTCCTTAATTGGCTAGCAATATCTTTGACTGCTTCTGGCATATCTATTTTCACCCAACGTGTTTTGATTGGTTGAATATATGCTAAAACATCTGAATCATTTTCATCTCTATTCTCTACTGCAGCAATTCCCAAATCTCTACACAAACGAATAATTTCTGGCTTAGAACTTCCAGGTGAGGCAGTCATTCCTGTGGACAAATGGTTCTTAGCTACTTCTGAATAATGTTGTCCTATTGAAACGTAAGCATAATTTCCTACGGCTCTGTGAGCTTCGTCAAAAATTACTAATGAGAAATCAGCTAATGAAGCCCTATTTGCCTCTATATCCTTACTTATAACCTGAGGTGTGGAAATAATAACTTGAGAGCTAGACCAAAGAGGAACACGTTCAGATGGAGATATCGCACCAGTAAATAAATTTACTTTAGCTTTTAAAAAATCATTGAAAAAATCAAAATGTTGCTGAGCTAAGGGCTTTGTTGGAGCCATCAATAATATTTTTCCTGCATCCAAACGCTCGAGCATTATTCTTAATGCTACTACTGTTTTCCCCATACCTGTTGGTAAAATTACTAATGTTGATTGCTCTAAACAAGCTTTAGAAAGATTTGATTGATAATCCCTATTTTCGAGGTCTTCTCTCTTCAAAAACTTATGAGTAACTAAATTCATTTCTTCTTTGGAGCCTTCTTTGGAACTTTCTTCTGGAGAATCGCTATTAGTTTACTTGCAGTACCCTTCCTTCCACCAGTTAATTCTGAAAATGTGGGTGTTTCTACTAACTTACACGCCCCTTCCTCATCCAAATCTGCCTTACTTGCTAAATTTTTAACGAAATTGATTTGCTTAACACTTGGCGGCCTAGGTTTACTATCTGATAAGTCGATTAATTTTCCAATTAAAATGCTTGCACTTCCTGATTTACCGCCAGATAATTCCTCAAAATTAGACATTGAAACTAGTTCACA
>JBJLCA010000043.1:0-22635 GCA_045567915.1 Candidatus Poseidoniales archaeon | reverse complement strand
AATTCGTACATGAACCAATCAAAGCTGCTTGAATATCCACCGGCCATCCCTTTTCTCTAGCTTCATCACCTAAATCTGAAACTGGCCTTGCTAAATCGGGAGTATGTGGTCCAACAATTGCCGGAACCAATTCTGATAAATTGATTTCAATTATTCTATCATAGTACTGAGCTGGATTGGACTCAACTTTTGCATCTGGAACTAAATATTCAGAAAAATCTTTAGCCATATCAGCTACCTCTGAACGATTTGTTGCTCTAAGGTAATCATCCATAGAACTATCATAAGGGAAAAGTGAAGTTGTAGCTCCAACTTCAGCCCCCATATTGCAAATTGTACCTTTACCTGTTGAAGATATTGTTGAGGCGCCAGGGCCAAAATATTCTATAATGTGACCTGTACCTCCTTTCACAGTTAATTCTTCACAAACTTTCAAAATAACATCTTTAGCGGATGCCCAGCCAGATAATTCGCCAGTTAAATGAACTCCAATGATTCCTGGCCATTTTATTGTAAAGGGTAATCCTGCCATTACTTCCATAGCGTCTGCACCCCCCTACGCCAATTGCAACCATTCCTAAGCCACCTGCATTTGGAGTATGAGAGTCCGTACCAATCATCATCCCTCCTGGAAATGCATAATTCTCAAGAACAACTTGATGAATTATACCTGCACCAGGCTTCCAAAAACCAAGACCGTATTTTGCTGAAGCTGACTTCAAGAAAGAAAAAACTTCTGAACTAATTTCATTTGCATATTCTAAATCCTTATCTTTTCCTACTCTAGCTTGAATCAAATGATCACAATGCACTGTTGATGGGACAGCTACTTCTGAACGGCCTGTAAGTGCAAATTGAAGTAACGCCATTTGAGCTGTAGCATCCTGCATGGCTACCCTATCTGGCTGTAATTCAACATACGATTTAGTTCTCTTTGGCTCACTATCAATTTTAACTAAATGACTAAAAAGAATCTTTTCGGTTAACGTCATTGAACGTTTCAACACATGTCTAGCCTGTTCTATCTTCTCAGGCATTTGAGAATAATAATTACGTATCACACCAAAATCCGACATATTTTTGACTAAAGAATTGATTATATTATACTATCGTCATCCTCAACCTTAACAGCCATAGCCCAAAAAATCAAAGCCAAAAACCAAAAGAGAAAGGAACAAGGCAATCTAAGAGAGCGACCAGATGCAGGAACAATATACTCATCTTCACCGAAAAAAATAGCAATTCCTGCTAAAACTGAAAAGGCTGAGAATGTGTATGATACGAATCCTGTAAGATCCATTACCAAGAATCCCACAACGTTTTCTTGGCCATCTCCATCGAGTAAAAAGTATTGTATATCAAAGATTTCTTCCAACCACTAGGATTAATCTCCTCCCAATCGACCTCGTCTCCGTCTTTGACATTCCTCATTCCATATTCGAATGCCCTGTTTCCTAAAGTAGCAAATATTCCTCTACGCGCGATATCTGCCTTTTTTCTCTCCCGAAATTGTTCTTTCCATAATTTATCATAGTCAAGAGATTCTGATATTGCCCTTTGAGCGAGAGCTCCAGATTCAATAGCATAGTTCATTCCAAATCCTCTCCAAGGATCTTGGAAACCTGCAGCTTCACCTGTGTAGTAAACTCCATCTTTAATTGCAGATTTAGGGAAATCGACGCCACCTTGACCTCCTACTGTTCCAGTAGGCTTTGCTCCATCGACAATGTTTTTCAGTACATCTCGCTCCTCAACGGCCTTGTACAATAATTTTCTAACTTGATTTGCATACGGCTTTGAACAACAATTCATAATTTTGATAGTATCATCATCCATTGGAATTACATAGAGATACCAGCCCCTTGGAGAGTATTTTTCATCATGCATATACAAAAATTGATCTCTAGGAAAATCAGAATTTTCATAATAAGCTCCAAAAGCCACCATATCTGTGCGCTTAGGACCTGTAGAAAGAATGTCGCCCGCTTTTGGTTTGGGTCTAGATTTAAATTTAAATTCAACACCTAAATCTTCAGCCTCTTTAGCAAGGCCTCTTTCAAGAGAATTTTCACCTCCTCTTAATATCAAAGGTAAGGGTTCTTTCAAAGAAATAGTAAAATCTCTTTTTTCAGTAGAACAAATAAATTTCTTAGCGTTCTTAAATGTAAATTTTGGATTTAGTCCCCACCTATTTAGATATTCTTTAGCTCCAGCTTCAGATGAAGGCGTATCTGGACTTTCTTTTAATAAAACTTGATAATTAGGATGAAATTGCATGCCAACATCCTCTCTTGATTCATGGATTACAACTTTTTCATCTTTCTTAGCAAAATTAATGGCTGCAGAAAGTCCAGAAAGACCTGCACCGATTATTCTATGTTTTTTAGAATCATTAGCGTTAGAAGCTATAGCCATCAACAATAGATTAACAGAGGTCTTAAAATTTGTATTGCTGTATTGAAAACATTTATTAATCGGCAATAAGTTCTAAACTTGTGCCAAACAAAACTAACTTTTTTTGGGAAAAAAATATAGTGACAAAAGCTATTCCCGATAACGAAATGAAATTCGACGTTATTGTTGTAGGAGGTGGCCCTGCAGGTTCTGCAGCTGCATGTTATGCTGCAGACGAAGGTTTGAAGGTACTATTATTAGAAAAAGACAATTATCCTAGAGACAAAGTTTGTGGAGATGCAGTTGGTGGAAAAGCTCTAAAGCATTTAGAAGAATTAAAAATTTTAGATACTCTTGAAAAGAGTCCCCACTTCATATTTGATAGTGTAATATTTAGTAACACAAGAGATGAAAAAGTTAAAGTCGAAATTAAAGATTCCGAAGCTAAAGGATATGTTTATCCAAGATTAAATTTTGATTGGATCATGTTCAATGAAGCTAAAAGTAGAGTTGAGAACAAGGGCGGGTTCGTAATTCAAAATTTTAGAGTTAATAGTTTACTAATTGATGATAAAGATAACGAACGAATAATTGGTATAAAGGGGAAAAATGAAATTGGTGAAAAGGAATTTTACGCTCCAATAACGATAGGAGCTGGAGGTGTAAACTGTCCTGTTGCTAAAACCATAATAACTGAAATCAATGATGAAGAATTTATTGAAAAAGAGCATTGGAGCTCTTCTTTCAGACAATATTGGAAAAATGTAGAAAATGTCAATTATGATAAAGGAGCTATAGAATTTCACTACGTCGATGGCGTTATTCCAGGGTACTTTTGGATTTTTCCAGTAGGTAAAAACACATGCAACGTAGGATTGGGTATTACACTCAAGGATTTGAAGAGTAAGGAAATGAAGTTAAAAGAATTACAAAAATATATCATAGAAGAAAAATTTGCTAATCGATTTAGAAATGCAGAACTAATCAAAGATAGTGGAAAAGGATGGCAATTGCCTCTAGGTTCGCCGAGAAAAACAAAAATGAAACTAAGAAGAATGTTTGGTAACGGATGCTTGTTAATCGGAGATGCCGGAAGTCTAGTTGATCCTTTTACTGGAGAAGGCATAGGGAATGCTCTTCTTTCTGCTAAAATAGCCATCAAACACTGTAAACAAAATAAAAATAAATTAGATTTGAAAGTGGGCGAAAGATATCAAAGTGAAATATGGAATATTTTAGGCAAGGAACTTACAAACTCATTTAAAATTCAGAATTACACGAGAAAGAAATGGCTAATCAACTGGTTCATCGGAAAAGCCCAACGTAAACCCGAATTACAAAAAATATTATCTGAGAGTCTAACTTCAAAAGAAGCACAACGCCAATTAACAAGTCCTTGGACTCTTTTCAAAAATTTAGTTTTCTAAAGCTGATTTAACTGTATTAGACATTAACATTACAACTGTCATGGGGCCAACTCCTCCTGGAACTGGAGTGATTTGACTTGCAACTTCTTTAACATCTGATGATACATCACCGACAAGCCCTTCTGAAGTCCTGTTAACTCCTACGTCAATAATGACTGCACCTTGCTTTACCATATCTTTAGTAATCATATTAGCTTTGCCTACTGCAGCTACTAAAATGTCTGCTTTCTTACAATGTTCCTCTAAAGATTTAGTTCTACTGTGGCATAGAGTAACTGTTGCATCAACTCCTTTCTGTGACAATAGAAGTGATAATGGAGTCCCAACAATTGTACTACGTCCAACTATTACAACGTGTTTACCGCTTGGATCATTTCCTGAACGATATAATAATTCAATTATTCCTGCCGGTGTACAAGGTACCATTCCAGAAATTCCTTGTACTAATTTCCCCAGATTCTCTGAGTGAAAACCATCGACATCATTTTCAGGCTCTATCATCTCAAGAACGGGTTCTAATTTTTTAGGAATAGGTAGTTGAATTATCAATCCGTCTTCTGATTTATTGAGATTATTAACAAGACTTTCTAACTCCTTGACCGAAGTATCATTTGATAGATGATGGTGAGTAAGATTAATACCAATTCGAGATGCTGCATTTGCTTTTGCTTTAATGTAAGATGCCGAGGCTGGATCATCACCTATCTGAACTACGGACAGTTTAGGTGCTACTTCCATTGATGAGACTTTATCTGTTAATTCGATTTCTATCTCTTTAGCTATTTTTTTACCATCTATAATTGAGATCATTCTAGAGGCTCCAATTTATATAATTCAACTTCAATTCTAGGGCCATCTCCTTGAGCCGCTATTCTTTTTCTAACTACTAATTCAGATATTTGGCCATCATCATGATACAAAACCCCACTGAGTCCATCTTTCACTGCTTTCGCTAAATTATCGGCATCTGGCCTTTTTGCATGATGTTCTTCTGGTCTTGGAAGTTTGACTCGCCACTTACTTTTAGGACACGGGAAATATGCAAAAATTTCCATTCCCAGTGGACCATCAAAAAGACCTTCAATACCAGCTTCCTCCCTGGCTTTTTGACCAATATAGGCTATATCTGCTTTGTAAACTTTACTAGGTTTAGGATCTGTAGCAACTACAAACTTTCCTTTTCGGTAGAAACGAGGCCTACCTTGAGCAACCGGCTTTCCTGGAAGTGTAAATTTAATTCGCACATCATCCCATTAAAGGGGGACAAAAGTATCTTTGGATGACCATATGATTTTAATTAGTCGTACTATGAAACGGAAATACGCGAAGACTAAGTCTTACAAACTAATGTTGAAAAACTAAGATGAGAATTGCCGTACTATTCGAAGACAAATGCAAACCAAATAGCCCCGCCTTTGAATATCTCCAAAAGTATGCAGGTTCATGTGGTGGAGAATGTATACAAGTTGATGAAAATGATAAATGTAAAATTTTAGAAGATGCTTGTCCACCTTGCTTAATGAGAGCTAAAAATTGCCCTGGTGATGCTGTAAAAGTAATCAACCTTCCTGAAGAATTGGAGACTGATATGATTCACAGATACTCGCTAAATGGATTCCGATTATTCAGATTGCCTACTCCATCAAAGGAGTCTATCATAGGTATTTTAGGCCCAAACGGGATGGGGAAATCTACTGCATTTAACATCTTAAACGGCACTATAATCCCAAATCTTGGAGAATTTGAAGCCGAAGAAACTCTATGGGAAAATGTTATTGAAACACTACCACGCGGTGAATTAAGAGATTTTCTAACTGAATTGAATGAATCATCTGTTAAAGTAGCCTTAAAACCACAATATGTAGACCATATTCCTAAAGCTTTCAAAGGAAATGTTGGTAAACTTCTTTCATCTGTAAATGAAAGGGGATTGTATGATGAAATGGTAGATAAATTTGGATTGGGTCATATTTTAGAAAGAAATTTAGACCAATTATCTGGAGGTGAATTGCAACGCGTTGCAATTTGTGCAACTCTGCTAAAAGATGCAGATGTTTATTTCTTTGATGAACCTTCCTCATATCTTGATATCTATGAGAGAATGAGAATTGTGAGAATCATTCAAGAGTTATCTGAATCTGCAAGAGTAATTGTTATTGAACACGATTTAGCAGTTTTAGATGTGATTGCAGATTTGACTCATATTGTCTATGGTAAAAAAGGAGCATTTGGAATATTTACGCCCGCTAGAACAACACGAAAGGCAATTAACGCATACATTGAAGGATACCTTGTAGAACAAAACGTTAGAATTAGGGATAAACCTATTAAATTTTTAGAGCATCCGCCAAGGACTGGATGGGATGGAATGGGACTTGTTCAATGGCCTAAATTATCAAAAAAATTAGGTAGCTTCAGTCTGGAAGCAAAAGCTGGTGAACTTCTTAGCGGACAAGTTTTAGGAGTTGTTGGTGCAAATGCTACAGGAAAAACAACTTTTGTTAAAATGTTAGCTGGTGATTTAGAGCCTGATGAAGGTGAAATCGAAAGTGATATTGCCGTATCCTACAAGCCTCAATACATTAACATTCAGGAAGGTAGGATTGTTGAAGATTTACTACAGTCTGTAGAAGGATATGATGAACATATTTTTAGTACTGAATTAAGTCGACCTCTAAATTTAGAACCCTTGCTTGAAAGAGAAATGCAAACCCTTTCTGGAGGTGAGTTACAGCGCGTTGCTATTGCTGAATGTTTACTCAAAGAGGCTGATTTATATCTCTTGGATGAACCTTCTGCGTATCTTGACGCAAATCAAAGAATGGTTACAGCTAAAGCTATCAGGAGATTTATGGAGAGTAGAGGGAAATCAGCCCTAATTGTAGATCATGACATTTACTTTATTGATTATATCTCAGATGGAATATTATGTTTTGGTGGAGATCCCGGTAATAAGGGAATTGTGGAAGGTCCTTACAAAATGCGAGAAGGAATGAATATCTTTTTGGAGAGAGTAGATGTAACCTTTAGACGGGATAAAAATACCCATAGGCCTCGTGTAAACAAGCCAGGATCAAGACTAGATAGAGAACAGAAAAGTAAGAAAGAATACTACTATTCTAGTTAAGATTACATTTATTTTGAGGCCTCGATAGGGCACTTGTGATTACAAAGGCTTTAGAGAACGGAGTTCAGATTTATACTAATATAATTTTGAAGAATGCTGTAGCCACTGTTGCTGTTCTTAGTCTAATAACTGTTCTTCTTCTACAATCTGCCTTAACATTCGAAGAAAATATGACAAGAGATATCGAAGTATATCTTCCTGAAGGCGAGGAATCTACAGAAATATTAATTGAAGTTAGACAAGATTGGGCAACTGATCTAATCATTGTCTATATTGAAACGGGGAATGCAAATGATCCTAATGTCTTTAATGATATTATAGTTGATAATATTACATATGTTCCTACTTTGAAAGAAATTGCTCTTCTTGAAACTACAATAGATAAGTATGGACAGAGTGAAGATTTAGAAACATATCAAGCTGATAGAGGAGATAAAGACGGGATAATTTTTACATTGAGTATTTCTACTCTAATCAAAGAATTTAACTCAACTAATGCTAGATTTATAGAAGCAACAGAAGGTAAAATATTTGGTGGATTGAGTATTGAACAAAACGATGATGATACTGTAAATCTAACTGGTACATACAATATACCTGATGACCAAGATAGAGTAGATCAAATTTTCGATAGTACATCTTCAGCCCTACAAAATTTTGCTATAGATACAAATGATGATCAAATAATTGATACGGCTGTAATTCTATTCGCCCTAAAATATCAGGGTGAAAACAATGATGCATCACAAGAAGAAATGATTGCTAAAATTCAAGAGCATATTGATCAAAGATATAATGCTAGAACTGACATGACTCAAACTGGTCTTGTTGTTGTTCTTCACGAAGTAACTGCTAGATTATACGATGATTTACTAACAATGTTACCTATTTCATTGGGAATCGTAATCGCGATGATGTTATTTTTTCACAGAAATTGGTTAGCTATACCTGTTGTTTTAGTACCAATATTTTGTGCTCTAATTTGGACACTTGGGATCGTAAATTTATCTGGAGTAGTTCTGACCCCAATGATTGTGGCGGCCGGACCAATTTTAGTTGGAATTGGTGTTGACTATGGATTACACGTAGCTAATCGAATTGTGGAATTTAAAGATGAAGGAAATAAGATGCCAAGAGCTACATTTTTAGCACTACTTACAACAGGAAAAGCAACTTTTTTGTGTGCTGTAACTGACACTATTGGTTTTTCTGCGCTTTTTATTTCACCCATAGCTCCGATGAGGACTGTAGGATTCACAATGATTGTTGGCGTTATCTGTGCATTCTTTCTGACGGTTAGCATGACTCCTGCAATTATGAAGCTAACAAATTATTCTAGACATAAATCTGAAGGGTGGAAAAGTATAGCTGTCTTATCAACTAAACAATGGAAAGCGATTCTATTAGTTCTTCTTCTAACAACCTCTTACTCCATAGCTAGAATCGCAGTCATGGATCAAGATATCAAAGGAAGTGAATCTGCACCTGAAGATATAGATTCAATTAAAAAATTAGGCGAATATTCTGAAAAATTTGAAGCTGGACAAACTGGAATTTTACTAGTAAACGGGCCTGAAGATAGATTAAAGCCAGCTGCAAAAGATTTAGATGTTTTAGATGTGATGAATTGGACGCAGGGCGAGATAAACAATTTATCTGTTACTAATCGAAATTCTAATGAAATAATAAATGTTTCAGCATTTTCTATCGTTGACTTTTTTAAATCTGCTCATATAACTATAGCCTTAGATGATTTAGATGGGGAAACTCAATTTGAATTCGATGGAAGCTTTTGGGATTTCTTGCACAGTGATTTCTTTGGTGACGATTACGTTTGGATTGATATAAATCCATTATACAGTAGGGAGCAACTAAGGAGTGATATGATTGATGTATTTTATGAGTCATTTACTGATGAAATGCGAGCTATGCTTTTGACTGATGAATACGATAAAGCTCTAATCTATGTTAGCATGCCATACATCAATATTGATGATACCACAATCTTAGTTAATGAAATCGATGATATTGCATTTTTGAGAGATAAACAAATTCATGCCCATGATGCAGAAATGTCTCAGTTGACCGGAGGACCTCCTGTAAGCATTGCAATTAATGAAGGAATTCAAGAAACTCAATTCGATACTATTAAGCTAAGTTTACTTTTAGTTTTAATAACGATGATTGTGATTTTTAGTTCAGTTAAATTTGGAGTGATTACTTTCCTACCTATTTTGTTAGTGATTCTATGGTATCCAGCTACCGTCGATGCTGGAGGTACTAATCTAAATATTTTTACTGCGATGGTTGGAACAATTATTATTGGAATTGGTATTGATAATTCAATTCAAATTACTGAAAGAGTAAGAGAAGAAGGTACTACTCCTGAAGGAATACAAAAAGCTGTTGAAAATACAGGCCAGTCAGTTGTAGAAGCGACATTTACCACAATGGGAGGAGTATTCTCCGGAGTTCTAATTTCCTTCTTTAGTAGTCAATTTATTGGATTAAGGAATTTCTTCGCATTAATTATTACACTCGTCCTATTCTCTCTGTTAATGGCTGTTTTTGCTCTACCAAGCTTCTACCATGCACTCCACTATATGATAGAAAAATATAAAATGAGTAATTGGAAAATAAAAAACAAATTCAATTAAATAGCATTTCCGAAACTGCTAACACTGCCTGCCTAGCATGAACTTCTACTCTTTTATCAATTTGTTCTTCTTCTGCACCTGGACCTATTATCCCAAATCCTATTGGTTTCATTGAGAGTAATTGTAAATCTATGATTGATTTAGTAACTGCCTGACCCATAACTAAGCCATGATCAGTCTCCCCTTTTTCAATAATTCCTAAAACTATTATTCCTTCAATTGACTCTCTAAGTAATAAGCGCTTAATTTGTAACGGAAGTTCCATTGAGCCTGGAACCCAGCATATTTCTTCAATTAACAGATTGTTTTCAGAAGACATTGACTTAACAATTTCAACCATCTTTTCTACTTTGTCTTTATGATAACTTCCTGCTACAATCGCTACTGACTTTGCCATTATTTTTTCACCTGCATTTTAGTTATTAAATCAACCGTATTTTTGGTTTGCGTTTCAATTTCTAAATTAATCATATCTCCAATCTTCTTATCTTGCATAGTTGTAATTCTTAGGGTTTCAGGAATTAAATAAACTGTGAAAGTATTGTCTATTCTGTTTACCTCTCCAATAGTTAAACTTATTCCGTTTAATGAGACATACCCCTTTGGAAAAATGTATTTTATCAAATTGTTACTTGTTTTAAAAGAAAGAATGTGATTATTAGTTGTCTTCTCTATTTTTGATATTTTAACGGTTCCAGATACATGACCTGAAATAATATGTCCGCCAATTTCATCACCAAAACGTGCTGCTCTTTCTAAATTGACTAAGTCTGACTTCTCTAAATTTGATAAATTAGTGACTTTTAATGTTTCCACAATTATATCAAATGTTAAACTTTTTTCGTTTATTGAAGTAACTGTTAAGCAAACTCCATCTATTGAAACACTAGCACCTATCTTGATTCCCCTCATAAAATCTGAGCTAGACTCTATTTCAATACTAGAAAAGTCTTTCAACTTTTTAACTCTCAGTAATCTAGCTTTTTCCTGTACTATGCCTGTAAAAACCATTATTCAGAATTATATTTTTTTCGATAAATTTTTAATATTTTGGAAATAATTTTACGCGAACCTGCTAAATCTTGTTCCATTTCCTTTAATCTAACTACTTTAACTTCTAAACCTCTATCTGATAATTTTGCTTCCAATTCTTTTGTTGTAAATAAACGTTGATCAAATCCCAATGCAATAACATCTGGCTTTATTTCGTCAACAATAATATCGAGCATATCTCCGGTTCTTCCAATCACTACCTCATCTACAGGTTTGAGCTGTGAAACTACCTCAGAACGCCTTTCATCAGATAATATAGGCTCTCCTTTCATTTTCCTAACTGTAGCATCGTTCGCTACAATTACTGTTAAGTGATTTCCATGCTCCTTTGCTGCGTTTAAGAAATGGGCATGCCCCATATGAATAATATCAAAGACGCCAGTAGCTACTACTTTCACAGACATACCTCTTTGACATATTGACCCTCTAAAAATAAATACCCATTATCTTTTGCAAAATTCTCAGCTTCTGAACGTGAAAGGGATTTACCTGATTTTGATACCATTTCGCACCCTAATGCAATAGGTGTCAAATTTAATTTTTTAAATAACTCAGTTATCAATTCTGTATGTCCCTGTCTTTCTGAAAGCCCTTCTGAAGCTGCTATACATACAGGAACGTGACCTGGACTTCTAAATGAATTGCCCATGAGTTTTTTAGATTCATCTGTAGTCAAATTATTTATTTTTTCGGCAACTTCTAAAAATGAACGTGCAGTTAAAGAACGATCTTCATCTGTTATTCCTGTAAATGTATCTTTATGATTTATGAATATGGAAAATGAAGATTTAGATTTTGTATAAGGTAATGAATGACTTTTCATGATGTTTAATATACCAAAATCATCTGAATTAGACGATGCTGCATCATATATTTCTTCCATGAACGGGAGACCTAATTTTCTTGAAATAGAATATTCAGAGGCCAGAAAAATCATCCCGCCTCCATTTTTTCTTAGATAATGTAAGTTATCTTTTGTAACTGATTTCGCATAAAAGAAAATATCCGTCTCAGATTCTCGGCCTTCCTCATCAAAAACAAATATTGGATTGCCTTTCAATAACTCGACTTTTATTTTTTCAATCTCGATTTTACTAGACAAAATTTATCTCCTTTTACAATATCTTTGTGTATGAGATATAAAAATAGCGTAGATACTCAAAAATAAGTATTCACTTTAAATCAAAGATAACTTTATCTATTTTAACCGTTGACTCTGACTTCAAACTAACATACCTAGTACAAGAATAATCTCCTTCATCTAATAATGTCAACATTAGTGTTCCTGTATCTCTGTTACATATCAAAGGGTCCTTCTCAGGTGAAGTGTAAATATCATGACCACCCCATTCAAGATCCCAATTTTTTGTGAAGTCATAAACTACAACTAATCTTTTCTTTTCCAATTCTTCCGAATGTAAAAGCGAATAATCGCCTGGATCGTAACTCTGTCCCTGTGAAGAACGGAATTTCAGATCAAGACCGGTTCCTTTTTTCAAAAAAGTTAGAAAATCTTTAGATCTCCAAAAATCTCCCAAATATGGCTCTCCTATATTTCGCTTGTAAAAACCTATTTTTTCATCCCTGCGTAAATTAGTTTTCATGTCTGCATCCTCTTTAGATAAAAACTTTGATAATCGAATAAAGGGAATGTCAGCTGAACCAAATATTCTATTTAGATTAGACAGCGTCGGTTTTTCCAAATAATAAAAATTTATTTCAGACATGGTACCATCCTGTAAGAGTTAATCTCTGAATGTCTGTTAATATTTCACTAACCTGATGCCAAGAAGTAGCTGAAACTTCAAACAGATTTAATGAATTAAATTTAGGAATTATACTTTTGACTAATTGCGATTTACCTTCATTATTAGCCTTGAAAAGATCTAAAGACCCACCATCCTTTTCTTCTAAATCTGGAGTTAAGTGAAGACTGTAAGCAATTATCCTATTTTCTACTTGATCATCATGAGGCAATAAAAAATCCCCTAAACCGTATACATATGCCGCCATATCAATTTTGGATAACTTAGAAACCTGAAAAGCTTTGGCAACTTCATCTCTCCAACTTTTATCACCTAAGTCTTCTCTTAAAATATTCAAAGCAGGATGATCAATGTCAGTTAGTTTAACACTCGCCCAGTAACTGAAAAGGTCAGATTCACTAAAACTATATTCAAGTCCAGCTAGGGCATCAATTACTAGATCTAAGGTATCAGTATCAAGAAAATTTTCAACTACTACATGTGGAAATGGTGAAGCATCTATTGATTGAATTTTATCATTTGCCCTCATTTTTCCTCATAACCCAGCCCATCATTCCTTCTACAGAACCTAGGTGAGTATTTTGCTGATGTACTCCGTGCTTAATATCTGTAAGCTTTAAACCATCTTGTGTTAAAAAAAGAATGTCTAATATCTCTTTTGAATTGAGATTTTTATTAATTCCATCTTCAATAATTTCCATCCATGACAGAAATTCATTATGAATTTTCTGAAATACTCCAGCTGAATTTCTAGGTCCAAAGTGTGTATAGAAAATTTCATCTAAATCTAAATTAGACATTGAGATTATGCTTTGAAGGGCTAAATCGTGCCTATAATATCCCGGAGTAACCGGAAATGCTTTATCTATTTTAGGATACCAGAGACCAAGAGAATCACCAACAAAAGCTGAGGTCCCATTGAGCCATGTTATGTGATGTGGTGCATGTCCCGGAGTATGTAATGCCTTTAGCACATCGCTTCCCAATTTTAATTCAAAACCATCCTCTGCTGAAATTATCCTTGATTTGGGAATTGCTAAAGGCTTACCATACAATTCTGCCACTTCGCCCAGAAAATCAAGACTACCTGACCACCATTTATCTATGTTGGAGATATGATACACTGCGTTGGGATGAACTACTGCCTTAGCATTTACACATACATCCATAATATGTCCGCCTCCGCCAAAATGATCTAAATGAATATGTGTAGGTACAATAAAATCTATATCTGATAAAGCTATTCCAGCTTTCCTTATTCCCTTAACTAAATTACTATGTGAACAAGCAGGGCCAGTTTCAATAAGTGTAATTTTATCATTTATAAGAATGTAAATTGTAATAAATTCTTTTTCATCATTTGGCTCTAAATCAAACCAAAATAACTTACTATTATGTTGATTGATTTGTATTGACATAGCATATCATTGAAAAGGGGTTTAAGTGGACCGACGGCCTTATAGCGAGTACTTAACATGTATTAGTCCGTTGAGTCAATGAAATATATACTTGTGACCGGCGGAGTCCTTTCTGGAATAGGAAAAGGAATTACCTCGTCTTCTACTGGCCTACTACTGCAACGTGCAGGATACAAAGTTACAGCTGTAAAAATTGATCCTTATTTAAATGTCGATGCAGGAACCATGAATCCGTATGAACATGGTGAAGTTTTTGTAATGACTGATGGGTCTGAAGTTGATTTAGATTTAGGAAATTACGAAAGATTCTTGAATTGCAATTTAACAAAAGAACATAATATTACTACTGGTAAAGTTTTCAAAAATGTAATTGAGAAAGAACGTCGAGGAGATTATCTTGGACAGACTGTACAAATTATTCCACATGTCGTACGTGAAATTGTAGATGGTGTACAAAATGCAGCAAAGAACGCTGACGCAGACATTTGCATGGTTGAATTGGGTGGAACTGTAGGCGACATAGAATCAATGCCATTTATGGAAGCTGTAAGGCTGTTAGGTAGGTTGGAAGGTAAAGAAAATGTAATGGTTATTCATACTACCTTGGTTCCTGTTGTAGGTGCTGTCGGTGAACAAAAAACTAAGCCTACACAGCACTCTGTAAAAGAATTACAAGGATTAGGAATAAGACCTGATATTATTGTCGGAAGGAGTAATACGAAACTTGAAGAGGATATTGCTACTAAAATTGCCTTTTTTGCTGACATACCTCGTGAATGCGTTATTTCAGCTCCTGATGCGAGATCCATTTACGATGTTCCTATGGTTTTTTTAGAGCAAAAACTTCCTGAATTAGTCGAAAAACGTTTAGGTCTAAAGCCTAAAGCGCCTGACCTGACTCAATGGAAAGATTTTGCTGATCGTATTTCAAACGGTAGTGAAACCGTAGAAATTGCACTAATAGGAAAGTATACTGATTTGAAAGATTCATATATATCACATGAAGAATCTCTAAGATATGCTGGAGCATTGCTTGGCTGTAAAGTCAAAATACGCTGGATTGAAGCTCCTGACCTAGAAGACAGTGGAAATACAAAAAGTCTTGAAGGTGTAAATGGTGTTTTAGTTCCAGGTGGTTTTGGAAGTCGAGGTTCTGAAGGTAAAATTATGAGTGCAAAATGGGCTCGTGAAAGCAACACTCCATATCTCGGTGTTTGTTTTGGCTTTCAACTAGCTACCGTAGAATTTGCACGTAATGTTTTAGGATTGAAGAATGCGAATTCATCAGAGTTAGATCCTGATGGAGAACACTCTGTAATTGATATATTACCAGAACAAGAAGGTGTAGAAAATATGGGAGCTACTATGAGATTGGGTGACCATGAAGTTGCAATATCTGGAGGTAAAGCTATGGAATTATATAAAAATAATACTGCCTATGAAAGACATCGTCATCGATATGAAATTAATCCTGAATATATATCTAAAATTGAAGAAAAGGGAATGAAATATACTGGAAGAGATAAAAGTGGAAGGCGCATGGAAATATTAGAATTAGAAGAACACCCCTACTATATGGCCTCTCAGTTCCATCCTGAGTTCAAATCAAGACCTGACAATCCATCACCATTACATTTGGGATTGGTTAAGGCTGCTTTAGAACACAAAAAAATAACGTGAAAATAATAAGGACAAGCTTATTAACCTATTATTTCTGGCTATATTATGTCTGATGAAGAAAAAGGTAACGACGATTTTCCAGATTTTAAAGGAAAACCGGATGTAGAAGAAGACGGATTTACAACTTCTGAAATAGGAATTAGTGTTGGATTTATTTTATTGATTGCGGGATTTATACTAGGTCTTATCAGATTAATGGCTCTTAATGGAGAGACCAATCAAACTGATTTCAATAATAATTTGGAACAATTATATCTAGGATATTTGATTATGTTTATTGGAATACTTATTACAACAGTTATCGGTTTTGGTGGAATGTTCAAAAGAACTATTTCCTCATTTACCTCATCACAAGACTAACTTAAAATTCGGTTGTCTTAGATAAATTAATAGTGATTATGCTATCACTTATTGTATATTCATAAACAAAGGTGTATTCTCCTGAGTCTAATGTTGATGAAGTTAAAGTAAATGATAAAGAAATTCCCCTAAGGGCAAATAAGGTTTCAAAATCTCCAGATACTTGATCAAATGATTCGCTAATAGGAATAGAACCATCATCCTGGCCAATCTGATGCTCTAATACCAAGGGAAAATTACTTTCAATAGAACTAATGTGAGGTGTTAAATCGTGTCTTTCACCCTGGTGTGTACCTAAGTTAACTGAGTGTGTAATTGTACTGCTAACTGCTATTAATGTGATAGACATTAAAAGACCTGAAACTAATAAAAGTTGACCTTTAGTGTCCATCAAGCCTCCCTATATCCATGCCATAAATATAAACTTAAATCCCAAACTTCATTATCACTCCAAACTATTCTAAATGAAGTACTTACCTCTCCATCAGGTATCTCTCTATCCACAATAACCTCATTTTGAGAGCCATGAGTGCCCTCTAAACGATAAGAGACTGATGAAGGTAAACCTGAATCAAGATATTGCTTTATTGCTGAGTTATTATCTGTAGCTAACCACCAAGATAATGTTGAGCTATTATGTTTAGCTGATATTTCTGAATCTGAAGGTTCCCAAGTATCCAATAACTCTAAAATTTCCATACCCGAAAAATAAAGGTCATTTTGCCCTGAATTATCTGCATCACTCGTAGGTAAAATATTCACAGCTACATTAACTGCAGAAGTAAATAACACACCTACTAACAAAACTTCCAAAACATGCATTTGTCCTTTCGTATTTCTCATAAATTTACCCTAAATTTGCGGAGTTATCATTGATGTGGTGATACCAGCTAATTCAAAAATAAACCATCCTAAGAATAATAAAAATGATGCACGTAAAAATGCAGAATACAATCTTCCTGTTGACATAAAACCTGCTGCCAGCCCCATCCCAGTTCCTTGAATTATTAAACTGTAAAGGAAAACTGTAGATATCCACACCTCGTTCATCTCCCTAATTGTTAAATTTCCAATCGACATTGAACCTGAACCACCAGTAGCTGCTGATGAATCCACAATAGCTGGAATAAAAGTAGACGCCAAAACTAAGATAATTCCTAGGTAAACAAAGAATGATGCGTAAATAACTGTAACATAACTTCCAACTTCCTGTCTTCTTTCAGTCTCGAGTGCCTTAATCTCTCTTGCGTCAAAAGAAGCTGCAAGCAAAATATCTGAAATTTTACCTCCTGCTTTATTTGCCTCATCTACCATTCTAACAGCTCTGGTAACAATAGGTGAAGTAACTCTTTCTGTGAACATTTCCAAAACTTCTCCAAATGAAACTCCCCACGAAATTTGTGACGACATTTTGTTAACCTCATCGTTAAGATTTCCATATTCACCCTTTGCAAGCGTCTGAATAGCTACTGTCATACTAAGACCTCCTTTCCAGTACTCAGCTAAATCTCTCAAGAAATCAGGGAATTTTTCTTCAACCCTAGATCTAATTTGATCTCTACGATAGCCATACACTCCGTATGGCAACATGAGCGAAATAACTCCAAAAACAACATAATCAATTGCTGAAATTTCTGGGAACGAACGGAACCATTCATTGGCAGTCATTTCATTTTCAATTCCATCTACCATAGGATCAGAATCTACAGATTCATTACTTTTTATTGAGGGAATACCCAATCCATATATCGCCTCAATACGATTTTCTTTACCTGCGCCTTCATCATACGTATTACCAAACGTGAAAGAAAATTGACCGTCGTTCATATCCCAAGGATTGTCAAATTGTTTATCATTATCTGAATCCACAACCAATGTCTCTCCGTCAGTAGTGTTATTGATATTAGCAATCATAAAGAAAAATAAAGCAAATACTATAGAGAAAAAAGCTACGAAAGCTGGAGCCCAATCAGTTACTTTATCTCTAACTGATAGCCATCTTTCAACCTTACTATATTCCATCCATCTTCGTTTTACACCAGTTCGCCTGTCGCGATAGACTTTCTTCTGTAAATTGCCTTTAATAGCCATTAATCGTTTGAGATCTCCGTACTTAAACTATAAAATAGACCTGAAAAAATTAACTGAATTACTGGAAATCCAGCAAAAATTAACAAGTACATGTGTATTTCTTCAAGTTTCATACCTGCTCCTGAAACCCAAAAGGTAATTACTGCAATAATCATGGCAAAGATAGGTAATGCAACAGCTACAACAACATAAGCCTCTGAAAACAATGCCATTTGTTGCAAGACATCTTTCACATGAACTCTATTTTGTTGAGCATAATACTCTGAACGGTTAAGGAAATATAATTTGAGATTTCCTCCTGAGGTAACGGTCCCTATGATTCCTTGAATAAACTCTGCAAACCTTTCGGAAGGCGTTCTGTCAACTGCTTCTTTCAAAGTTGTGACCAAATCTCTTCCCATGAATTCCATACTGTGATATATCCACGCTGCTTCGTTAGCAATTTCCCCATAAATATCTTTATTTCTTGCCAATGATTTAAAAGTCATTGAAGGCGTAGCATTAGCTGCAGCCATTGCTGAAACATAACTTGCGGCAAATGGAATTTGACGATCCATATTTGTTCCACGACTACTTTCTAATAATGCTGGAGTCAAAAATTGAACTAAACCAATTAAAGCCGGTAGAACAAAAACTAAAAGGCCTATAATTGCATATTGAATAACATTTGAAACTGCGAAATTTTCACCATCTGCCTTAGTTGGGTCCTGCATGGTCTCAAGTTGCGGAACCAAGAATCCAACAATAGCAAGTGAAAAAGCAACTCCACCTAGGAAAGCCAATATTACTTGCATCGCCGAAGAAGCGACATAATCCTCTGGAAGTAAAGGAATTCTCGCTTTAACTAATTGATTTTTTAAACTAAGAGAATCTTTAGTAACCATTCGTCCGAACCAGCCCAATAAAACTCGGCTAAATGTTTCAAAGCCAGTTAAGCCAATCAGAGCCATGAATGCCACCAACGTGGATTAGCTGATCGCTGAACTCTATTTGCTAGCTTAGCTTTAAGACTGTTTAATGCCTTAGATGCTCTTTCTTCCTCTGAAGAAATAGCCTTTTCTTTCTTATCTGAAGCATCTAATTTAGAAATCTTAGTTTCTGCTTTAGATTTCTTGTTCATTTCTGAACGTACATCTTTCAACATCCTTCTACCCTCGACTTCATTTAATGATGATACATCGCCTAAACTTATTTGCTTGGCTAATGGTTTTAATTGTTTCAATGGCACATAGTAGGCTTGATCTTTTAACAAATCATTTTGTAACTTAGTTTCTACCTTTGTTCTTCTCTGCTCTTCTTTAGCAATTAAATTAGCTCTCTTTGTAGGATCATCGGTTTGTGAAATCTTAGCATCGTTTTTAGCTCTAGATGCCTGTTCTTTAGCTTCACGGGTTTGGTATTTCTGCCTAACTTTTGGTGGGAAATCTGATACGTCTACTTCAGAATCATCTGATCGCGATAAATCTAAATCTCTGTCTTCAACTTTACGTCTACGCTTCTTACCTCCAACCTGCATATCTTCGTAAACTCGCCTCATTACGTCTTCAGGATGCACATAATACTCTGCTACAACTCTGGCAAAATCTTTGTAATCTCGTATTCCTTTCTTCAAACACCACTCAATTACTAACTGCCTTCTCTTAGTTTCATCCATAATCTCAACACGGTTGAGATTAGCCTTCATCATTATTTTTTCAAAAATGTATGATTTACCTGTAAAAATATATTCATCTACAGTATTGTCCCATCTAAAAGCTTCATTAGTTAGCAATTCATGCGAATGAGGATCAATACCTATAATTTCGATGATACCCTTATTTCTTCTTACACGTTTTCCACCAACTCTTGTTTGAATTTGGATAGAAATGCCATCTAAAGCTGGAATTAAAACTCGAGGAATTTCAATTGGCTTATTTTCTAAACGATGAACTAAACTCTGAATTGAATCTGCGTGGAAAGTTGAATATGTTGTGTGACCTGTTGCCATTGCCTGGAAAAGAACATAAGCTTCAGCCCCTCTAATTTCCCCCACAATTATGTATTCAGGACGTTCTCTCAAAGCTGCACGTAACAAATCATACATGTCAACTTCTCCAGGTGCTTTCGTACCACTTCCTGCTGATTCACCACCAAAACCTTGCCTAGTACAACCTGGAATCCAATTTGGATGTGGTAAATTTAACTCACGTGTCTCTTCAATACTTACTATTTTATGTTGCCATGGAAGGAAAAGTGAACATGCATTCAAAGAAGTAGTCTTTCCTGAAGCCGTACCTCCTACAAACAGCATAGACATTCCATATTGCATCGCAAGCCAGAAAAAGGCAATTTGCATGGATGAAAAAGTTTTGAACTCAAGTAAATCTACAGGCGTAAACGGTTCATCTCTAAAACGCCGAATTGTAAATGTAGAACCTTTGGTAGATACTTCTCTACCTAATGTCATAACTATACGTGAACCATCCATTAATGTTGCGTCAAGAAGAGGTTCAGCAATGGAAATGTGCTTACCACAACGCTGAGCCATACGAATTATGTATTGCTCTAACTCTAACTCATCTTCCCACATTACATTAGTTCTTAACGATTCGAATCTTCTATGGTAAACAAAAATTTCAACTCCAGGACCATCACAAGAAACATCCTCAATATTAGGATCTTTCATCATTGTATCAATTTTACCATAACCTATCAAATCTCTTTCTATGTAGTAATGTATTTTCTGACGATTACTCTTACGAGATTTTAACCTATAACTATCTAAAATATCATCAACAGCTTGTTTCAAAAAATCTTCTTGACTTTCATCAAGAGTATCTCTTTCAATATTAAGTGCGCGCTGTAAAACATCTTTTATTGTCTGTAAATCTTCGTTTTCTTGCTTTGTAGCTTTAGGTTCAACCACATAATAAAATCTAGAATAATCTCTCTTATCAAACAGAACTCTTACATATGAAAAAGGAGGTCTAACTGGATAAGTGTCTAATTCTTCAAAATCTTCCCCTATCTCAATATCATCCATAACTAGGTCATGGATTACGCCATCTTTCTCTGCTGCTTTACGCTTCTTAGCTTCAGCTTTTCTTTGCTTATTTAATCTTCGACGTTCTCTCCAAGAAAGCTTTGTTTCATCAATTTGTTCCTCCTCTTCGCCTATTAATGCAGAAGCTCCGTCCATTGTTTCTTTTGCAGCACTCATTTTATCATCCTGAGGTTAACGTGACAACCTTTAGATTTTCATCATAAGATATGACTATATAAGAAGTGGTTGACTTCAGTGATGCGGAGTTTGTAGTCTCAATAGATACTGCAGGCGCTAATGGAAAAGTAACTTCAAAAGACCCTCCGCGAGGCTGGATTGTAGTAACTTTTAGTCCTGTAGTAGAACCAGTTACCTTGTATTGTATTCCATGATTTATTGCTTCAATACCTGTATCGAGAGTCATTACTGGAGATGATCCCGGATACTCTCTAACTGTATTCAATAAGTCTTCTACTGCTAATTGGAAATAAAGTGCAAGTTGTTCTGCTTCTTCTTGTGCAGTATTGGAAACACTACCATTTAGCATAGTGCTTGATGTAAGCATCATTGAAGATAGAATCAGAACAGAAATTAACGCTGTGTAGACATATCCTATTAGCTGAGAAGCTCCAGAATCATCGGAGGTTAAATGTAACATGAATTGTTCTCTCCAAAATTCTAAAGTCAAATGCAGTTGCCTGATTGTAAAATATATCTTCTTCAAAACCCATGTTAGCCGCAGTAGTTGATTGTGCACTTGAAATTGTATATGTTTCAGGTCCAAAACTCCAATAAGTAGAATAATAATTCCTCAATGCAGTTGAACTATCTCCACTGAAACCCATCCTAATACTGTAGACCTCAAATGAAGAATCCGTTCCTCCTTGATTTCTTGCTTCAAAATTATAATTACCTCCAGTTAAAGATTTAGCACCTGTTGTCATATTATAATCTGTTTGGTACAAAACTAAAGAATCGTATGAATCATCTGCACTGACAGAGCGAATAATTGGTTTAGAACTGACGTAGAAAATGCCTCCGGGTTCTCTAGTTACAATTCCGCCATTAAATAAACGCATTTTGTAAACTCCAGAGACTGAAGAATACTTGTATGAAAGTGAATCTACGCCGTACATGAAAAAACCTCCAACTACTGTATTATTTGAGGTACTCGAATATGTAGCTGAAGAACCATGAACTAGTGAGGGAAAACCTGAAACAATATATGATGAAGATTCACCTTCCCAGGTAGTTCCGTTAGGATATGAAATAATAATATCAAAATTTTCTATAACATTTTTATTATCTATTATTGCAAAGCTTGTTGCTTCATTTTTTACGCCTAATATTTCAAACGTTGACCAATCTGTAGTTTCATAATAATAACGTATTTCGTCTAAATTCTCTCGATGTACAAAGGTCCCGGCGCTAAAGGAAACTGTTGATGAACGTGAGCTACCTTCGCCTTGGATTATTACCTGATCTAAATCTGCATCAAAATTTAAAAAATTGTTTTGGGCTGAAGTATAGATTGCATAAGCTTCACTTTCCTGGATCTGAGGAATACCCCAAGCAAGCATAGTTCCAGTTATTGAAACCATGATGGCCAATATCAAAACTGTACCTATAATTGGACTGAT
>JBJLCA010000042.1:0-23004 GCA_045567915.1 Candidatus Poseidoniales archaeon | reverse complement strand
TGCGGAATCCATAAGCAAATATGCGTATGCTCAAGAGCCTGAAGAAGAAAATATCAACCCTGTGGCCTCAATAAGTACTACAATAAATGGAATCATGATAAATGAACAATTTATTAATTTAGAGGAAGGCGATCTTGTTTCATTTAGTAGTTCATCCTCATATGATACCGATGGAAATATTGTTACTTTCACATGGTCGATTAAAGAGGGTATTACTTCCAATGAAATTAATCAAGAAACTTTAGACTATATATTTGAAAAAGATGGGAATTATGAAGTAGCGCTTACAGTTATTGATAATGATGGAGGTAGTAGCAAAAGTGAGACTTTGTTCATATTCGTCACAGCTAAAACTAACACTGGAGGAGGCGGAAGTGATGATGAAGGAAGTAATACTCTTCTAATTGGAGGTAGCATAGCTGGAATATTGGCATTAGGTGCAGTCGTTGGACTAAAATACTTCAGAAACGAAGATGAAGAAGAAGACTTCTTTGACTTTGATGATGTGGGGCCTACAACCTTGACATGTCCAAGCTGTTCTGGTCAAATTACAATAACTACTGATCAAAGGCCAATACAAGTTGGTTGTCCAATGTGTCAAAGCCAATTTATTATTAGAGAATAAGCTAGGCTTCTATTCCAACTGCGTCGCTTATTGATTTAAAACCTTCACTTTCAACACGCTTTTTCAATCCCTTAACAATACTTTTTGCTATTGCTGGACCTTCAAAAACCAATCCAGTATAAATCTGTAAAATGGAAGCTCCTGCCGTTATTTTTTCCCATGCATCTTCTGCAGTAAGAATACCTCCAACACCAATTATTGGGATTTTACCTTTTGTAATCTTGTAAATCTTACGTATCATCTCTGTACTTTTATCTTTGAGCGGAGCTCCGCTAAGGCCTCCAGCTTCTTTGTAAATCTTTTCGGAGGAGGTATTAGTTGCTTGAGGCCTATCTACCGTTGTGTTAGTTGCCACGATTCCCGAAAGTTTATACTTTCTTACTAATTTCACTATATCTTCTAAAAAACCATCATTTAATTCTGGTGCTATTTTTACTAAAAGGGGCTTTTCTGCAGCTTCTTTTTGCACTGAAATCTCTTTATTTATCTCACAACATTTCTTTATTATAGAATCCAAATTTTTAGATTCTTGAAGATCTCTAAGACCTGGAGTATTTGGTGAACTTACATTTACAACAAAGAAATCTGCATGATTCCATAGAATCTTAATTGAACCTGAATAATCTAAAGGTGCCTCATCCTTTGAGGTAACCTTCGATTTCCCTAGATTAATTCCCACGGGTGAATCTGGCCAAAGACCTTTATCTTTCCAGAATTGTAATTGCTCTTTAAGTGCGTGTGCTCCAATATTATTGAAACCCATTCTATTGATCAAAGCCTTATCTTTAGTTACACGAAACATCCTAGGCTTTGGATTACCTGGTTGTTCATGGAGAGTCACCCCTCCAATTTCACAAAATCCATAACCTATCGATTGCCATGAAGGAACTGCAGCCCCATTCTTGTCCATACCTGCCGCGACCCCTACAGGATTTGGGAAATCAAGACCAAATACATTTACTGGAAGCTCAGGTGAACGATAAAGTGCCCCGAGCATGGAAAGAGAAAACCTAGTGCGAGACATCCTAGACAGTACCGATAAAACTCGTGAATGTGCTCTTTCAGAATCTTGCAAAAAAACTGCCGGCCTCAGAAGGATTCTGTATAGAAGACTCATCTAAAAAGTAAGTCGATAACTGGTTAGATATAAGGTTAATGGAACTATCATTCCAGTTCTTCCTCCTGTTTAACTATAGTTGTTACAACCCCTATTATTCCCAATAGCAATAATACTAAACCCGAAAATAATAATATAATTGGAGAATCAGCCCAATAAAACCAAGATAAGATTAAAACTAAGCCAACCTTAAAACTTAAGGCTGAAGACAGCTTACGAATCAAAAGGGCCATAATATGCCAGTATAGTTGGCCTTAAAACCAGACCTCCATACTTCTCTAATATGAGTATTAGTTTAACTGTGGTAATTCCTACTTTGAACGAAGGTGAGTCAATAGGACCTACTATAGATCAAATTCCTAGAAATTTACCATGGCTAGATGTCAAAGTTTTAATCGTTGACGGAAACTCTACAGATAATACTGCAGAAGAAGCTCAGAAAAGAGGAGCCATAGTCCATAACGAACCACGGAAAGGATATGGAAGAGCATACAAAACTGGATTTAGTTTAATTGATACAGACTATGTTGCCACTATTGATGGTGATACTACTTATCCTGCTGACAAAATCCCTCATGTGTTAGCATTTCTAATCAACAATAATTTAGACTTTGTGACATGTAATAGGCTAGACAGAATGGATTCTGATGCAATGTCTGTAACTCATAAAATTGGTAACTGGGGACTCACATTTGGAACTAATCTTTTTCATGGCATTAACATAAAAGACTCACAAAGTGGAATGTGGGTTTTCAAGAAAGAAGTCATATCAAAAGTCAATTTGACAAGTGATGGGATGCCCCTTTCTGAGGAATTTAAGATTGAAGCTTTCAAAAGAGGCTTGAGGGCTGTAGAAATTCCAGTACCTTTCCACGCACGTGTTGGGGAAGTCAAACTAAATACATGGGAAGATGGAATTTGGAATCTCTGGTTCTTAGTTACTAAAATGAGAGATTTTTGATAATATAATTAAGACTAATCTGAACAAGTACCATCTGAACTAGTGTTACAGATGTGGAACCATTTCCAGCTACTTTGACCCTGCTTAGCAGAGGTATCTGAACCTAAATCATTGGTAAACTCTATGTTTATTGCATAATCTCCACTATTTTGATAAAATTCAGAAGTATCAAAAATAAATGGATTAAAGTTTTCACCTGATTCTGAAGTCCCGTCCTCATAGACTATAGACATTTGATCTTCAAAATATGAAAATTGAATGGTTTCTACTATTTCAGGTTCCCGTTCATTATCTGAATCCCAGTAATCCTCATCTTCACCTTCTTCAAATAATTCTTCTGAAAAATATATTGTAATTGTACCTGTAACTGAAGGAATAATAATTATAGGAGTATCTAAATTTGAGTCAGGGTTTTCTATAACTTCACTGGAGAAATGCATGTTAGTAATAACGCCATCATCTCGATCAAGAGGCTTGCTACCATCAAACTCAACTAAATCTGCAACTGCACTTTCTGAAAATTTATTAAGTATGACTGAATCAGTTGCTTTTTGGCTTCCTAATTCTACTTCTAAATTATATTTACCATTCATTTTAAATAAATCTGAATAAGCAATAGATACTGAACCTCTACCTTCGTCATTTAAACTAAAAGAACCGGAAAATGCAGATATTGAACCTCCCGAATAATCTACTGAATTAGGAATATTAGTTATAGTATAATCACCCTCTTTCGCCAAACTACCAAACGCTGGAGATGTTGCTAATATGTTAAATGTAAAGGTATTATCGCTTGCATCTTTGCCTTCATTGACATCAATTAGAACTGAAATACTACCTGCTCCACTGTAAAATCCAAAATTTGTAAATATAGTTGATGACAAAATAATAAGCAAGGCAATACCAACGGCGCCAGCAATTTTCATCTTTGTAGCCAATTCCATATCTAGTAATGATGAGGATTCAGAATCGTCATAATCATCATCCCAGTCTTCACCATCATCCCAATCCTCTTCAGATTGCATAACAACCACTCTGAAACTTACTTCTTAAAGCCTTTCCATAAAAAAAAGAAACTTAGTTCACTAAATCAGGGACGATTTCATTCTTACCTGTCATTAAACTTAGGACGTCGTGTTTCAAGACACCTTTAGCAATCAAAGCTAAAACTTTATTTTTAATTTTTGAAGCCGGCATTGAACCAACAAACATGTGTGTGAAGAATTCTTTTGTTTCCTCATCTAATGCTGCATATTTGATTAGACTATTTGGCATTACCATCAGTAAGTGCCAACCGACTTTTAACCACTCTAAATCATCTCCCCACTTTGAACTCCAGGCTCTATGATAATGCATCATATCCTGTTTCTGAAAGCTGCCTTCTGAAAATAAAACGTCTAACGATTCTGCTGCTAATCTGCCTGAATCTAAAGCATAGTAAAGACCTTCACCAGATAATGGAGAAACAAAGCCTCCTGCATCTCCTACAACCATCATTCTATCACCAACAGTACAGCCCATTCCCATACCTACAGGTATGTTTGCACCTGAAATCATTTTTCTATCAACTTCAATGTGTTTAGGGAACCAACCTTGTTCCTTTAGAGTTTCAACGTAGTCAAGTAAATATTTCCTTTCACTCCAGCCTTTCTTTTCCTTCTTCAATTTCTTGATTATATTTCTTGGACAACCTATACCTACATTAAGGACTGTATCTTTTGAGAATGACCAACCATATCCATCTAATCCATCGTACTTGATGTGAGCCATAGATATTCTTTCCTCGCCATAAACTTCGTCCATGAATTCTCTTCCAACATCCACTTCAAAATAGAGAGCCATAGCAATGTCTTCATCTCGCCAATTCATAGGCATGTTTTCTATTTCCCTTATCCTTTTAGAAACTAAATCGTATGAGCCACCAGCTCCAATTATAACCTCACCGCTAAGCTCTTCGCCATTGCGCAACTTGACTAAGACTTTATCATCTAGAACTTCGAAATCTTTAACTGCAACTCCTTCAATTAGAGTAGCACCTTCAGCCACTGCGTATTCTACCAATTTATTATCAAACTGAAGCCTACGAATATTATAGAAAAAAGGTTTCTCACTAACATAGTCAACGGGTAAAAATTCAGGACCATAAACAATGCCTCTCTGACATTTTGACTCCAAAAAGTCATCCCAGTTATTGATAATGTGATCAAATTCTTCGATGTGAACACAAAGACCACCACCACATGCTTTCTCTCTAGGAAATTTTGCACGGTCTACAAATGCTACACTTTTACCTTGTTTAGCTAAATAATATGCTGCTGTAGCGCCCGAAGGTCCTGCACCTGCTACCACAACATCGTAATGTTTCAAACTTGGCCTTGCTTCCTGAAACGAGTTACATATCCTGTAATTCTATTTCTCATAGTTAAACTTTCTACGTCGGTCAACTCTTCAACAATCGATTTATTATGATCAAAATCTTCATTAAATCTGTCTGAATAATTTCTTACTAATTCAATAGCAACACGTTTGATGTAAGTCGGTCTTACTCTACCCATATAGTCCGCTTTAATTTTAGGGCCTATTTATAATCTATTATTATTCAAGATTTTACAAAAGCGACACAAACCAATTATATCAATGCTCTATGGAAGGTTGTGCTAAACGAAGCTTCAAGACTACCGGGATTGACGGTTTATACTCGTAAAGGAATGCGATTAGGTGTAGTTCACGATGTACTTTTAGACACTACTCAAAGAATTGTTTCGGCATTACTTGTTACTGGAACGACTCCAGATTTAGTAAAAGATGGAGCAAATGTAATCATCCCTTACAGGTGGGTACAAGACTTAGATGATGTTGTAATTTTAAGATATTTTCCAGATAAAATTGACTTTACCGAAAATTCTGAAAAGAATGAGTTTGAGTTCGAAGATGATGATGGTTTTTATGATGACTAAAAAAAGACAATATTTTTTTATGTACCTTAATTAAATCAAATTAGTAGAGCCCCGTAGTGTAGTGGTCCATCATTTGAGACTCTGGATCTTGAGACCCAGGTTCGAATCCTGGCGGGGCTACCACTAATTACACCCCTGGATTACAGTATTTGTGGATATTTGGACAATTGTATTTGCTGTACTTCTGTTAATTGCACTATCTTGTGGTTGGCTAGTATGGGTGTCTAGATTTGTATGGGAAAGTAAAGAATTAGCTGTAAAATATGCTGCAGTAGCTGGTGCTGCAACTCTGGGCGTTATGATTATAGGGATGGAAAAATTATGAAAGAAGACTTGCTTAGATTCAAACCAAACCAAGTAGAAAATAGCGATATAAGGTGCATTTATGAAAATAAGAAAATAGTTATTATTTATCCAAAGAAATTTGGGAAGATTGAAAAATGGGTGAGGGATAGAATAGGTGGTCCTAAAGAAATGCGAAGACCTTTAGACAAATTCACAACATTTATTTGGGAAAAATGTGATGGAGACCACAATATTGCTGAAATTATTTCTGAATTTGATAAGCGATTTGGAGAGGAAGTGGCACCTGCAGATCAAAGAGTTCAGAAATTCATAAAACAACTCCTAGAGTTAAATTTAATTACTTTAGACTCATAACATTATTATTATATTAAGGCTTACAAGACCGAATATAGTAATGTCTGAAATAAAATTCGACTGGGAATCTGGAATAGACGAAGTTTGTTCTAAATTAAAGGACAAAAAATTAATAGGCATTCAGCTTCCAGATGGACTTAAAGTAAAATCTCACACAATTACTAAAAGAATTAAAGATTTAACTGGTGCAAATGTCATTTTATGGGGTGAACCAACATATGGTGCATGTGATTTAGCAGATAGGCCTTTAGAAGAAGTCGGAGCTGATGCACTTATCCATTTAGGACATATGCCTATGCCATATCATTCTGAATTTTATGCTATACCTACCTATTTTGTGCCTGTAAAACATACCGGTAAACTTAATCTAAATCAGGATAGTTTAAAAGAAATACAAAAAATGTTACCGAATAAAATTGGAATCGTAACTACTGCGCAACATTTACATATGATAGATGAAGCCACCGAAAAACTGGAAGAAATTGGTTTTGACGCCAGCGTTACTAAGGGGGGTCCCAGACTAGCCGCAGCTGGCCAATTATTAGGATGTAATTCATCATCGGCAAGAAGATTAAAGGTTGATGGATACTTGTACATAGGGACTGGATTGTTCCATCCGTTAACCGTTGCTTTGTCTACTGGAAAAAGAGTAGCATGTGTTGATCCACATAATGCCAAAGTAAGTGAAGCGGACCCTAAACCTTTCCTAAAGCAAAGATACGCCGCTATTTCTGTCGCAAAAGATGCTAAAAGATGGGCTGTACTTTTTTCCAACCAAATCGGTCAAAAGAGAATTGAACTTGCTGAAAGGATGGCTAAGGCTTTAGAAGATGCAGGTAAGGAAGTTATAATGATTGGAAGTATACACCAATCACACGACCAATTGCTAGGAATGGGAATCGATGCGGCAGTGATTACTGCTTGTCCAAGATTAGCAATTGAAGATGGCCCTACCTGGCCTATGCCTCTACTTACAGTCCCCTGAAACCCAAATAGTACTTGGTAGAATAAAACCAGACCCTTACCCGTTTGATGAATTTGCATAAGGATTAATCTCTTAAACTTGCTCGGCCCTAAATGATTAACGTGGCTAGCTTAGAAACTGAAAATGTCATTGTCGCATCACACTTAGGGAAAGATGTTGAATTAATTAAATTGGCGACAGAATTACCTAATGCAAGATACTCTAGCTCAGGTAACCCCTCCGTAATCATAGAACTAGACCGAACAAAACCCAAAATTTATAGGCCACAAGCGTTTGAAAGCTGCAGGAGTCTTGTTTGGCAATGGAAAAAGTATTGGTCACCGGTATCGCTTCATTACAAGAAGGAAAGGAAATAATTGCTAAATTAAAGAATTTAATTAGAGAGATAGATCCTAAAATTAGTACAAAGAGAGCCACGAAAGTTGAAAATATGGTAACCAGAATGAATTTTGACAAAAAATTAGATTTACAAGTAATTTCAAATGCAATTCCTGGTTCTGAATATGATCCATTAAGGTTTCAAGGCTTGATTATACGTGTCGATAACCCATTAGCTAGTTTTATTCTTTTTGAATCTGGAATTGCAATTATAACTGATATAGTAAGTGAAGCAAAAGCGAAAAAAGCCTTTAAAGAATTAAAGACTCTCGTTGAAACTAGTATTTTATCGTGAATAAAAAAAACATTACTAAGATTGGTGCTGCACTAGACTATTCTGTAAAGGAAAATTGTAAGAGAGATATAACTATCTCTTTTTCTGGAGGAATTGATTCTACACTTATTGCATTTTTAGCAAAAAAATACACAAATATTGAATTGATTGCAGTAGGTGTAAAAGGTTCGCATGATCTAGAAGCTGCTAAATCTGCTGCAAAACTTATTAATTTGGATTTAACCATTAAAGAAATCAATAAATCTGATATAATCTCTGAAGCTTCGATTTTACAAAAGAAACTCAAATTAACACAATTTGAGGTGGGATTTATGCTACCTTTTTGGATTGCTGCCAAAAATGCCAAACATTCAATATTAATGTGTGGACAGGGTGCTGATGAAGTATTCGGAGGCTATGCGCGTTTCAGAGAAGCTAAAAAACTATCCTGACTTGGATAAAGAGACAAAAAATTTACTAGAAATAATCCCAAAAAGGGAAAACGAAATTGCGAAAATGTTTGGACTAGAACTATCATGCCCCTATTTATCAAAAGGAAGTAATAGAAGCATCTAAAGATTATTCCCAGGAACAACATATCGGCCCTTAATGGTAAAGAAAAATTAAGAGAATCTGCAGTAAAGCTTGGCCTTCCTGCTGAAATAGCTAATAGGAAAAAGAAAGCTGCGCAATACGGCAGTGGAATTCAAAAAGTTTTAAAGAAAAGTATAAAGTGTGAGATTAATTTTGAAATACATTTTGAATCAAACAAAATTGCCACATCAATCAAGAAAGCCACTGATCCTGAAAATGAAGGTTGGATTGAAAGTATTGTTGAAAAGAATATTATGAAAGCAAAAGTTAAAGCCACAAATATAGGCAGCTTAAGAGAGGCAGCTGAAGATTTTATGGCTTGTGTTTCCGTAGCTGAAAATATTTTAAAAAAGTAATAAAAGACAACCCTATTACTAGTAAAATGAATCAAACGTTCACTCAAATGCTTGAAAAAGTGGAAGAGTTCCATAACAAGCATAATTTTGCTAGTAAAGAAAATAACGGGCATGATATGTCTTACCGTATTCTCCTAACCATGGAGGAGCTAGGTGAACTGGCTGAATGTTTTACAAAGGGAAAATCTAAGGATGAAAAGTCTGAAGAATTAGCAGATATTTTGATCCTAATTTTTGGTCATGCTATAGCAATGGATGTCAATCTTGAAGAAGCTTTCAATAAAAAAATGGAGATTATTATGAAAAGGCCTGCAATTAAAGGGGATTTTGGTATAAGAGTAACTGATTATAAGAAATAAATTCGGCAAATCCCTAAATATTGCTTCCTTTAATAAGGAATGTGTCATTACCAAAAGATAATAAAGAATCAATACCAGAACCGACAAAGGGTTTGGAAGGAATTGTAGCTGCAGATACTACCCTAAGCTCTGTAAATGGGTGAAAAAGGAATTTTAAGATACTGTGGATACAATATCGATGATTTATCACTGAATACTACATTTGAAGAAATTATCTGCTTACTATACGATATAAAATTACCGAATCAGGAACGCCTGAAAGATATGACTTTGAGAATTGGAAAAGCAAGAGTATTACCTGATGAAATTAAGAAAATGATTATTGAATTGGAAGGCAAAACCTCTCCGATGAGTACGCTACGAACTGTTGTTTCTGCACTAGGCCATTATGAAAAGAATGTTCCACTTAACGATTTACCGCCTAAAGCATTGAGATTAGTTGGACAAATCGCTACAGCCGTAGCTATGATTGATAGATTAAGGAAGAAATTACCAATTATTGATGCAGATCCTGAAAAAGGACATGCTGAAGACTTTCTTAGAATGTTAACTGGCAATGAGCCTTCTAAGACTGAAGTTCAAGCCTTAGACTTATACCTGATATTACTCGCAGATCATGGCTTTTAATGCATCTACTTTTTCTGCAAGAGTTACTGCAGGTACACTTGCAAACTTACACTCAGCGATCACTTCAGCAGTTGGTACGCTAAGTGGACCTTTACACGGCGGTGCAAACGAAAAAGCTATGGAAATGATTATTGAAGTCGGTAGTGTAGATAATGCTTCTGATTATATTGATAACGCACTGAGCACAAAACAGAAAATTATGGGTTTTGGACACCGAGTTTACAAAGTTGATGATGCAAGAAAATCTCATTTGAAGTCTATGGCTCGAAAATTATGGGAAGAGCGAGGCGATATGGAATTGTTTAACGTTTCTGAAGAAATTGAAAAAGAAGTTAAGGATAGAAAAAAATATAATAACTAATGTTGACTTTTATTCTGCACCATTACTGTACGGGTTAAATATTCCTACTGATTTATTTACTCCTCTTTTTGCAATGTCTCGTGTTGCAGGCTGGACTGCGCATGTCCTAGAACAGTACCGAAATAATCGTCTAATACGTCCCACGTGCAAGATACGTTGGGCCCAATCGATCGAACGTTTAAACCAATTGAACAAAGATAAATATTAAAAGTATATACTTTAAGATGTATTGATGACTTCTATTAGCGAAGCTAGAAACGCACTCAAAAATGGAAGTATTATCATTTATCCTACAGATACTGTTTTGGGGGGAATAGGGTGTGAATCCTTTTAATCAGAAATCTGTAGATAATTTATTTGAAATAAAGGCTAAAAAAGAGGATGGACTAAGTATACTAATAAATGATAAAAAAAATGATTTCCAAATATTGCTTAGTAAAAGAAAAACACATCAAAAAAATTGAAAGATTATTACCTGGACCTGTAACTCTTATTTTAAAATCTAAAACAGAATTTGCAAAAGGTGTTACAAAGAATGGAAATATAGCTATAAGAATTCCAAATAATAAGACATCTATATCTCTTGTCAAAGAAAATCCCATAATTACTACGAGTGCAAATATGCACGGTGAAAAAATTGCTGAAAATATTGATGATGCAAAAGAAGCTTTTGGGAATTCTTGCATTTACTTAGATGGTGAAATGCCAACGGGTATTGAATCTACAATTATAGATTTAACAAAAGATATGCCTAAAATTATCCGCATCGGTGCTTTATACGGCGACACATTAGAGGACATACTTGGACATTGAAGAATTAGAAAAATGGAAAGAAGCTGGAAAACTGGCTCATGATGCTTTGTACTTTGGTAAAGGGCTGATTAAAGAGAATCAATCTATGCTAGATGTGACTGAGCAAATAGAGCAATATGTTTCAGATAATGGTGGTGAATTAGCATTTCCTACAAACCTTGCAATAAATAATGTTGGAGCTCATTGGACTCCCTCTAGTAAGACAACTGATAAATTCAAAAAAGGAGACTTAGTAAAATTAGACGTAGGTGTTCACATTGATGGATACATTGGAGATAATGCACTAACTATAGAAATTGAAACGAATAAATATGCTAAATTAATTGACACTTCAAGAGAGGCCCTAAATGCTGCGATAGAGGTAGCAGGGCCGGGAATTAACGTTGGAATGATAGGTTATGCAGTACAAACAACGATAGAGAATCGTGGTTACAAACCCATTGCAAATCTGACAGGACATGGAATTAAAAGATATAATCTTCATAGCGGAATATCTGTTCCCAACGTAAAAGAAAATGGAGGAACTGTGTTAAAATCTGGAGATATAATTGCGATTGAACCTTTTGTAACTGATGGAGCTGGCCGTGTTGGAGGAAAACAAAACTCAAATATTTATCACATAAGACAAATTAGAAATATAAAAGATGAAAAAGCTGCAAGAATGATAGATGAAATACAACACCGATACAAAGGACTACCTTTTGCAGAAAGATGGCTACATCGTATCCAAGAAAATGATGCAACTAATAGTTTAACTAAATTAATGCGAGCCGGCATTGTTTCATATTATCCAGTTTTGGATGAACTGGGGAAAGGAATGGTTGCTCAATCCGAACATACTGTATTGATAACTAATTCAGGTTCTGAGGTTCTAACAACTTGAACGACTCTGAAGCCTTTAGTCGGTTCAAGGGTGTCATGAAATCACCAATGCTACAGCTAAATCTCTTAGCTGCAATTACTGGTGCAAGCGCTGCAATTTTAACTTGGATATTTATATCCATGACTGGACTTATGCAAAGCTTATTTTACGGAGATTCTCTCGTTCAGAATGACATTCTCAATTCTGATAAACCCTGGCTTATTATTTTTATTCCTGCACTAGGAGGGCTGATTGCGGGATTGATTATTGAATACTGGTCAAAAGAAGCAAAGGGAGTAGGTGTACCTCTAGTCATGGAATCAGTCGCCTTCAAGCAAGCAAGATTAAGTGCAAAGCAAGGTTTAGCGAAGTGTGTTGCTGCAATTACAAGTGTAGGTACTGGAATGTCATTGGGTCGTGTAGGTCCAATGGTAGTTGTCTCATCAACTCTTGCTTCAGAAATAGGACAACGGACAGGAAAAACTGTCGATGAAACAAGAACAATAGTAGGCTGTGGAGCTGCAGCTGCAATTACAACTGCATTCAACGCACCCCTCGGTGGAGTTTTATTTGCAATAGAATTAATTTTAGCTGAACTAAAAACTAAGTCGTTCATACCAATAGTAGTGGCTGCAGTAATTGCAACAACTGTCGGGAGAAGTCTAACTGGTGATGTAGCTGCATTTGATAGTATCCCACAATACAAGTTAGGATCGGCTGTTGAATATCCATTTTACATAGTTCTTGGAATATTGACCGGGTTAGCGGCATCAATTTTCATTAAATCTTTAAACTTTGTCGAGATTGAATTTGAAAGATTAAAGATAATACCTATTCCTCTAAAGACGTGCCTTGGAGGACTTTTTGTAGGTATTATTGCACTTTCATTCCCTCATATATTAGGAAATGGATTTGATGTTACTTCTGATCTAATATCTTTAGATAGTAATGAAGATGGAAACATAATTGTAGGTGACAACCTTACAGATGATGAAAATAGTAACTCTGTACTTGATAATTTACTACTCTTTATAATCTCAATAATGGCCTTAAAAATAATAGCTACTTCAGTATCCATAGGTTCAGGTGGGTCGGGCGGAATATTTACTCCTAGCTTGTTTATTGGCGCATCTATCGGAGCTGGAATGGGGCTTATATTGAATGATTTAGGAATAATTACTCACCCTGGTGCTTTCGCTTTAGTTGGAATGGCTGCATTTGTGGCATCAACAACACGAGCTACGTTAACTGCAATTGTACTACTTTTCGAAATGACTGCAACATATGAAATCATTTTACCTCTTATGCTCTCATGTGTAGTTGCAGATGCAACATGCTATGTTATCTCAAAAGAATCGGCATATACTTCAAAATTAGCTAGAATGGGAATTAACATTGATTTAGGGGGCTGAACAAGAATCTCATGAGAATGATTACCGTTAAAGAAGCAATGAGTGATGAAGTATTGACAATTACTCCTGACAAACCACTCGAATTAGCATTGCAAATTATAGAAGATACTGGCCATATGAGCTTACCTGTTATAGATGAGAATGGAAAACTTTATGGAATCATCACTTGGACTGACATACACAATGCGGCAGTTAAACACGAGAGACATCTAACAATTAAGGATTATTGTGTTACTGATTTGATCACGGTTAATCCTAGAGATACTCTTTCTGAGGCATTAGACTGTTTAGGTTCTAGGGAGATTAGTCATTTGCCTGTTGTAGATACTTCGGATAAGAAAAAATTAATAGGAATCATTACAAAAGGCGATATAATTAAAGCGTATAATCGTCAGAGATTAACTCGTAAAAAAATGAGTAGAGATGAAAAATAAGGTAGAAACAAGCTTTTAATTGAGAAGTATAGATACAATAAAATGTCGCTTAACAAAGATGAGGCTGAAATTAGACTTGGAGATGCTGATAATGGTGTAAAAGCCAAAAGCTCACCTTCTCTAACTAGCCTTTTCGAAAAGTTAGTCGAAATAGTGAAAAAATATTGGTGAAATTATGGCCTGGTTTGGTGGAAAAAAGAAAAAAGCAAAAAAGAGCCCCCCTGTTTTGGAACCTGTAGGTAACGTTGCAGCTCCTGCTGTTCAGGCTGTACAAGCCGCTCCAGCAGTACAAGCAGCCCCTGCAATTCCGGCAGTACAAGCTGCTCCGGCAGTACAAGCCGTTCCTGCTGTTCAACCTGTTGTAGAAGTTGCACCCGTAGGAGTAGTAGCTGATGCAAACATTTCAGTAAGTACAAATGCAAATCAAGGTAATACTAGCAAAGAATGGGCCAAAAAAAGTAATAAACCTTTATTCGATATTCATAAAAAACTGGACTTCATGATGGATTCGAAAGGTAAAAGTTTAGAAGATAGATACAATGAGCGATTTGGCGATAAACTACCTGAATCTGTGGCTGCAGATTCTGCAAGAAAAGAATATAATGAAAAGAAGGCTACACAAAAAGATAAACCAAAAATTGTGTTTAAACAAAAATCTCAGTTAAAACTTACTCCGAAGAAGGAAACTAAAAAAGAGACTAAAAGAGAAAAGGAAAGTAAAGTAGAGACTAAAGAAGAGGATTCTCCAAAAGCAAAACAACTATTGACAAAAACTGGAAGTGCAGTTGGTCGCGGAGCTGGCGCTATGAAATCAAGTCTTGGAAGAGGTGCTGGAGCTGTAAGATCTAGTTTTGGAAAGGGAACTTCAGCAGTTCGCTCTGGATTTGGAAGAGGTGCTGGAGCAATGAAATCCGGATTTGGTAAAGGAACATCTGCAATTAAAGGGCTTTTTAGTAGAAGCAAAAGTGACGATACTTCTTCAGAAGAAGCAAAAAATAAAGATTACAAAAAAATGAAAGTGGCTGAACTGAAGACTGAACTCAAGGATAGAGGGCTTTCAACTTCAGGTAAAAAAGCTGAATTAATAAAAAGATTAGAAAATTAAGAGTTTATTCATACTCTTCAAGGAATTCCCCGCATAGCGGACAGGCTTTCCATTCACTTTTGACAGGTTCATTGCAATTGCCACAATATTCTTGCACTTGTTCTACAGAACTAATCGCCCCTTCGATTTCAGGAAAATTTTGATTTGCAAGTGGCATCTTTTCATCAATGCTACTTAGTTTCTCTCCATATCCTTCCTGTAATTCATCCAATTTATTTGGAGATAAATTTCCAATCAATTCATCGAGAATTTCATGCTCATTATCTATTATCTCGTTTGTAACTTGCCTCGTCGTTCCATCCACTTGCTCTTCTTCAATTACTTTTTCAAGTGGAACTAAGGTTGGTAAAGGCTTGAACTTCTTCGATAATTTCTTACCTCTTTTCGTCCCTGTAAATAAATCAAAAATTAGAAACAATAGCGTTATTCCCACAAATGGCGTAGGAGTATCTATTGGAGATTCAAAGGGTAGACTTAATTCATAGATATTCTCAATATATTTTTGTGGTAAAATTAATACTGCAATGCTCCACCTAACTGCCCAAAACAAAAACAACTTATTCTTGTTAGTTATAATTAACATTAAAGAGCAAAGAAATGAAGATAGAAAAATTGAGAAAATTAACAAACCATTGTCTAATATTAGATCAATTTCGTTGATAATTTCTTCCATAAAATCATTTACCTATCTATGAGTGATAATACTCACTATGTCTCCGTCACGAACGCTATGGTTCAGACCAACAGTTTGGCCTGGAAATTTTGCTGAAGGGCCCCAAATCTGAGAATACCTGAATTTCCTAATAAAATCACGGTGTAATCTTTGACATATTTCAGTTATCGTAGTTCCCTTCCTAACTACCATTGGTTCCTCTAAATCTGCTTTTTCGCCTTGTGGTTTCATAAAAATGGATATGAACTCTAAAGAGGAATATATTTGTTTTTTCAACCTTTCAACACCCATACCTGAAGGTGCTGCAACCTCAATAGTTTTTATTGAACCGCAAAGCTTTTTTATATTTTTAATGTCTGAAGAATTGACCATATCTACTTTACTTATTACATTGAAAGATGGAGTGTATACTCTAGTTCCTGAGAGAATATCTACTATGTCATCTATTGTCACTTTTTCTCTAAAAACTACTTGAGCATTAACTATACCATATTCTCTTACTATGCTCTTGATAGCTTCATCCTCTAGCTCTTGTTCAGTTGTGGAAATAACTTCAATTCCACCGATTCCCGTCTTTGAAATACTACCATTTGGAGGACGACTATTCAAGCGAACTCCTGAATCTGTCAATTCCTTCAATATAACATGAGGTGCTGGCTCTAGAGCATCAATAACGTGAACAATTAAATCTGCAGAACGAATAACTGATAGTACTTCCTTACCTCTACCTGCACCCCTAGCTGCACCTTCAATTAATCCTGGAAGATCAAGAATTTGAATATTAGCATCTCTATACTTCAAAACACCAGGAACTACATCTAAAGTTGTAAAAGCATACGAACCTGTTTCACTATCTGCATCAGTTAAGACATTCAAAAGAGTAGACTTACCTACACTAGGCAAGCCAACTAGAGCTACTGTAGCATCTCCTGCCTTTCGAACTCCATATCCACTACCTCTAGGGCCTGAAGAACTTGTTACTACTTCTTCTCTAAGCTGTGCCAACTTAGCTTTAAGCTTACCAACATGATGTTGCGTCGCTTTATTGTACTTAGTATTAGCTATTTCTTCCTCGATTTCAGCTATCTTATCTGTAAGTGACACAAGTATTGACAATTAGGGGGGATTAAACGCATTGAGTTGAGAAAACTATAAAGTTATGCTACTAATGAAAAATTATGGCATACCCACTTGATAACAACAATTTAACTGAGCCAAAAACTACAATTGTAAATATTTTGAAAATGGAAGATTACAAATTAGACTCGGGGAGCTTATTCTTAGCATTTAAAGACGCTGGAGGTGAAATGGCCCAATTTTCACCATCACTTGAAGAGTTACAAGAGGAGAATATCATAAAATCTGATAGTGAAGGAAACATAATGACCGTTGAAGATTATGAGAGAGAAAGGTCTCAGAATCAAGATGACATAGATTCAGATGAAGAAAATGCTAAGGAAAAAGAAGAATCTGAATTAATTGATGAAAAATTAGAAAAGAATGAGGAAGAAGAGATTAGCAGTAATGCTGAAGTAGAAAAAATGCTGAAGAAGAAAGAAGAGACTGATGCATGGCTTATTGAAAAGGCAAAGAATGGCTCAAAAACAAATGGAAAATTAAACTTAGAAATTATAGAATTAAAAGAACGAATCTCCAAATTGGAAAGCATAATTGCCAAAATAAGCGAGGCACTTCGTTAAAGCCAACTCAATTAACCTTTCTCATCTTCCAAATCTTCATTATCGCTCTGAACTGGTTTAATATTTTCTTCTTCGTTAGATAATCCTTTATCTTCTGATTCTATACCTATTTTCTCTTTTTGTCTAACTTCTTGTCTTGCCCTAAATGCATAAACATAGCCCGTAAATAATACAAAAGCAGTAATACCTAAAACTGTTAATGAACCACTGTTCTCCTCAATAAAACTTTTTTCACCTACATTAATTGTTTGTTCATTAAAAGAAGTAACCAATTCATGTACGCTGTGTCCGTATGAAGCATCAACGATGTAATAAGCCCCTACTTTATCTACTGAAAACTCTATACCTTCTCCATCAAGAGAAACATCTATTTCATTCATTTTAGCTAATTCCACTGGTAACTTGATATTAACAAAACCAGTCGTATCTGACTCACCACTTACTGTGATTGCCAATTGCTTCGCTTCCTTATCGAATGAAGCCCCTAATACAGAAGAATTTGTCTCTATAAATATAGTATAATTGCTCCAGGTTAGTGTCATACTAATATGTCCATTATCTAGTGTTCTCATAACTCCCCCGTAACTATCAAATTCAAGGCCATCTCCAACCCCATTATCATTAGTATCCATATTATTAGGAAGAGTTCCAGAAAAAATAACCTCAAAACCGTCTGACAATAAATCTCCATCAGTATCTTCTTCCCAAGGGTTTGTTTCGTTTAAATATTCTTCAAAATTCTTTAAACCATCTTCATCTAAATCCATGGAACCATCAGAAGGATCGTTTGGATCTAAATTATACATGTGTTCCCACCACGAGGGTATTTTGTCATTATCATCATCTACATTTGATGGTAGAACAACGACTGTTGTCTTCGCTATAGTTACCCCATATGTCGCTGTAATTTCCCAGACTCCTCGCTCAAATGTAAGCAGAGTTCCATCCAAATCAAAACGACCACCGGGTTCTTCTATGGTCCATGTAGGAGTTACTGGAATCTCATTACCATAACTATCAAAAGCTTTTGCAGTATAAACAATTACACTGCCTGAATAAGTTACACCTTCATCTGGAGTTATCTCTAACCTATCAATTTGGCCATGTCCCACATTTATCAGTGAAGTACCTGTAATATCACCAAGAATAGCTGAAACATACACTAACCCAACTGCACCATTAGAATTAAATGTGACTGATTCGCCTAAGCTTCTATCAAGAGTTCCCATCTCAGTTTGAACTGTCCAAATAAATTGTGACTCTTCTACAGAGTTGCCAAAAACATCATATGCATAAGCAAAAAGTCCAATCGTTCCATTTGCATTTATGGTTGTAGTAGATGGTATTACTGTAATATTAGATACTGCACCTGGAATTATATTTGCAACTAAAGATGAGGTAAAACCTCTAGTTTCTACATTAATTTTACAAGTTCCTATGGATTTACCTGCTCGAATTGTTACATTATTTGATTCCTCAAATTCAATATTACAATTATTATCTTCCATATACCATGAATAATCAAGACCTTCAACTTGATTTCCATATGAATCAAACGATTTAACGACAAGATTTTGTGCCGTATTAGCCTCTAAATTAACAGTTAACGGATAAATTGAAAGACTGTTTAAATCAACTGTAGTAAATGTGGTAGTTAGCGAATCATCAACTATTAATTGATTACCTGCTTGATCTAAAGCATTTTCAATATTAAAAACATAAGTTGTATTTAAATCAAAAGGCTGATGATATATCGTTACAGCTTGATCGTCGTCACTCCAAGACAAACCAGTAATGAAGGGATCTGGACTAAAATAATAAACTAATGACTCAACATTCATTGGTTCATTGAAAGTTACAACTATAGGAACATCTACTCTTAAATTATTTGTTCCAGTAGGGAAAATAGAAACTATCTCCGGACTAATACTATCTTTTACAGTGAATCCAAATGGATTAGCCGCACCGTCTGATGAAAGTGAATTACCTACTATATCATCTGCAGTTAATACTTGAAATACATAAGAAGTATCGCTATCTAATTCGGCATGTGTTAGTGTAACCATAGTTGAATCTGCATTCCATTCCTCATTCCAATCTAAAACATTAGGTGATAACAAATAAACGAAAGAATCAATATCTATAGGCTCACTAAATACAATCTTAATCTCTGCATTAGCCTCTACATTCTGAGCTCCGTTACTTGGGCTTGTCAATACTATAAATGGTTTAGTTGAATCCGCAGTTTGGAATGAGGAAATATAAGGTAAATTATCTCCTACATTACCTGACGAATCTTGGTAATTTAATAATTTAAATTCATATTCGGTATCTTCCTCAAAATCATTAAATGATAAAGTAACTTTAGTATTGGCCGAATTCCAAGAAATTCCTGTTAAACCAGGATTTGGTGAAAGGGTAAATGAAAACTCGTTTGAATCAATATATTCATCAAAATTAATGATAATTTCCTGGTCCTGAGATATACCAATGCTTTCATCTTCAGGACTAAATGAGGTTACTTCTGGAGAAATCACATCTGCAGATATGAAACCCCAAGGATTAGGTAAATCACCCTCTGCTAATTGATTACCATATAGATCAGTTATTGCTCCTATGTAAACTGCATATGTTGTTTCACTTGAGAAATTATTGTGATTTATAGTCAAAACTGTTGCTGCCGAATTCCAGGATAAACTAACACCACCAGGATTAGGGAGTAAATACAACTGAAGACTAGATGTATTCATTGGTTCACTAAATTGAACTGTAATGGCCTTATTAACGGCTACAGCTACTTCATTATTAGCTGGACTTGATGATGAAATATAGGGATTGGTAAAATCTCCAGTTCTAAAAAATAATTCATATGTTCCGCCAGATAATTCATTACCTGAAATATCTTTAGCACTCGTTATTTTGAAGGTGTAATCTTTGTTCTCATAAAATATAGGATGACTGAATGTTGCTATTGTACTTCCTGAATTCCAACTAACTGACCAATTACCGGGATTTGGATTGGATGTATAAGTCAAAGAAGTCTGATTAATGGCTTCGCTGAATGTAATTACTATACTTGCACTTGTGGAAATGCCTGTTGATTGATTCGTTGGAGATGATGAAGTAACGGTTGGATTGATAATATCTTCAGATGTAAAGCTCCATGGATTAGGAACTGTACTAGTAGACATTTGATTGCCATATTCATCTTTAATGCTAGTAACCTGAAAAGTATAAGCTGTAGAACTACTGAAAGCCGCATGTGTTATTGTTAAAGTTGTCTTGGCATCATTCCAGCTAACGTTAACATTATTCAAATTTGGAGTTATAGAATATTGAAGGCTAGATGTATTCATTACTTCACTAAATGACACAACTATGTTTTGATCAACATTAACATCTATAGTTCCATTAGAAGGTGTTGTAGAAGTTATATGTGGATTAGTAAAATCTCCAGTTCTAAAAGTTAACTCATATGTTCCGCCAGATAATTCATTACCTGAAATATCTTTAGCACTCGTTATTTTGAAAGTATAATCTGTATTCTCATAAAAATCAGAATGGCTAAATGTTGCTATTGTACTTCCTGAATTCCAATTGACTGACCAATTACCTGGATTTGGATTGGATGTATAAGTCAAAGAAGTCTGATTCATCGCTTCACTGAATGTAATTACTATATTTGCACTTGTAGAAATACCAGTTGATTGATTAGTAGGAGATGATCCTGTAACGTGAGGGCCAATTATATCTTCAGATGTAAAGCTCCACGGATTAGCTATAGAACCCGAAACTAATTGATTCCCAGCAACATCTTTAGCTCCTGTAACCTGAACAATATAATTAGTACTACTTGCAAAATTATCATGCGAAATAGTTAACTCAGTATAACCTGTGTTCCAACTAAGTGTTTTATTTGTTAATGCCGGCGAAATCGTATATGTAAAATTAGAAGAAGAAATTTGTTCACTAAATGTTATTACAATATCCTGATTAACCAATACATCTGAACTAGAATTAGAAGGCGTTGTAGAAATTATAGTTGGAGCTGTAAAATCCCCAGTTGTAAATGATAAAATAAAATTAGAAGACAAATCATTTCCTGATTTATCCTCTGCATGAGTTACCTCAAAATCATAAGTTGTTTGCTCACTAAAATTGGAATGTGTAAAAGTTACTACAGTATGGGCACTATTCCAACTAAAACTCCAACCTCCAGGATTAGGGCTTGAGGAATAACTCAATGAGCTTGTATTCATTGCCTCACTAAACGTAATCACTATATCCTGATCTAAATCAATTGAATTACTATTGTTAGTGGGTGAAGCCGAAGATACGCTAGGTAATGTAACATCTGCAGTTAAAAAAGTCCATGGATTAGGAACCGAACCCGAAATCAATTGATTACCTGAAGTATCTTTTGCACTAGTTACTTGTACTGAATAAGTTGTTTCACTATTGAAATTATCATGCGAGATTGAAACAACCGTATTTGCTGAATTCCAGCTTAAACTAGCGTTAGTAAGAGAGGGTGATACTGTATAGGCAAATGTGTCTGTATCAATTGGCTCGGTAAATGTAACATGTATCTCTTGTGAAAGACTAATACCTTGTGACGCATTTGAAGGTGTTGTAATACTTATTTTTGGTGACGTGAAGTCTCCTGTAGTAAAAACAAATGGCATAGGAACATTAGATGCAGTTAAACTATTGCCTGAAAGGTCCTTACCTCCTGTGACATTAAAAGTGTAAGTAACTTCTTCATCAAAATCATCGTGTGTATAGGTTGCTACATTATTACCGCTATTCCACGAAACGGACCAGCCACCAGGATTAGGTGAACTACTGAAAGTTTACTGTAGAGGTATCCATTGCCTCATTAAATGTAACTACTATCTCGGTATCAACATCAAGAGAAGTTGTACCATTAGTAGGATTTGTTAGAGTTACATATGGCGATGAAACATCGGTAGTCTCAAAAGTAAAAGGATTTACAATTTCACTAGGATTGAGGTCATTTCCTGCTAAATCCTCAGCACCTGTAACTTGAAAAGTATATTCTGTTTCACCTTCGAAATCGTCGTGACTTAGAGTGACCATCTTGTTATTATTTGACCAAGTAGTAGACCAGCCTCCTGGATTAGGACTAATTGAATAAGTGAAAGTATCTGTATCTAACTCTTCATTAAAATTAATCACTATGTTAGCTGCAGTACTGATGTTAACTGCATCATTAGAAGGAGAAGTCGAAGTTATCTCAGGGCCTACTATATCCTTTGATTGGAAACTAAATGGATTAGCAACACTACCTGAAGTGAGTGATAGACCTGCAAGGTCTTTGGCTTCATCTATTTCAAATTCATAGTCTGTTTTACTAGCAAAAGGATCATGAGTAAGGCTAGCTACTTTATTGCCGTTGCTCCAAGAAACTGACCAATTACCTGGATTTGGAGAACATGAATATTCAAAAGTGTCCGTATCTATTTCTTCGTTAAATGTTACCTTAATGGTTGCAGTAATTGCAATACCTGTAGTTTCATCTGCAGGAGATGTTGCAACAATGTAGGGACTTTCAACATCAACTGTCGTAAATGAGAATTTATAAGGTGAATTTACCCAATTTTCTTCAAAATCTTTGGCACTTGTACTAACTGTTACGGTATACAATGTCCTAGATGATAAATCTTCATCAGCTTCAAATGACAGAGTTGTATTGCCATTACTCCATGAAAAATCTTCTAAATCAATATC
>JBJLCA010000041.1:0-23739 GCA_045567915.1 Candidatus Poseidoniales archaeon | reverse complement strand
CAATGTATGCCCAAGATATAGGTAAGATACTAGCACTACCCCAATGTGTTGCAGATACCGGTCCCGTTTTACTTTTAGACTTGTAAGTATCTAATGGATCTGAAGGTAAGAATTCTGCTAAATGTGAAGCCACGCCAATTGGCCCCATCCCTGGACCTCCACCTCCATGCGGTATGCAGAAAGTTTTATGCAAGTTAAGATGACAAACATCCGCACCTATGTCTGCAGGTTTACACAAGCCTACCATTGCATTCATATTTGCACCATCCATGTAAACTTGGCCACCGTGACTATGGACTAATGAACATATTTCCTTGATTTCATCTTCAAAAACTCCATGCGTTGACGGATAAGTGACCATCGCTGCAGACAGTGAATCTGAATACTTAGCTATCTTTAATTTGAAATCTTCTAAGTCTATATTTCCTTCTTGATCACATGAAATTCCTACTACCTTCATTCCAACCATTACTGCCGAAGCTGGATTTGTACCGTGAGCTGAAGTAGGAATTAAGCAAATGTTACGGTGAATATCTCCTCTATCTAAGTGAAAATCTCTGATTGCAAGCATCCCAGCGTACTCTCCCTGACTACCGGCATTAGGTTGGAGAGATATTTTCGAGAAACCTGTAATGTCACAAAGCCAATTTTGTAAATCTTTGAACAGACTGTAATAACCTTGCGCTTGATCTTGTGGAGCATAGGGGTGTAAGTTAGAGAATTCTGGCCAAGTAACAGCCTCCATCTCTGTAACTGAGTTTAACTTCATAGTGCACGAACCCAATGGAATCATGCTGAAGTTTAAAGACAAATCTTTCGTTTCCAACCTGTGAATATATCTTAGCATTTCTGTTTCAGAATGATATGAATTGAATACTGGATGATTCAAAAAGGAATCTGTACGCTTTAACTCTGTAGGTATACTTTCAGCAGAAGGCTCTACTTCCGATGCTGTAAATATTTTCAATATGGCTTTAACATCTGAAATTTGAACAGTTTCGTCCAAAGAGATACCTATTGAATCATCATATTTCCAAAAATTATAACCTTCCTTAAGTGCTAAATCTAATATTTTTGTAGAATCACATTTAACACGAATAGTATCAAAATAATTATCTGAGTACAAAGTATAACCACTTTTCTTGAGACTTGTTCCAACAACTCTAGTAAAGTAATTGATTCTTGCAGATATCTGTTTTAGTTTCTCCGGACCATGGTATATTGCATACATGGAAGACATAATGGCTAACAAAACTTGTGCCGTACAAATGTTACTAGTTGCTCTATCTCTTCTAATGTGCTGCTCTCTTGTTTGTAGAGCTAATCGTAAAGCATTATTGCCATGAGAATCCTTCGAAACTCCAATCAACCTTCCAGGAAGATTTCTCTTTAACTTATCTTTAGTTGAAATAAAGGCTGCATGAGGCCCTCCATAGCCCATCGGAACGCCAAACCTTTGCGAATTACCAATTACTATGTCTGCGCCCCAACTACCTGGAGATTTTAGAAGACAAAGAGACATTAAATCTGCTACAACAATTACCAAACTACCATTGCCATGTGCCTGTTCTACTAACTTAGAATAATTTGTTATTGTACCTGATCTACTAGGATACTGAACCATGACTGCAAATACATCTTCATCAAATGTAAAATCTGTAATGGAACTCTCTTTAGTTTTTATCTTTAGTGGCTCAGCTCGTGTCTTTACTACGTTCACCGTTTGTTGATTAATATCGTCAATTAGGGCAATAGTTGATCTTTTACCTCTGAGAACATTACAAGCCATACTCATTGCTTCAGCTGCAGCAGTAGCTTCATCTAGTAGAGACGCATTTGCAATGTCCATGCCAGATAAGTCTGAGATCATTGTTTGGAAATTTAGTAAGGCCTCTAAACGCCCTTGAGCAATTTCGGCTTGATAAGGTGTATATTGAGTATACCAACCAGGATTTTCAAGAATATTTCTTTTGATAACTCCGGGAGTTATTGTTCCGAAATATCCATTGCCAAGATAACTTTTGAGTGTCTTATTTTTTGCCGCATAAGATTTTAAAATTTTAAGAGCTTCTTGTTCACTAACACCTTCGCCTACTTCTAAATCTGACTTAAATGCTATGGAATCAGGAATTACATCATTAATAAATTTAGACATAGAAGAATAACCCAACTCATCTAACATTGAAGCTACATCATCGTCAGAGGGACCTACGTGACGTTTGGTAAAAATGTCAGGATGTTTAGCATAATCATTCATAAAGGATGTATATCAATTCTGAATGGGCCATATGAGTGTTTCGCTGAAATTAGGCATCCGTTCTATTTATTTGCCCATTCCTAACTAATAGCTTCCATGGTAGTAATGGCCACAAGGCTTTTCACCGTGGAAGAGGCAAATAGCCTCCTAGATTTAATCAATCCCATAATCATTGAATTATCTGATTTTTCTGTGAAGCAAGAAATGCTTGAAGAACAATTGGAAGAAATTATGGAGGAAGTAAAAGACGATTACCGCGCAGCGCTCAGGCCTGGATGGGAAGAACTGCAAATTGAGCTGGAAAATAATATTAATATGGTAAATAATCTAACCATCGAACTTGGTAAATTGGGAGTTGAAATTGATGATCCTACACTTGGAATTGTAAATTTTCCATCGCTCAGAGGCATAGAAACTGTATTTTTATCCTACAGACTAGGGGAAAATTCTGTAAGGCATTGGCATGAATATAACGAAAATTATGAATCAAGAAGAGCACTTGAGCAAGAATTAGACATAATAAAACAATAAACTCTTTTGAATAGGCTTGAAATAGAAGAATATGCTTAAAGCAAAAGAAATAATTATTTTTCTACCAGGTGATGGTGAAAAAGAAGTCTTCAAAGATGTCGAATTTCAATCAAATCCCGAAGCTGGGTTGTTAGCTATATTCAAAAATAATGGAAAGGAATCTATTATGTTTTCAGGACTCAGCTTTAAAATAGAAATGGATGAAAAAGATGCCAAAGAATCTTATGATATGGCTCAAAAAGCTCACTTGATGTCTAAAGATCAAATGAAAATGATGTTGGAACGCGAAACCGGACCAACCGATAGATTTAGCTCTTCTTTCGGATAATGTCACAAATAAAATTAGTCGTTTTTGACATGGACGGCACAATAATTGAACCTCGATCTTCATGGGCTATGATCCATGAACACTTTGGAACTGATAATACTGAAATGCTACAATTATATATTGATCACAAGATTTCAGATAAAGAGTTTGTTAAAGCTGACATCCAGCTATGGAATAGTAAAAGTGATAAGCCTGTAGATGAAAAATATATTAATTCAATACTAGATAAAGCAAAACCACGAAAAGGTGCTGAAGAATTAATTGCAAACTTACATAAAGCAAATGTAAAAACAATCATCCTTTCTGGCGGGATTCAATTTTTAGCTGATAAGTGGGCTAGAAAATGGAACATGGATGGTGCTTTAGCAAATGAGCTGATTGATGATAAAAATGGCAATCTAACTGCAATAATCAAATCAAGTGGACACAACAAGGGACCTGTCATGGAAAAAATGATTGAAAAATATAATTTAGAGAAGAATGAGATTGCTGCAATTGGGGATACTATGGTAGACATTCCAACGTTTGAAAGGGCCGGATTATCAGTTGCAGTTAACACTGAAGATGAAAGAGTGATTACTAAAGCAGATTATCATCTAAAAGGAGATCTGACTGAATTGACAAAATTAATTCTTAATTGGTAAGAAACTATAAAAATATATAGGCATAGTATGTTCATGAAGCTTCAGCGCAATTTAACTTTTTTACTAGTATTTTCACTTGCCATTGTCCTTGTTGGACTGGCAGAAGGTAGCGAAGAAAATATATCCATCTCGTCTATAAAATATACAAATGATTTAGAAAATGGAGAATTAATTACTCTTGTATCTAATGGAAAAGATAACGCCACTCTGCATAAATATAATCTTTTCGACGATGATGATGATGACTGTGATTTTCAAAATTGTCTCCCTGAAAACTGGTATGCGCCTGATTTTGATGATTCTGAATGGGGAATGAATGCAACGCCATTTGGTAATGAAGAAATAGAGGGAGTAAATCCGAATACAATTTGGCAAAGCGAAGACGATAATGATGATTACTTAGTTGTTCGCCATTATTTTAATTATGAAAAACCCGATGAAGTGCTAAGTTCTACATTTAAGATTGCTCACAATAATTATTACATGGCTTACCTTAACGGCAATTTAATTCGCGATTGTTCTTGGTACCAAAACCATGATGGGTGCTACGAAGACGATCCTGACTATTGGAACAATGTATTGACATATGATGGTAGTCAACATTCTGGACCAAACCCCGATTGGCTTGTAGAAGGTGAGAATGTACTCGTTGTTCTTGCAATAGATATTACATGGGGAGGAGATACTGAGCAGTGGTTAGATTTTGAATTCGCAATTAATGTACCCTCTTGGAAAGACAAACCTATTGTTTTGGGTGATGATCTTGCTCTTGGAGTAGATTTTTATAATGATGGTGAAGGAAATGCAACAAGTGTTAATGTTAGTATTGAAATAGATGGTGAAATATTTACAAATGAAATAATTGATATTCAGAGTAAAAAGACTTACGAATGGATAGTTGACTGGACACCTACAAGATTAGGGGAAATTAACGTAACTGCCAAAGTTTTTAACGAAACACTTACAAAAAAAATACACGTTGGATATTATGCATATAGCCTAAATTTCCTAACTAAACAAAAGAGTACTGAAGTAGACAATCTAATTCAATACCAATTTAATATTACAAATGAAGGTGATGTAAACGATAACTTTACCTTTTACTTAAGCAATCTCCCTAATAATTGGGATTATTCTTTTTCGCCAAACATAGCTGAGTTAAAACCGAGTGAATCGGTAGATATCAAATTAAATATTACCATTAGTAATGATGCGCAAGCTGGCAATTATAGTATTTTTCCGCTAGTCTTTTCGCAATATTATTCCCAAACTATAAGCACATTGGTACATTCTGGAGCAAGTGACTCTACTGAATATTCGTATAAGATATGGAATAACAGTGAGTTCCCTGATGACTTTTATGAAGAAGATTATAATTATTCTGAATGGGATGTGGGAGCTGCCCCTTTCGGTAATGAAGAATTAAGAGGGATTGATCCTAATTCAATATGGACAACTGATGATGAAAATTATACTCACATTAGTGCTAGACATTGGTTTAACTATAGCGAAAGCTTAGATTTTAGTGAGTTAAGAGTAAAAATTGCACATGATAATTATTATCGAGCATATCTAAATGGTTATTTGATAAGAGATTGTTTTAGTGGATGGGGTTGCTATGGAAATGGAGAGTATTGGGAAGATACCATCAATATCAATAATTCATGGTTAAATGAAGGCGAAAACCTATTTGCGATTGCTGCAAGAGACAATACCCAGGGATGGGGCGGTGGTGGTGGTGGAAGTGATGGGAGACAATGGCTTGATTCTGAGGTAGAAGTTGCAAATCTTAGATCTAAACTTTGGAACTTTGATGAAATCTACGATGAGCTTATTGTATCTGTAAATGAAACCTATGAATATGAAATTCTAACTCCAATCATAACAAAAGAAATAGATAATACAGAGCCATACGAATTTACAGTTTGGATTCTAAATCGAGGAAATGTTGAAGACATCTATAATATAACAATAAGTTTAAACGATACTGAAAACTTTAACATAATTAGTTTTAATGAACAAGTGAAAGTACCATATGGTGCTGATGGAAGCGTTGAACTTGTAATTTCTTTAAATCAAAATGTTAATGAATTTGATTTAGCTGAATTAAACATAACTGTTACTTCACTAAATTCGACAAATAATGATGTAAAGCAAGCTACCATCTATGCAAAATTATACGTTGCTCCAGATCTTGTAGCTCCTGCGACATATGCCGTAAGTCCTGAGTTAGTCAATTCTACCTCATTTGAGATTCAATGGTATGTTCAAGATTGGTATAAAAATAATTTAGAATCTGGAAATGATACAAAATATATTATTATTCAATATTCATCAGATAATGGAACTAATGGAGAAACGTGGAGTGACTGGAATGTATGGGGCAACTTTAGTGCAGATGAAGGAAAAACAATTTTCACAGAGGCAATAGGAAATCACCAATACCGATTTAGATCGATAGGCGGTGATGATGATGGTAAAATCGAAGATAAAGAAGACAAAACTGACAACGTAACTTTTGTTGATCTCGCATCACCTAATATTAGTATAACTAAAATCACATCTTCACTATTTACAAACGCCAATATAGAAGATAATGCTACAAATACGAGGGCACTAGAATTTTATTGGGATGCTGAAGATAATAATGAGCTAATTGTCGGTTTCAACTTTTATTATAGAACGGATAATAATTCATGGATATTAGATCGTTCTAATTTCACTCAAAAATCACACGCATTTTACGCAGATAATGACGGACATTATCAATTCAAGATTGTCGGTGAAGATTTGGCTGGAAACAAAGGTTTTGATTTAACTAATATTATCCTTATCGACACTATGAGTCCAAATGTTACCATAGCTAATGTTCCTAGCCTGACGGATTCAGATAATATTATTCTAAATTTAGAACAATTAGAAGATATAGTAAACTTTACTGTATTTTACAAGTTGAATAAAGAAGGTGAGGATAATGCAAATCTGGAATGGCAAAAATATGGCGATTACTTCTCTGAAGATTTACCGCTAGAAATAGCTGTTCAAAACAAATATGAATATCAATTCAAGGTATTGGCGTCAGATTCAGTTGGCAACCAAGGTGAAGACATTGCTTCCACTTTAATAGATAGAGATAGGCCTTCAAAAATAAGAAATCTACAACTTTCACAGGGAAAAACTATTGTTAACTCAACAACTGATATTTTAATTTCATTTATGTCTTCCCAATCTCAAGATTTAGTTGAATATCGAATTTACAGGTCTGAATCTGCAAATGAAACAGGTCAACTTTTGATAGAGATACCGTACGGAGAACAGTATTTATCTTACAAAGATTCAAATGTAGAAATGGGTGGAATTTATCACTACTCTATAGTAGCTGTCGATAGAATGAATTTTGAGTCAGAACAAGAAAAGGGATTCCTCGATTTATCTGTTGAAGAAAAAATAGTCATAAGTGAGGATTCTGATGAATCAAACCTAACCACTATATTTGTTGGAATTGGAATAATAGGTGGTACTGCTGCAGTTATAGCATTTGTAGGCCGCAAATCATCTGAAGAAATCATTCAAGTAATGGGAGATTTATCTGAAAATATTAATGAAGAAAAGTTTAGTGAAATGGATGGAGAATTAGTTTGTAATGCATGTGGTGCAATGTTTGACCCTGCTGAAAGTAGTTGCCCTTCATGTGGAATATTAAAGGAGTGAAAATGAAAAACATAACTGTAGAAAAGAAAAACCAAATAGGAATAGTCACTGTTAATCGTCCAAAGGAGCTTAACAGCATGAATTCTGAAACTAGAGAAGAACTTGCTTCAGCCTTTGAAGAACTCGATCTTGATGAAAATGTTAATGTTTCTATTCTGACTGGTTCACCAGGTAAAGCTTTCATTGCCGGTGCTGACATTAAAGAATTTTCAAAAATGAAAATAAAAGATAGAAAGGCTATGAAAGAAGATTGGAGAGTTACTGATGTTATATCTAATTCTAAAAAACCAGTGATTGCCATGATTAACGGCTTTTGTCTAGGTGGAGGCCTAGAAATTGCAATGGCTTGCGATCTAAGAACTGCAAGTGATAATTCTAAATTAGGACAGCCCGAGATAAATATTGGAATTATTCCTGGCGCGGGAGGTACTCAACGGCTAACAAAACTAGTAGGTGAAGGTCGCTCAATGGAACTAATTTTAACAGGTAATATGATTTCTGCTACAAAGGCTGAGAGCTGGGGTTTAGTAAATTTAGTAACAGATGAAAAACAATTAGAAGAAAAAACTATGGAAATAGCCACACTAATTGCTCAAAAATCTCCATTTGCCGTTGAAAGAGCCAAGAAAAGTGTGAAATTAGCATCTAATACTAACTTAAAAAAAGGTCTCAAAAAAGAACAAGAACTATTTGTTGAATGCTTTAAGTCAAATGATGGTAAAGAAGGAATTGCTGCATTCATTGAAAAAAGGAAACCTGAGTTTAAAGGAAATTGAGACTAAAACAAAAAGTTGAATACATTATTTCCAAATTGGAAGCATTGTATCCTGAAACTGAAATTCCTCTTGATCATGAGAATAATTTCACATTTTTAGTGGCTGTAATGCTCAGCGCCCAAAGCACCGATAAAAAAGTAAACGAAATTACTCCTAAGTTATTTTCAGAGGCGAATACGCCAAAGAAGATGGCAAAATTAGACGTAGAGCACATCCAAGAACTAATTAGAGAAATCGGGTTAGCTCCTACAAAAGCAAGAAATATCAAAAAAACTTCTAAAATGATAGCGGAAAATCATGGCGGTAAAGTACCTGATACTTTTGAAGAATTAGAAAAACTACCTGGAGTAGGTCACAAAACGGCATCTGTTATAATGTCTCAGGCTTTTGGTAAACCAGCTTTTCCTGTAGATACACATATTCACAGACTCGCACACAGATGGAAACTATCTAGTGGGAAAAATGTGCAACAAACTGAAAGAGATCTTAAAAGGAAATTTAATGAAGAATTATGGAATAAACTTCATTTACAAATGATTTTCTACGGAAGAGAATATTGCCAAGCTAGAAAAAAGAAGTGTACTTGTGATATTTGTAAAACTGTGGCATAGGTAGATAGCTATATTGCTAGGTTTGCATAATGTCCCATATGAGTAAATGGGATAAGAGATTTTTAGACCTTGCCAAACAAATCTCTACTTGGAGTAAAGACCCATCTACTCAGGTAGGCTGCGTTGTTGTTGGCCCAGACAGAGAAATTAGGAGTACTGGATTTAATGGACTACCTCGTGGAATTGAAGATACTGGTGAAAGGTTAAACAATCGCGAAATAAAATATCCTATGATTTGTCATGCTGAAGAAAACGCAATTATGCATGCTGCGAGAACAGGAATTTCACTGAAAAATTGTATTGCTTATGTAACTTGGCCTCCTTGCACTAGATGTGCAAGATCGCTGATACAAGCTGGAATATCTGAAATTGTTTACCCTAGCGAAGTTGAAATACCTGATAGATGGGAAGCTGATTTCGATATGTCACTCGATATGTTTAAAGAATCAAAAACCCTTGTACGAAAAGAATAATTTATTCCTCTGATTCTTCTTTATCCAATAACTCTTTTATTTGTTTAAGATGCTCAACACCAGTATCAGATTGAATGTTTTCTGTAATCATATCTCTAACTTTAGAAGGTGATGAGACTCCAAATAAACAATCATGCGGATTATGTCTAACACTTCTAGACGAATTTCGTGCTGCTCCCCCTATACCTAAGCTCATACCTTTAACTTCAGTACCTGTACCTCCAACAATCATTGATTCGTCTGTCCCTGTACCTAATCCTGATCCTGTCAAAGGTAGAACTGTTCCATAGCCAAATATTGTGCCGAAAATACCTTGTTCCATTTTAATATCTTCAATATGATTATAGCGAACCTGACGCTCACTTCGATTCATAAGAAAACTACTTTGAAGTACTATCCTATTATCTGTTAAGTAATATGTAAAGGATCTCCTGTAGAAGTCTACTGAAAATAAGCCAAGAAGACCTACTACTGCAGTTAATCCCGGTATAAACCAACGTCCAAAACTCATTGTATCTGTCATGTCGCTGTAACCATGATATGCCATAATAATTATACCAAAAAGAGCCACTCCTGAATATAATCTAAAAATACCTTGTCCACCTGAATCCAGAAAGAAGTAACGTGCAATGAATCCAACTAAAAAAAGACCAAAAGACCAAATGAATGCTCCAGCTAAAACTTCACTATCTTGAACTAACGTTTCTATACTGTCATAAAACGGAAAATCTGAAAATTTATCTGAATCAAAAAAATCATAAATGACATAAGACCAAATTAGCAATAAGAAGAATGTTAAATATAAATGAAAAAACGAAAACATATGAGGCTTTAATTGCATTTTTAACTCTTCGCCTCTAAGTAAAGTAATACCTGACATAATTTGCATAAGTGAAGGGTGGTTAAAATATTTTTATATTGTACGACCTATACTTATTTCAGCTTTCACAGGTTTTAAATTAAATGCCAATAAAAAAAAGAATTATTAAGAAAAAAAGAATAAATGAAGCTAAAGAAGCTTTAGTAAGAGCTAGCGGTGGAGAAGAATTAGAAATAGCTGTAAAGATATTAGGTGAACTTAGACAAAGAAACAAACGAAAGAAGATTCAAAATGATAAGCCTTAATTTGATTCTTCTGCAATTATTACAAAATAAAGACCAATTATGACTATGAAGCCACCAGAAATTACCCCAATACTTGGGATCTCTTGGAAAAATAACCAGGCAAGTAAGCCTGAACCTATAGGCTCAGCTAATAATGAAATTGATACAACATAAGCTGGCAAATAAGCAAGCGCCCAATTTTGCATGGTATGTCCTAACAAGGTTGGAATCAAAGCCATTAGTAAAAATAATTGTATTTCGGCAATAGGTAAATTAGAATAACTTAGATTTTGAATTAATACTACTGCAAACATTGTCAAAAAACTAAACAAATATACCACAAAGGCATACGTAGGTAAACTAATAATCTTTCGTAATTTTCTTCCACTAAGATAGTATAATCCTGCAAGAATTCCCGAAATAAAAGCAAAAAGATTACCTCTAAAGTTGCCAGGGTTATCTAATAAATCTCCACCAAATAAAATCAAAATTCCAGCAAGAGCTATGGAAGTACCAATAATTGCCTCTCTTGACAATATTTCTCCGAAAAGAAATCGACCTAATATTGCAACATAAACAACATGACAAGTTGCCAATAGAACTGAAGCGGCTACCGAAGTCTCTTTGACTGAAGTAATAAAAAAACTAAAATGAGCTCCTAGTAATATTCCTGTTAAAATCATCTCAAAAAGAGTAACATAAGATTGTGAACGGATTTCTTCTCCCCTATCTTTTATTATAAATGGTAAAAAAATTAAAGTGGCGAAAGCTTGACGATAACTGCCAATAACCAAAGGTTCACTATTACTGTGCCTAATCAATATGGCAGATGTTGAAATCGCAAACATCCCAATTAAGAGTGCCAAATATGGCAATTGGGATTCTTTTTTAATCTCTAAACTGAATACTGACACACCATAGTATGAATCATGGGCTTAATCATTCTATCGCATTAATTCAATCGGTTTTGTGAGGTGCCTTCTTGATGATGCAGGAGGTTCAAACCAGCCTAAATCTAAATTCGGTGATTCAATAATTAGTGGCGGTCTTTCATATTTCTTACCACAAGAATTACATCTATATTTTGAATTTTTACCTGAAGAATGCGTCCTTTCCCCGCAGTCACACATTGGGTTTGGAGGTTTAGAATAGCGAGGCATTAATTTTGTAATTTCTAACTTTTCAAGATTAATCGCGCCATTACTAAAACTACCACATACTGTAATTTCATCACCAATTACCAATTTATCTACTACATTTCTTAAATTCTTAGATGGCTCAAATATCGCACATTTTGCTTCTTTCCCACCAGAATCTTGTACATGAATAAAACGATGCCCTCCCTTTATTACTTCAACTTTTGAAGATACCTTAACGTCTATCCAAATTGAAATATTCTCTTCAATATCTAAGGAATCCGTGAAACAAAAATGATCATCTGTCGCTTGATTTGTTTGATATAACAACCATCTTACTGGTTTTTCAGGTCCTAAATCATTAAAATTATCAATTAATACTTTACTATCTTTACCGCGAAATCCCCACAAAACAGGACAAGGTGAATTAGGTACCATTGCGATTTTGCCATCATAATCGTTACATGAAAATACATTTTTTAATTTAGAAACTTGTAAAACTGACTTTGAAGATATATTACGTAAACTTCCCCACAATTCTTTGTCTCTGTAACCAATTAATTCCCAAGTAGAACTTAATCCTCTAACATTATTATGATAACCTGACCATGCTAAAGCGCATGCAGCTCCAACTAAACCTCTAGACCCCCTTAGTCCAAATGTCAAACAGTTGGAAAGAATCGGATCTAAATCCTCTTTTGAAACTAAACCTCTTACACCTTGCCAATATAGTCCTTCTGGCAAGTAAGTATCTGAAATTACAATGCCAGGCTGCGAATCTTTTTTTGAATTACTAATAACAATCTTGGAAATCCTGTCAAGTATAGATTTTTTATCAAATGATTTATCCTTAAAATTGGAATACATCGAAATTTTTCTTCCCTCTATCTGACCTATTGTTTGTTCGGAATCAATCCCTTCACCAAAAATAAGAGCTAGTGCTCCATTGCCTCTTGTTTTCCAAGGCACGTTTGGATTCAATCTCACCAATCTTGGAGGCCCAATTAGATCTAACTCCTGTAACTCAGCTATAATTTCTGTTATTAACCAAGTAGTACAACCCCCGTCCAATGAATCTGTATCATCTATACCTATGTGTAACATAATAAATTATTCAAAAATAAATACCTCATTTGCCCATGAAGGTTGCATATTACTATTAGATATATAGGCTAAATATAATTCTAAATTGGATGAAGTGCCTGCTGGAATGTAAGGATATTCGCCGGTTAAACTATAAAGCATAATTGTGTCTTGATTTCTTTTTATTAATTGATGTAGTAAATCAACTATATCTATATCAAAATCTCTATGCTTCGCTTCAACTTTATTTGACCAGTCTATTCCAATTGCTACTTTGTCAGCAAAATTCAAAGCATCATCTAACTCATTAAAACCCTGTAAATTTCTCAAAGGCAATACTACTTTACCTCTATCTGCTAAAATTAAATCAATTATATCTTCTCCCCAAATAAGACCTGAGTCTACAAATACTTCATTTTTAGGATTTGAAGGTAATGTGTAAATTGATGGTCTGTTCTTAGTTATTCCTCCCATATCCCAAAATAATTGTTTTTTTGATGATTCTGATGGTTCAAATTTAGTATTATTATCTTCAAAACTAAATTTACCTCTACTCCAAACTGGCTTAACTTTTTTACCGTTAAAGTAAGCTTCAGCTAATTGAACCATATGTAATGAATAAACCTATAGATTTACACTTTACTAAAGATCTAAAATTACCCTTAAACGGGCTGGAGGGCCTTCTTCGACCACTAATAAATGATATGAAATAGCCTTAATTTCAACTCCATAACCATGCGTGTCTTGATCATAAGTTTCACCCATTAAATTACCCCTAAGTGAAAAATTATGGTTGTTAGATATCTCTAATCTTGCAGAACCGGTGATAAAAAAATCTGTATCAAATAACACAATTAAGTAAGACATGAAATCAACTAAAAGTGAGTCTAAATTATCTGCTTCTAAATTAACTTCTTTGGAAAGTGAAGATTTAGGTAAATTCCCACCAGTAATTATTTCTGAGAAACTAAGTGATACTTCCTCAAATGCTTCTGAAAGATTTGATGATTCCACTTCAATTCCGATATCTGCAGTGTGTTCAAAGTTTTTTCTCAACACCTTCCAAGAGAGTTTGTTAATAAAATGGTAGCGGGGGATGGATTTGAACCATCGATCTCCGGGTTATGAGCCCGACGGGATTTCCTAGCTACCCCACCCCGCTACGTAATTACTAGAATATATCAGGCTCCGGACTTACCTCTAAAATAGGCTTGATATAAAATCTTGTTAATCTAAAAAAATTGTTTTTTATGTCTGAAACTAATGGCAATTGTTGATAAGACTACTACTGTTAGTAATAAATTAGGACCAAATAACAAAGCTTCATCATCACCTTCACTGCCTCCATTTGATGAACTTTTTTCACTTATTGTAAGTGGTAAAGACAATGTATTATCTGCTCTTTTGCTATTTGATTCATCTGTTTGTTGTTTGAAATCAACATATACTTTAAGAGTTTTTAAGCCTTCAGAAGGAGTTTCCCAATTCAAGATAACCGGGGCCGAACTAAAGCCACCTACTCCTTGCTGAACTACAAACTCATCCACGATTCTGGAACCTTCGTATAAAGTAACTCCAAAAATTCCTGTACTTTTTCCACCATTATTGTTAACTGTTAATTGGATAACTATCGGCATACCTTCTTGAAGATCATCAGGTTGCAATATCGCAATGGGTTTGTTATTTATCAATACTTCATCGATACTAACGGATAAGTCTGAAATTTTTTCTACTGGAACATCCACTATGATTTTTGAACTAACTGTAGCAGAACCATCTCCCGGAGAAATTGAATCTGCAGTAAGCAAGAAAGTTACCTCTTCCCCTAAACTATCCTCATAATTGACTGGCCTTACAACTATATCGACAGCAAGAGATTGGGATTTATCAATTGTAACTGCAGAAATATCATTGCCTTGTACTTCGGCCCTTATTGTCCAATCACTTCTAGATGTTGTAACACCTAAATCAAAAGTATCCTTGTCACTACCAGTATTCCTTAAATTAATTTTAAACTTATAATAACCATCAATATCTAGTTCTTCTGGATCTATACTAATTATCTCTGGAACTGAAAGAAATGCTACACCATATGTTCGTACAGTAGTATCTAGATTGACATTCTCAAAAATATTTTCATTTCCTGAGGAAGTTATTGTAATTGTTACTCTCTCTGATGAGCCTCCCGTTGCTGAAACTGGAGCTTCTACTCTAATTTGAACATACGAGGACTGATCCATTTGGAGATCTACCGAAGAATCTGATTGTAAATTAATTTCCCAACCTGATGGCAAATCTGAATCATCAATTGTTATCGTAAATCTATCTCTAGTATTACCCTTGTTTACTATCTTAAATGAATAATCTGTTTTTCCACCTTTAGGCAGTTGGCCATTGGGACTACTTCCTTCGTCAAATTCAATCTCTAAAGCATACTGATCAACTTCTAAATAATAAGATAAGGAAGAAGTCCAAGTATTGCCAAAATTATCCTTTATAGTGAATTTTATGACATAAGTTCCAGCAGTAATCCCATTATCCTCTTGATACCACCATTTACCTTGAATGTATTTAGCATAACTATGCTTATCTTTTAATTGTATTGAATCTTTGAATATTCCTCCTCCGTTAACTCCTTGAATTACTATTTCTGCAGAGGAAGTATCAAAGTTGTCTGCCCCTAAGGCATTAGTTACATTTACTTTAATAAACAAAGAATCTTCATTAATTTCTTCAACTCTATCGTTGTCAAAATAATAAAAATCATTTTCAATATTTACATGCTTAAAATCTAATATGAAAGATGAAAGAAAATCCGGATGGGCTGCCTTAACCCAAACTGTCCTATTTTCGGTATCTGGAGCCCAAGTTACACTTGTTTCTAATTTCATTCCAAGAGTAGTATATGCTGGAACTCCCTCTGGAAATATACTTTTATCAAGATCTGAAGATTCCAATTCAAGTGTATAATTCTCTGATAAAAATGAACCAAAACCAGAAACTTCACTAACCTCATCTACTGACAAATTGTTATATCCTTCTTGAGTACGAATGTATAATGTGGTCTTAAAAGTGATTTCTTGAACATTAGTTGATTCTACCCAGAAAATATAACTATATGAATCACCTATTTCTAATGGACCACCCATATTCATTTCCCACGATACTAGAGGATAGAAAGTATTGGCTTGGTTTGGATCATCCCTACATTTCCAATACTTGGGTGTAGCCTCCGAAGGTTCATCTATGCTTAAATCGTAAATATCTCCTATGCCTGATTTGGCTAAGAAAAATTCAGTATTACCATACTCCTCTGCATCTGCCGGAATGGAGATTAATAAAATTGAAAAACAAAGCAAAAATAAGGAATAACCAATACCTCGCATGATATATAATTAAAATAATGAGACTATTAAAGTTTCGTTAGAAAAATTACTAGTCAAAAAGATTTATTCCTCCTCCATTAGAAACTACTTCCGAGTTTTCTGAAATTAATTCCCCTCTCCTAAATACTTTGTGCGGGAATATCGCTTGCCAGTCCTCGAAGGGTGACCAATTCGATCTTGAATGTAAATTATCAACATCAATACTTTGTGACTCAGTGAAATCCACAAACATAAAATCTGCTGGTTGCCCTTTTTCAATTTTCCCTCTATTTAAACCAAGTCGATTAGCCGGAGCTTCAGCCATACTATTAACCAATCTACTCAAATCAAGACGTTTTTCAACCACTTCTTGTAACATTAAAGGAATCATTGTTTCTACTCCTGGCATTCCTGAAGGAGGTTCATCCGACCTCTTTTCTTCAACTGTATGAGGTGCATGATCGCTTGCTAAGATTGGAATCTTGCCATTTCTGTAAGCATCGTAAAGATTATTATTGTCTGAAACATTACGCAGAGGTGGATCTACTTTACAATCTAATGAGCTACAATTGTCTAAATTTAATAATAAATGATGTGGACAAACTTCAGTAGATGATAAAGCTGGAAGATTTTTTAATCCATTGGAAGTTGATAAATGGGCAACATGCAAATATTCTGATGACGGCATTTCTGAAAGGCACTTTTCCTCAGCAACTAGACGATTTTCTGTATGATCTGATAATTTATTAAGTGGATTGTTATGCATATAATCGGGATGTTCACAGTGTATTACCAGTGGCTTATTTGTTTTATCTAAAACTTCCTTAGCTAACCTAAAATAATCATCAGAAGATATTCCATACGGATATAATTTCCAAAATGCTGAAGGTACTGTATCAAACCATTCCTGTTCTGTTAAATTTTCTTCGACATTAATGCCTATACCAAAATCAACTATAGATTTATTCTTAGCAATTTGTTCTTTTTCTTTGAATAGTGAAAGGTCAGAAGTAAACGGATTCGTATTAGGCATATCAACTACTGCTGTGACTCCGCCACAAGCTGCGGATTCAGAGCCTGTTCGCCAATCTTCTTTGTGAGAATATCCCGGATCTCTAAAATGAACGTGCATATCAAGAGCAGCTGGCAAAATTATACCGCGAGCTTTTTCTTTGTTTGGCTCTGGATTTGTTTTCCTGACTGACGAAATATATCCCTTATCTACTTCAATTGAAACGTCAACTAAACCTTGATTTGAAATCCATGCTTTACCTTCGAAAACTGACATTATTGTTTATCTCTATTATACAAATGAAAGGTTGAAGTATAAACATCTTCTGTTCGACTTTTTATATTCAATACAAAACTTGTATCTTCAAATGTGGAATTATCCTGAGTTGTAACTAATAATGTTAAATTGACCGAATCTCCTGAAGATAAATTTAAGAGTGTAGAATTAGTTTCAGCATCATAAAATACATACTTCACAAAATTTTCTGAAGTATCGTTTATTAATTGATTTGACGATGTATTTACAAAATTTACTGACAGTGAAAACGTAACATTCTCTATATCATCATCAAAACTTAACGAAAGATTCTCCCAACCTTCTTCCTGGCCATTATTCAAAATTCTTATTGAAGTTGTATTCGTTTCACCTGAATATTGATAAAATTCATTATCGTCTGAATCAATATCTAAAGAAAATGGTGAATCTACTGTAAAAATTGGTGATGGCGTAAAAGTTGTAAACAGTATTAACCCAGTAATTAAACCCACAATTATTCTAGAAGAACCTAGAGGAGATAACTCTTCTGAGGGTGGAGGATGGTATGTCCCTAAAAAATAAATTAGAAGGGCATAAATTGCCCAACCCATGTATGGAGGACCAAAACCCGGAATTCCATAAAATGTCATAAAAACAAGAGAAATTATCACAACAAAAGATAAAATATTAGCTTTCGGACCGAGTAGTGAACGTGCAATGTGACCTCCGTCAAGTTGTCCTGCAGGCATGAGATTTAATGCGGTCACAAAAAAACCAGTCCAACCTGCAAGAACTACTGGATGGGATAAGTAATCTCCAGATGAAGGATTCAGATTCTCTGAAATTGAAAATAGTAATTCAAAGAAAAAGGATGACCCAAGAAATAAGGAATCACCAGAATCAACTGGCACTGATACTGCATATAATTCTGTTAACCAAAATCCAAGTAGGGTTACAGGTATGGCTATCAAAAGACCTGCAATAGGTCCACTTGCTCCGACGTCCAGAAGAGCTTTTCTATTTGGTATGGGTTCCCTTATAGAAATAAAAGCCCCCATTGTTCCAAAAGGAAATATCATAGGAGGCATTGGTAAAAAGAAGGGTAAAGAAGCGTCAAGATTGTGCTTCTTTGCATAATAATAATGACCCATCTCGTGAGCACCAAGGATCAACATCAAAGGTAAAGAAAAAGTAAGAAATCCCATAAAAAATATTTGTGGACTTACCAATATTCTAAGCCACCACCAACTCATATCAATAATTGAAGAATCGGCATATGAGGCCCACCACATTGAACCTGCCCAAGTTGTAGTGAAAAATGTGGCTAAAAGTAAGTATAAATTAATCCTATTCTCATAATAATCAAATGATGGCTGAGGAAGAATGACTAAAATTAATTCATTGCCAGTTTGTCTTAGCATTGGGAATAAACGACCTGCGCCGAAAGTAGTTGCAACTTTAAGGGCCAAACGCAATTCCTCAAATTTTTCTTCCAAATTATCAGGTTCTTTAACAAAAAATAAATGTGCATTACCATCCCATTTACTATCTTCCACTTTCCAACCAATTCCCTCAATAAATTTCTGTATAGATTTAGACATTTAGATTCCTAGCTCCTGTTCAGCTATTTTTGAAACTTGGTCTGACAATTTTGAAGGACCATAAATTCGGCATCTCCAATGATCGAACTGAGCTTCATACAAACTTTTTGTTATTGTAGACATATTACTTGCATAATCTAACGTCCCATCTTCTTTAAGAATTTTAACTTTCATAGCAGGAACTACTTTGAGAGGCGGTAAGTCCATGAAAATTTCTGATGAATCAATATCTAATTTATTAGCAATTGATGTTTCAAGTGCTTCAATATCTGATTTTGTTATCCCCATTTCTTCAGTCTTATCTTTTGTAATGCTAACCGCTCTCTTAATTATATGCCTTTTTTCAAAGTTATTAACTAATTTCTTCGAAAGACCTCCCGCCAAATTTAATTCTGATAAAAATTTATGATCGGTATAGGAAATAAATTCATCATATGAAAAATGGCTGCCGTTTATTGCTGATTTTGTGGCTCGTGCCAACATCAGTTCTGCACCTCTTGAAAAAGGATGAAAATAGACTGTCGGAAACATTATTGAGCGTGAAGTTAAGAACGTTTCCACTACTGGAAGGCTACTCTCTCCAATTACTAATTCATTATTAGAAAAAGACATTTTTGTAATAAGTCTACCTGTATCTACTCCGGTTTTTACTCCCGTATAATGAGAATCTCGTATAAGATAATCTAAACGGTCTCCATCTATGTCACCAGATATTAATGAACCATACTTGTGATTTCCTTTAATAAGGTCACAAATTTCATTAGTTTCTATTCCCTGTTTATGGAATATATCTGAAATTTGGCTATCGTTTACAATATCTTGTGTCACTTCAACATGATCTTTTCCAAATGGCAGTTCGTCTGCTAAATGAGAATATGGTGAGTGTCCCAAATCATGTAATAGACCTGCAATAGAGACCAAATGTATTTCATCATCAGGAACTTCCGATTGAATTGCCATTTGCTTTGCTAAATGGCTGACGCCTATACTGTGCTCAAGCCTTGTATGATTAGCTCCAGGATATACTAAATTCGCTGAACCTAATTGCTTAATCCAACGCAACCTTTGGTAAGGTTCTGTATCGACCAAAGAAGATTCTAATTCATCTAAATCAATGTAATCGTGTATAGAATCTCTTACCCTACGCATTAGTATGCTTGATACAAGGTTCATAAAATAGGTTATCTATATTGTGTGTTCCACCTTCTTCCAAAAAGGGGAATTTAAAGGGAATGGCCCAAAGCTTATATTGGCAAAATCATGTTCTAGATGGAATATGAATATTTCCGAAAAAGTCAAAGAAGTTGATGTTGAAGAATTGACTGAATGTCCTGAATGTGACTCGGAACATATCGTACGCGATTACAAGCGCGGTGAAGTCACTTGTAGAAACTGCGGACTCGTGGTAGATGACCAAGTAATAGATCAAGGGCCAGAATGGAGAGCTTTCGATTCCGAACAAAATGAAAGAAGAGCTCGAGGCGGAGCTCCCATGTCGGTGATGGTTCACGATAAAGGACTATCTACGGACATAGGATGGGGTGGACGCGATATTAATGGAAATAATGTTCCAACTAAAAATAGAGCTCAAGTTTACAGAATGCGTAAGTGGCAAAATAGAACTAGAGCCTCCAATTCAGCTGACAGAAATTTAGCGCAAGCTCTTAACGAACTAAACAGATTAGCGTCTAAGATTGGTTTACATCGCCAAGTTAGAGAAGAAGCCGCTATGCTATATCGAAGAGCTGTACAAGACAATCTGGTAAGAGGTAGATCTGTTGAGGGTGTAGCTGCTGCTGCCCTTTATGGAGCATGTAGAAGATGTGAAGTTCCAAGGACGCTAACTGAAATTACTGAGGCTTCCAGAGCATCCAAAAAAGAAGTAGGAAGAACATATAGGTATATTTCTAGAGAATTAAAATTAAATCTCCAGCCTGCATCTCCATCTGTTTACATTATTCGTTTTTGTAGAGAACTAGAATTACCTGGTGATGTTGAAAATACTGCAATAAATATTCTTAATCAAGCAATAGCTGCTGAATTAACGTCTGGCCGAGGGCCAACTGGTGTAGCTGCAGCTGCAATTTACATTGCATCTGTTGTACATGATATGAGAAAAACCCAAAAAACTATTGCTGATACGGTAGGAGTTACCGAAGTAACAATAAGAAATCGTTACAAAGAATTAGCCAAAAATTTAGATATTGTAGTATACTTGTGAGAGGCTATTTTGAAATATAATAAACGTGATAGTAACGTATATCACATTCGTTTAGAGAATGAAGACGATTTATATCATTTAAACTTACTATTGAGCGAAGGCGATCAAGTAAGGGCTCTAACTGAAAGAAGAGAATCATCTCAATCTGACCGATTGAAAAAGGAAAGAGGGAAAAAACAGAAGATGAAACTAACTATTGATGTTAAGAATTTAGAATACCAATCATTTGGCCAAAGATTTAGATGTCACGGCATAATATCTCTTGGAGAAAATAATCAAGGTCTACATCATACATTAATCTTAGAACCTGGAGATTCTTTTGATGTAAGAAAAGAAGTATGGTTAAATCATCACAAAGAAAGATTGAAAAAAGCTGCTGAACCTATAGTAACTGCTACTGCAATCGCAGTCGAAAGTGATTCAATAGTAATTGCTGAATTAAGGACTTATGGAATTCGTGAATTGAAAACACTGAACAGAGAAGGTAGTGGAAAATCAACTGGCGGAGAAGAACTTAGTGATTTTTATAAAAGAGCAGTAAGGCAAATTATCAAAGTTCATATTGAGAATTCTGTTATTGTAATCGTAGGGCCTGGATTTTTAAAAGAAGATTTTGCCGATGTCGGAAAATCAAGAGCTCGTGAAATATTCAAAGGATGCGTTATTGAAAACTCTGGACAAGGTGGAATGGCTGGCATACACGAAGCCATAGGAAGAGGTGATCTTCCAAATGCAGTCGCCCAGATTAAAATACAAGAGGAAATGGCAGCTGTGGAAAAACTCAAAGAAGCTATTGCAAAAGACCTGGGAACATATGGTAAAAATGAAGTTAGAACTGCTGTTGAAAGTGGAGCTGCTGAAACCATACTACTAATATCTGAAAAAACTAAAGAAAAAGAAGGTCTAGATTTGTTAGAAATGGCTCAACAAACTAGAACAAAAGTGTTGGAGGTTTCTTCGCATCACCATGGTGGAGAAATGCTCACAGGACTAGGTGGAATGGCTGTAATTCTCAGGTATAAATTAACGTAAATTCTTTTAGAGGGGAGGGTTTAAGCACCATATGATGCCAGGCATGGGTCGTATGAACCCCCGTATGATGAAAAAATTGCAAAAGCAATTGCAAAGTGCTACAGAAGAACTTGATGCTACAGAAGTAATTATAAGAACAAAAGATAAAGAATTATACTTCAGTAATCCCTCTGTGAGTGCTATGAACATGATGGGGCAGCAATCCTATCAAGTTGTAGGTGAACCGGAAGAAAGGGCGCTAGGCAGTAGTGAGGAAACTACAAATATCCCACAAGAAGACATAGAACTAGTAGCTGCGCAAGCCGGCGTTTCCCCTGACAAGGCAAAAAAAGCACTCGAAGAGTGTAACGGTGAGCCTGCTGAAGCTATTATCAAATTAATGAGTGGATAAAAAAATGGATTTTGCAGAAACTGAAGACCAAAAAATGATTCGCAGCATGGTACGTGAATTTGCTGAAACTGTTGCCGGACCTACATGCGATAAAAGAGATAAGGAACAAATAGCCCCTATTGAAGAATTTAAAAAATTCTCTGAATTAGGATTTGCAGGTATGACTATTCCCGAAAAGTACGGTGGACAAAAATTAGATGATATCTCTGAAGCTATTGTGGTTGAAGAATTATCTAGAGTGGATGCATCTCTGGGAGTTATGGTTGCGGTACATGTTGGACTTTGTTCTATGACTATCGCTCTAAGTGGAAATGAAGAACAAAAGAAAAAATATTTACCAAAATTGGCATCGGGAGAATTCTTAGGTGCGTATTCCTTGAGCGAAGCAGGCTCTGGCACTGATGCTGCTGCAATGGTTGCTAAAGCAACCGACAATGGCGAACATTTTACTTTGAATGGTGAAAAAATGTGGGTTACGAATGGAACTACAGCTGATCTTTTCGTTCTATTTGCTAAAGTAGCAGATCACCCAGATTACGGAAAAAAGAGTCATGGAGGTGTGACTTGTTTTATAATCGAGAAAGGGTTTGAAGGTTTTGAAATTGGTAAGAAAGAAGATAAATTGGGAATCCGTTCAAGTGATACTTGCACATTAGTTCTTAATAATTGCAAAGTTCCAAAGGAAAATGTCCTTGGTGAAGTAGGTAAGGGATTTCCAATTGCAATGAATGCATTAGATAATTCTAGAATAGGTATCGCAGCTCAAGGACTGGGAATCGCACAGGGAGCTTATGAAGCTGCGCTAAAGTATTCTAAAGAGCGTGAAACTTTCGGTAAGCCAATTGGAGCGCATCAATCGATAAGTAATTACTTAGCCGATATGGCTGTGAAAATTGATGCTGCAAGATTACAAGTTTACAAAGCTGCTTGGGCAAAACAAGAGCACTATGAAAATGGGTCTACGCGGCACACACTTGAGGCATCTATTGCAAAACTTAATGCTGGAGATACTGCCATGTGGGTTTCTGAAAGGGCTGTTCAGGTTTTAGGCGGATATGGCTACACAAAAGATTTCCCTGTTGAAAGATTCTTCAGAGATGCAAAAATAACTCAAATTTATGAAGGAACCCAAGAAGTTCAAAGATTGGTAATAGCTCGAGAGATATCAAAATAAGGGAAAACTTTTATGAGTATGTTTGTAAACTACA
>JBJLCA010000040.1:0-23846 GCA_045567915.1 Candidatus Poseidoniales archaeon | reverse complement strand
ATCACTACCTCCGTAATAGTTAGTTACGAAAATTGGATGGTCATCAGTACTAATATTCAATTCAACGCCCTCTACTGGTCCGTTAAATGTAAACATCTGTATGTCTACATAATTTAACGTTTCAAAGTAGCTAGATTCAAGAATATCTACGGTGCCAATCTCAGTATTGATAAATGTATTATTAATTCCTGAAGAATAATATTCAATATCTGTGCTGGCTGCTACAATGGTGTTATTTTCAACCAGGATATCATCTGAAACTCCAAGGAAAACAAAACCAAGGCCTACGTTATTAATTGCATTATTTGAATATACATTATCGACAGAATCGCTAGTTAATATTGCAGTTTTTTGATCATAATTGCTACCATATCTAATATTTTTAAATTCGTTGTTATCTAATGTAAAATTATCGCTGGTAACAAAACGAATACCTAATTCGAAATAATTATCATTAATTTCGGATTCAAAACTGGATGAAATGTCAATACCCCAACCTCCACCATCAAAATCTGTTGCATTGAAATAATTGTAATCTATAATCATTTCTTGCGATATTACCACTTTTAACTCTGATAGGCCATTACCTTTAAAAATATTTTTAGATATTTCAGCACTATAGACAGCTTGGAGAGAAATTCCATTCAAACCATTGTGAGTTATGTTACTATTAGATATTATTGAATAGTCTGAGGCTATGTAACAACCATAGTCCTCGTTACCATCAACAACAACTTCTCGCATTTCAAAGAAATCTGAATCTTGCCTTACAATTATTCCAGACTCTTCGGACCAGCCTATTAACGAATGAGAAATAGACATATCCGTTGAGTTGTCTTCGACAATAATATTTGATCCTTCACTTCTTTCAACTGTAACCTCCCTAGCCTCAACGTTTTCCGAAGAGACTATGTGAATACCAATTCCTTGTATATCTGAAACATGAACTGAATCCAATCGTAAAGAGTCAGCGTGGGATGCTAATATTCCAACTGTGAAATTACTGATTAAAATATTAGTAATAGCTACATCAGATGAGGTTACATTAATTCCAGGTACTCTCCAATCTGCAATTGGTGGAGAACCCATACCAAATGGTGGTTGAACAGTTATGATCGTACCTGTTCCTGAACCAGACAAAGTCAACTCTTTGTCGATAACTATATTTTCATTAAATGTACCAAGTGATAGTATGATTTCAGCACCTGCTGAAGCATTGTCTATCGCAGACTGGATATAACTGTAGCCAACGCCACTATCTATATTGTACACTCTAAATTCAGGAATATCAATATCTATTGTATATGCTTCATCAAACACATCGTTATCAGACAAGAACCAATCACCATACCTTACCTTAAGCGATGTAATATTCTCTGTTCCTGTACTGCTTCCATCATACACTTTGTATATTGCAAGAATATCATATATGTAACCATCCGAATCTGTACTTTCATCACTACCTCCAAAGTATTCAGTTGAGTAAACTACCGTATCTCCGTCCCACACTTTCAAATCTGCATCTTCAAGACCTACGCCCTCTCTTGTGACGTTAACACTAAAGTAATTCTTTAGATACAATGAAGACTCCGAATTACAAATAACGAAATTAAATTCGGATCCAATTGCGGAAATACTTTCTGAATTTTGAAGATTAATCGCATTAACATCCTGGTAAAGCACTAAATTATTATCAGAATTTACAAAATTTAAATTTCCTATTCCATCGTTATTAGTAACTGTGTTACCTTTAGAGCCTTCCGAATAACCTGTGTTTGTTAATTCAATATCATCTTCATCAACATCTAGTATTGTATTATTGTCAATTAAATTATTATTTGCACTAGTTAAAATTATCCCGTAGTCAACTGAATCGATTAAGTTATTTTGTACTATATTTTCACTCGTATCTTCGAGTAATAAACCAACGTATGAGCTTGACATTCTGTTAAAGGCAATAGTGTTACCGTTGGAAAGAACTTTAACTGCTGAAGAAGTAAAAATATCTTCATCCTCATGTGAATTAGTTATATTTAAACCTAAGAGTTTAATCTCAGCTTTGGATATTGTAATTCCTACTCCATTATTTTGTGCATCAATTATAACTCCCTCGTTCAATTCATTAAGGTAAGGTCCTCTTAGTGTAATCTTCTGAACATTGAGAACTACATTCTCATAATAGGTTCCGTTCGATAGAATTATCGTATCTGACTGACCGGCATTGTCTACAGAAGTCTGAATATGATATGATTCTTCACCAGTATTAATATTCTTAACTCTCAAGTCAGGTACAAATACCACTAAAGAACTACCATCCGAAGCATCCATCTGGAATGATTGAATCCAATCCACATACCTAACTGTTATCGTTGTCGATATATCGTCCGGCGTTGAACTTCCGTTATATTCCTCTATTGGGGCAAGGAAAATAGGAACCAGACCAGATGAATTTGTTACAGGATCTGTACCCTCGAAATACTCTGATGCGTAGAATATTTCTGAATTATATTCTGCCTTGACATCATTTCCGGACATATTGCCTTCTGAATTTTCTGTTCTTACACTTACATAGTCCATAACAATAAATTGACCATTATTTTGGACTTCGATTGTGCTAAAGGAATTGTCATACCCTCTGTTGTTATTCTGATATCCACTTCCTCCAACATAGATATCATCATCATCTGAATTTACTATGGAATTCTTTGACAGATAGTTGTCTGAACTCGATTTGAAAATCTTAATACCATTTTCAAATGAATCAGTAACTGTATTACTGATTATAATTTGGTTATTAGAATCTTCTAGAAGTATTCCGCTTTCTTCAAATAAATTATTTATTAAATGATTATGGCCACCTGCATCATGGAAATGGAGATAGTCATCATTTTCTTCAAAATCATTTTCTCTTATTGTATTGTAATAAGATTCAGTGATAGTGATTGGAGAATCATCATTTCTGACAAACGAGTTATTATGAATTGTTGAATTTCCTGTTTCTTCTAGGAATAAGGAAATATCTGAGTTATCTCTTAAAACATTAGAAAATATCTCATTTTCATTTCCTAACAATGAATGAATACCATAACCTGAATTATTATTAATATTATTATGTTTAATAATATTATTTTCAGCTAAATTAATGAAGATACCTGCATTCTCACTTTCGCTTACATCATTGTACTCTATAGAAGCATCTTCACATTCTTCACTTAGCTTTAAACCTATATTATTATCGCTAAGTTCATTATCTGTAACAATGTTATTATCGCCGGAAATTAATATACCTAAATTATTATATTTTATTACTGATGTTTTAATCTTGTTAAAGTCTTCTAGAGACTGATATGAAATATTATTATACGATAATCTTAGATCAAAGAATTCACCGTCTCCGCCTTCGACATAAAGACCTGAACCTGATGAGCTACTTGCCACAATTGCTAAGGCTGAAACTGAAACTTCATTTGATTCTACGGTGACGGTGTTACCCGAAAAAGTACCGTTTATTACGGTCTCAGAAGTACCATTGCCAATCAGCGTTAATTCCTTGTCAATTACTACTAATTCTCTGAAAGTACCTTCCCAAATTTTGATGGTATCTCCATCTGTAGATTGTGCAATTGCACCATTAATTGAATAGAATAACTCATCAGTATCATCATTGTAGACTCTAAAATCATCGATCAGAATTTCAATTGCATCTTCAACATCATAAGTCTCAACATTTATCCAGTCTGAGAAACGTACTGAAACTGTTGTAACTACCTCAGAGAGCGTTGAACTACCGTTGTATTGTTCGGTAGCTACAAGGAAAGTACCTATCTGTCCAGTAGAATTAGTCTTATCGTCACTGCCTCCGAAGTAAGCTGTGGAATAAAGAACTAAGTTATCCTGTTTGACTTGGATATCTGCACCCTCAAAACTATCACTTGAATTATCGTATACTTTTACATCAATATACACTTTAATCCACATGTTTGCATCAGAAGAAACTGAAACATCTGAAAATGTATTATTGTAAGAAACTGTATCTGATGAATCACTCAATTTAATATCTGAATTGTCTGAGTCATCAAATTCATTATTGAATAAGTCGTTGTTATATGCTGTATTGTAAATATAAACACCAACAAGAGAATCATCAAAGGTGTTAGAATCAATCATGTTATTATATGATTCGATTCCTGTTAATCTAATTCCATAACTATTATCCTCAAGAATATTATCACTAAACGTATTACTGCTACTACCTGACTGCCAACCAATTACACAATCATTGAACGTATTATGATGGATGCTAGTTCCTCCATTTTCATCTGATTCTGATTGATAAATTGCAGATTCTGTAGCATTCCTAAATTCATTGTATTCTATTGTTGAACCCGAAGATGAACCCGTAAAGTATATTCCATAATCTTCTAAATCAAATTTACTATTGTCTATCAACGAGCCTTGAGAATCCTCGATGTAAAGTGCATACTCATTTCCTGTAAATCTAATTGTACTAATTGAAATATCATTAGCTGCATTTAGGAAAATTCCTTTTTCAGAAGAGATTATCCATAAATCTTCAATGTTTATGTCATTATCATTTATTTCAATTGCTGTTCCTGAGGTTCCATTAATAATTGTTGAAGTGCCATTTCCTTTCAGCGTTATTTCGTCACTTATCTCAATATTTTCATAGTAGGTACCGTTCCAAGCTAGAATTGTATCTCCTTCATCGGCATTATCAATAGCAGTCTGAATGTTGTAATAAAGCGGAGAATCGCCAAGTCGTGTATTCAAAACTCTGAGATCTGGTACTGTTATTTCTATTGTGCTAGCTGGATCGTAAGTTGTTATTTCGACCCAATCATTTGATCTTGCAGATACTGAAGTTGGAATTAATGTTGGAGTTGAGCTTCCGTTATACTCTTTAGAATTAATCAAGAAAGTAGGTATTGTTCCATTGGCATCTGTTTTTGAATCGCTACCTCCAAAGTACTCTGTACTATACTTGACTGAATCGCCTTCTTTAATTCTAATATCAATGCCATAAATATTCAACCCAAGTGCGTCTGTTACATTCAAGTCTAAATACTCTTTTACAATCAAAGATGAATCTGAATTTACTGTAATTGAATCAAAAGTATTATTAATGGAAAAAATGTTCTCTGAAGATTCAATTATATAAATATCTGAATAGCTTTCATCACTATCTTCTATTGTATTATTCCACAAGGACACATTGTCTGAGTCACCAATGTAAATTCCATCGTGACCTGAATCTTTTACTATATTACTAGATAGTACCATCTCCGATGTATCGGTATAAAGAACGATGTTGGCTCCACCACTGCCTGTTACTAAATTATGTTTTATTACATAATTAGAAACTGATTGAACATATATTCCACATGAGTTACTATCTTTATCATTGTCTTTAATTGTGTTATGACTAATTACTAAATCACTTGTCCATATAATCTTAATTCCATAATCATTATTCTTTATTGTATTATTATACAATGACGAATACCGGCCACCTTCTTGTAAGTGAATGCCATTATCTAAATTTGAATCAATTGTGTTGTTTTCAATAGTTGAATAATAACAATAATTTCTGAAATAAATACCATGCAATGAATTACTGCTAATTGTTGAGTTAGAAATGCGAAGATAATTACTCTCACCTAAACAGTGTATCCCATATCCACCCTCTCTAACAATAACATTATCTATCTTTACTTCTTGTGCATTATTCAGATAAATACCTGCTTTCAAATTACTACTATTTCCACCAGATACAATTTTTATATTACTTAATTTTACTTTTTCTTCAGTGATTTTGACTGCATGATTAGTAAAAGTACCATTAATCGTGGTATTCATAGTTCCATTACCAATTATTGTCAATTCCTTATCAATTTCGATGTTCTCATAATATGTCCAAGCCCAGATGTGCAAGGTATCTGCTGTAGATGCATTGTCAATTGCGTCTTGAATATTGTAGTAATCTGTACTTGTATCTGTATTTTTAACAAGCCCTTTTGTCCAATATGATTGTACAGTAATAGTCTCTGTATGAGATGAACTCATATCAATTTCTTTGGTTTTACCTCTTACACCATAGTGATACTTAAGTGTGGTATCTACATCTTCAGTTGTTGAACTACCATTGTAAATCTCATAAGCTACAATAAGCTCTTCAGCAATGTATCCTGTATCGTTTGAAACTGCTTTAGAACCGCCAAAGAAATTTGTAGCGTAAAGTATCGTATCATGATTAAACAATTCAATATCCAATCCGGAGAAAGCAGCTCCGTTTTCATCAATAAATCTAATATTTAATGAATTCATTAAACGGAAATCGGAATCTGAATCAACATCAATACTACCATCTCCAAAGGTAAAATTAAATCCTGTATTCTTTTCTGAGCTATCTAATTCTAAGTCATCAAGTGTACTTCCAGAAACTGAACTATCTCTGATATTGTTACTATCTGAACTTGAAGTAAACCAAATACCTCTTCCGTTATTATCCTCAAGTGATGTTTTAGTTACATTACTATATCTAGTCGATACAAAACGAATTCCACCATCATTATCATCTATTTTATTTTTATGAATCTGTGTGAAATTAGCAAGATATAAGTGTACTCCATAATCATTACTATCTTCAATAGTATTGTTTGTTAACTTAACATGGTGTGATTCTGCAACAAGCACACCTTGACCAACATTGTCATCAATAACATTGGATATGATTTTTGCGTAATCTGAACCTTCACCGACATTAATTCCCTTTCCTGAATTAGACTTGATTGTGTTATTGTAAATAAATGCATTAGCATTTAGCACAATTCCATCATCACCATTATTTTGTATAGTCGAATTCTCAAGAGTAGTGGATGAAGAATTTATTACTATTCCATCATCTCCTGAATTTTTGACTGTTACGCTGGAAATATCAATATTACTGGCACTTGTGACTATACCATCGTTAACTGAATTTTGTATTGTCACATTTGTAATGTCAACATTACTACTGTCAACTACAATTCCTTTGTAACAATTTTTGAGAATCAAATTTTCGATTACAATTCCACTACCTGAAGAAACACCTATGCATTCCTTAGCAGTTCCATTTGCACTATTTTCAATTGTCATGTTCTTAATTACAATAGAATTTGTAGTAATGTCAAAAATTGAATCTGACCAAGTCCCATTAATAATTACTGAAGAGGTACTATTGCCAACAAGAGTAACACGTTCTGTAATTTCAATATCATGTTCAACATATTCGTATGCCCACAATTGTAACACATCGCCTGATGAAGCTCCATCAATTGCATCCTGAATAGTAGAATACTTATCACCGGTATTCAAATTATGTACCAACCCCTTTGTCCAAAAGCTAGGAACTGTAATGGTCTCAGTATGTGATGTTGTCATGTTAATAGAAACATCCTTTGCTCTTACTCCATATTGATATGATATGTTAGTATATACTAAATTTGGAGTAGAACTTCCATCATATTCATTATATTTGAATTCAAAGTTTCTTGATAACTGCCCGTTACTATTTGTTTTTGAATCTGAACCTCCATAGCCTGAAGTTGAATACCTAGTAGATCCATCACTAATAATCTTAACATCAAGATCCTCGAAACCAATTGTTTGGTTCTTCATGAATTTCAAGGTTAAATCATTGTATATTGCAAAATAAGCGCTAGTACCCACATCAATTGTCGAGAAATTATTGCCCTTTCCTGTATTTCCAACAGTTACCTTGTTAAATCTTATATCTTTGTTACCACTTGAAGACAACGAATTGTTACCAAAATAAAATCTATCTGCATGGTTAACATAAATTGCATATACATTACTATCGGATATTGTATTATTTTCAAAAACTCCATCATTTGAATTGGAGTTTGATACCTTAATTCCATTTTGACTAGAGTCCGAAATTATGTTATTGCTTATAATTGCTCTTGGCGATATATTAATTAGTTCAATTCCATCCGAATTACCTGATATAGTATTTCCTGAAACAATTACATCTGAAGAACTTACCGAAATTCCATCTCCAGAATTATCTAGAATAATATTAGATCCTATAACTACATCATCCTCTGCAACTAAAATGCCATGATGTCCATTTGATGATATATTATTCTTATAGAAAGTAACTGTAGTAGTGGAAGAATCACCTTCCCAAACATGAACTCCAATATTATCATTATTAATGAAAGAAGAATTACCTATCCATGCCCCTGAACCTTCAACTGATATACCCTTATGACATGTCTTTCCTATGACATTCTCAACTGTTACATCATCTCCAGTTACTTGGAATGCATTAGAACCTGAACTTGTACCACAGCCTTTTACCATTATTTTACTTATTGATACCTCATCTGAAGTAATAGAGAATCCTTTACCGCTTGTTATGTTAAGTGTTGTATTGCTTGTTGCATTTCCAATAATTGTAACCGTTTGATTTACAATAACATTTTCACTGTATGTCCAAGCCCAAATATGCAAAGTGTGGCCTGAAGAAGCATTGTCAATTGCATCTTGAATTTTGTAATAATCGTTACTTGTATCTGTATTCCTAACGAGACCCTTAACCCAATACGAAGGAACTGAAACGGTCTCAGTATGAGATGTACTCATATCTATCGATTTTTCTTTACTTCTTACACCGTAATGATACTTTAGAATGTTAGGAATGTTAGTAGGCGTTGAACTCCCATCATAAAGTCTGTAGACAAGTGAAAAAGTAGCGCCTGCAGCTCCGTTAGAATCAGATACTGAATCTGAACCTCCGTAGAAAAGTGTAGAGTATTTTGTAGCGCCATCACTCGTCAAAGCAAAATCTATTCCTGGGAAACCATCATTATCATCATCCTCGAAGACGATTGCAAGATTAGCAGTAATAGTAAAATTAGATGTTGAATCTACTCCAATAGTACTGAAAGTTATGTTGAACGCAATGTTATCTGTGGAACCCTGAAGGTATATGTCTTTAGTACTACTCTCTGTAAAATTATTATGTCTAATAGTATTATTATTTGATCCTGACGATAACCAAAGACCATAATCTCCGTTGTCATAAGCCTTGTTGAAGGTTAAATTACAATAATTACAGCTGCTGTATTTTATGCCCCCATCATTGTCTTCGATCGTATTTCCTTTTACTACTATGAACTTAGAATTAGAAGCAACTATACCATAACCCGTATTTTCTTTGATTGTATTGTTGTAAATCTCGGTGTTATTAGATGAAGAAATAACTATAGCATTATCCTCATTATCGGTTAGATTATTGTATTTAACTTCACCTGAAAATGAATCTATCAGGAGATAAATTCCATATCCTGAGTTAGATTTAACCGAATTATTGTAAATAAATGCATTTTCGCTACTCTGAACTTTAATACCTTGCAAACCGCCTTCTACTGTATTATTCTCAACAGAAACTGAATCAGAGCTCAGGATAACTATCGCAACGGTAGAAGAATCTCCATCAATTACATTGGATTTAATATCAACATTATTGGCTGAAACTGAAATTGAGTTCCCTTCATTATCGACTATATTATTACTAGAAATTGTACTACGGGCACCCTCGGAAGTAATCTTAATTCCATCGTCTTCGTTATATTTTATAGTGTTATTGAATATATTCGTAAATATTCCATTATTCAATATAGCTACATTTGAATTGTCATTTATCGTATTATCTTTTATTGTATTATTTGCCGATTTAGTTGCATCATTCAGGATTTGTATACCATATTTACCGTTTCCCTTAATTACATTTTGAACTATTTTATTATTTGATGATTCTGTAAGGACTATTCCTGAATAATCATTTGAATCAATTGTATTATTGTAAAGTATGGTATCCTCAACTTCAATAATCCTAACAGCTCTACCATTTACCGAATCTCCGTTACTCTTAATGGTATTATTGTCAATAAACGCTGAATCACAATTCGATGAAAGATAAAGTGCATCCCCTAAGCTATTTTTAATTTCATTACTTTTTACTCTAGCTCGTTTTGAGTCTGCAAGATAAACACCGTGTGAAGAATGATCATCTACGTCGTTATTTGAAACTACAACATCATCAGAAGCCGAAAAATACATTCCTGCATTGTTATCAGAGACTGTATTGTACTTAATAATCGCATCGTCTGAATTAGAAACATATAATCCATAATCTGTATTAGAACTTAATGTGTTATTATCAATTATACTGTAATCTGTACTCGATAATTTAATTCCATTATCACCCGAACTCGAAAAAGAATTATTCCTAATCAGTGATCTGTCTGAAGACTGAATATATAATCCTGAAAAATAACTTGAAGAAACCGTATTTGAATAAATTTTATTATCATTTGAACTAGATTTCAGATGGATTCCACTCCTTCCTGAATTAGTAATAGTATTGTTTTGTAAAAGATTTGTTTTAGAACCTGTAAGATATAACGCACCAAAATCTGTACCATCATCCGATCCTGAATTCAAAATGGAATTATCCTTGAAAATTCCATTATCTGTATTCTTAATGTAAACTCCATAATCTCCACTTGAAGAATCCTTGAATGTAGACTTTTCTACTAAGAAACCATCTGAATCCTCAATAAGTGCAAGATTAGGGCCGATGAATGTAGAGTTCTGAACTTTAAGTGTTGAGGCTCCATTGGCATATAATTCGTAAGTTTTACTATTTCCTACCTTTGTATTATTCTTAACTGTAACTCCAGAACTACCTGAAATATACAATCCGTAAGCTGAGGAGCCACTGTATCCTGCGTTATGAATGAAGACATTGTCCAAAACTACATTGCTGCTACCATCACTAATTTCAAAACCGTGTGATGTTGAAGAATTCTTGAATAAACTGTTCTTAACGGTTATAGAAGTGACATCCTCGAGTAATACTGCTTTTCGCTTAGTTGAATTTACTGTAACGTTAGAAATTGTTGAACTACTTGTACCATCAAAATGTACTCCATTATCACTGTCTGCATCACTAATAGTTAAATTTTGTAATAGTAAATTGCTGTAACTTCCTGCAAATAATATGCTATCTGAAGAACCTTGGAGTGTTAAATTTTCTATTGTAACTGAGTTTGATTTGATTTCTATGGCATTATCTGAAGAACCACCATCTACAATGGCCGTAGTTGTTGAGTTTCCTCTTAAAACAACGCCTTTTGTTACTTCCAAACTGTTGTAATTCCAGGCCCATAATTGAAGGACATCTCCAGCGCTTGCCGCACTAACTGCAGATGAAAAGCTAGAGTAAAGTGTTTCTGTATCCTTATTTTCAATTACGCCGTCTTTGTAATTATTAGGTACTTCAATGTTCTTTGTACCGTCTGAATCAAATGTAAATGAGGTCGTCTTCGCCCTAACTCCATGTGCTATTTTCACAGTAATTGTGTTGTCTGTTAATGTTGATGAACTACTATAATAGCCTGAACGAATATATTTAGCCGAAGAAATATAACCTGAGGAGTCTGTCCGTGCGTTACTTCCGCCCCAATGAGATGTTTTGTAATATGTAGACACACTGTCCTTAATCTCCAAATCTACATTTGAAAAAGCATTATCGTCCTCGTCTAGAGTACGAACATTAAGGTTGTTATAAACATTGATAAGAGCTGAGCTAACTACAGATATAGATGAATATGAATTGCTGAAAAATTTAACTGCATTCGTTCCTGTACAATAGCAATAGTTAAAGTATAAATCCTTGGTTGTATGGTCTGAAAAGGTATTATTTCCGAATATTGTCTTGTAACCATATCTCCCCATGTAGAAACCATACCGCTGATCACTGTCACCATCAAACGTGTTATTTTCAACTGTCCACTCACGACAGTAATAATAACAATAGATTCCATCGTTTGAGCTACTTTTGAATAGATTATCTTTGATATGGAAAGAATATCCATAAGAGCTAGATGAATCTGCCTTATATATTCCATAATTATTGTCAACAAAACGATTACCTACTATGTTAAAGGGATTAGATCTAGCATTTGTATTTGCTGAATAGTAAAAGTAAATGCCGTAATTTGTATTATTATGAACGTAATTATCTTCAAAGTCAAGGCCTTGATACATATACTCTACACGTACGCCATCTCTATAATTCGCGATTTCATTATTAGCTATTGTGTAGTCTTGATAGTTGTATATTCTAATCCCATAATAGTGAGTTGTAGAGGTTGAGATGATTTCGGAATTTTTAATAACTAAATCATTTGCATAATAGGCCATAATTCCGATATAACTATCTGCCCTTATGTTGTCTATAACCATATCATATGAAAAATAAATCTCAATGCCTCCGGACATAGAGCTTGTCCCACAACAACTAGTTGTATTTTTACTATTGATAACTGCTAAATTCTTTATTACCGAATTGTCACTACTAGTATCAAATGTAAATGGACTTTCTAAATATCTTCCATTAACTATTGTTCTTGAAGGACCAGAACCAATTATTGAAAGTCTTTGGTTAATGTAAACATTTTCTTTGAAATGACCTGGCCAAACCTCGATAACATTCTGACTTGCTGCATCCGAAACTGCGTCAGAGATACTATAGAATAATTTACCTTTATTTCTATTGTATACTCTATCATCTGGCAACTTACCGGAATAGGTACCACTAGAGATTGTCGCTACTTTAGGATCTTCAGTCCATGAATCTTTATGGAATCCAATATATGGTTTGAAACTAATACCTGATGAAGAACCGTAATAAATCTTCTTAATAACATACTGATTATCTATTTTACCTTGACTATTGGTTTTGGAATCTGAACCTCCAAAATGAGATGTGCTGTAAAGAACACTACTTGTACCTAATGAATCGTCATATATTGCCTTAACTTTAGTAGTAGTCAATTCTTCATTGAAAATAACCAAATTATCAACTATGCCATCCATGTAGCCGTTACAAGATGTACTTGAAACAACACAGCGTCCGATATAGTTATAACTTTGACTGTACCGCATATAGGCAGTAGTGCCTGACAAAGTGTTGGTACCATCAAGAGTTCCATTTACGTATATTCTCAACTTATCCGAATCTTCACTCCAAGTACCTGCTATATGATACCAAACACCAGTAACCATTTCCGTCGAAGCTTCAATTTCATGTTCACCTGAAGGTGTACCCCAGAAGTAAGCTCCGAAAACAGGATTGCCGTCTGAATTTACTCCCAAGTACGCATCCGCATCATATCTGAAGTTAGCTATACCCTCATAGGCTGTGCCTGTAGGAAATGAATCGAATTTTACCCATGTTGCCATTGTGTAATGATCATACCCATTACAGCCACCAATACTATTACAATTGGTATTTCTTGCATAATCATTAGTACCATCAAAACTTATTGCATTACCAAATTTACCAGATACAAAACTTGCTCCACTGTAAAGATAAGAATTATGGGTTGGCGTTACTGTATCATAAGCATAACAACAGCTAGATTCATCAAATTTATAATAATTAACTAAATTATCATTGAGGGTCGTATTCATAATTATAGCTGCACTATTTCCATCTGCAATAAATACATCAGCATTATTTATTCCTGAATATGTCTGTGTACCTTCCGGAGCCCAGTTTACAACTCCTGCCTTATTTTGCTCAACCCATTTATGACCTAATCTTTCAAAGTCTTCGTAATATGTGACTACAGACTCATCAGCTGCTTTGATTATCTTAATATCATCAACGTACCAGCCTTCGAAATCGTGCTCAGAATTATCACTGCAAAAAGTGAATTTTAACCTAATCTCTTCACCTCTATAATCCGTTAAATTAAATCGCTTAGTTTGCCAACCCAAACTCGATTTATCACCCATAAAGGCACCAGTTGAACCACAATCACCTGAGAATGAACCATCATACCCACCTATTGGAGTAATTAATTGCCAGGTTGAGCCTGAATTTTTAGAAATATAAACTTGGCCACCATCATAAGTATTTTCAGTTTCATACCATGTTTTTATCTCTAAAATCCTAGTTTCGCCAACTCCGCCACTTGGCAGTGATACATCTGATTTCTGCTTGAAAGATCCAGACCATGAATCAAGATAGGTATCCTCTTCACTATCTCCAGCCCAGAAAGAATTAGTTCCACCATTTACCTTCCTGTCTGAATCTATAGTTGTATTTACTCTATTCCAAACGTAAGTGCCGTTTGCTGTAACAGATATTTCTACTTCTTCTTTCTCTAAAAGCTTAGAATCTGAATCTATGTAAAGATCGTCAAAATCAGTATCGATAAGTACATTATTCCAACCATTGCGATGAGCATCTGAATCGTAACCGTGATGAATATCGTAACTATCAGTATTTGAAAAATCTAAATCCTTAAGCGTATTATTTTCAGCCTCTCTTGTAAAAGATATAGCATATTTTTCATTATTAAAATCTGTATTATAAACAGTATTATTATCTGCGCCAAAAAATAAAATACCTACATCATCATTACCTTGAAAATTTGAATCATTAAAATAATTGTTAGTAGATTGATCAACCTTTATTCCTATTTTACTCCCATAAAAATAAATGTTGCGGAATATACTACTACCACCATACTTGATGGAAATTCCAACTTCATCTGCGCATGAGTAATCTCCGTAAGCTACCAATAACCTTTTTGAGCCAGAAGCAACCAAACCCATCTCGCGGTCTGAGCCATCACAATGCATTGAAGTACCATGGATTTCAACGTCGTCTGAATTGTAAACTCGAATTGCATGCTTGTTATAACTGAAGTGAATGTCATGAGTTTGGACTTCATCAGCTATAATAGAAACTCCTACATCACCAGTCTCGCCAACTGAAGTACCGCTATATTGTACTTCAAAAGATTTGAGCTGTGTCTCGGCTGCAGATAATTTAAAACCATACTCTCCAAGACTTGCATTTACTACTGGCTGAACATAACTTCCACCCCAGTATATTTTCTCAACTTCTGAGGATGTAATTGCATCACTCCAAAGAGTAACATCATCTAAAACTCCATCGAACTCACTTCCTGAAACTCCATCAAGATTACCAATAATCAATGGACTGCTTGAAGTACTTATAGTTCCTGAACCTGAGCAAGTCTTATCTAAATCTCCATTTAGATAGAGATTAATATTTGTACCATCATAAGTTGCTATAGCATGGTTCCAAACATCAGGAGAAATATTAGAATCCGTTGAACATTGAATGTGTGAACTTCCGACTTGAATTCTAATTCTGAGTTTATCATTTGCACCGTTATTTATCAGGTAAAATTTGTAAGACTTATCATTAGAACCTGAATCATACCATTTTGATAAAATCACTTGATCTGAAGTTATTCCATCAGACTTAAACCAAGCTCCCACGGAAATGGCTGTGGTAAAGTCTAAAGCGTCATCATCAGCAATTTCTACAAAATCATTTGTACCATCGAAGTCAAGACCATTACCCCAGACACCAGCCCCAGTTGATGCACCTTCCACATCACCAGGAATATCATTACACCAAACACCATCTTCTACTTCTGAAGGGTTTTCTTCATCAAGATGGTATCTTGCTACTAAATCTCCGTCATTACAATCATACAAATCACCCAAATCTACTCCATAATTCCCCCCTACTATTGTCAGTTTTTTACTAACTTCAACAGCATCGTGATACTCTCTTGCTGCAACACGAATTGTATCTCCCGCACTAGCATTTTCTACAGCTTGAGTAATATTTGAATAATCAGAGCCTCCAAATTTATCGACGGTATGTGTAGCTGCCTCACTATCGTCTGAAACAAAGACAAAAAACAGCATTGCAACTAACAAAAGTAAACCTGCGTTCACCAGTCTATTCTTTGCACTCATATTTTTCATTTGGTACGGCCGCGTGTATACGCGTACCATCGCTATATAAAACGCAAGGGCCTTAAAATAAGTTAATAACAAAATAAATCATTACAAATAGAGTGCTCTTTTTGATAGACTATGGCTATTACAAATGATACTTTTAAAGAACTAATGAAACGTTTTGCATCGGGAGTAACTTTAATCACATTCGATGACGATGGAAAATATAGTGGATTGACGGTATCCAGTTTTTGCTCATTATCAATGAATCCTCCTTTAATTTTAATATGCATTGATAAAAATATACATAGCCATAATTCGTTAAAAAATGGAGCCTCATTTGGCGTAAATATTTGCACATCCGAACAAGGAAAATTGGCCTGGGATTTCGCGAATTCAAACGTTGACAAAAATGAACTAATTTTATCTTTAAATCACAAAATTACGGACAATAAGGTACCATTGTTGAATGATTGTTTAGCATCAATGGAATGCACGATAAAAGAGGCTTACGAAGGCGGAGATCATACTATATTTGTTGGGCAAATTGAAAGTGGCGACTTTAACGACAAAGCAGACCCATTGGTTTACTATAAATCCGGACTTGGGAATTTCAAATCAAATTAGCTAAATAGTCTTCAACTATTTCTTTTGGAACTTGACCTCTAAAAGCAACTTGTGTCCTGTAAAAAAAAGCTGAAAACCAGATTTCCTTAATTTCAATTTCACCTTTTTCTAAAGATAATGATTTTACTGGGCGCCAGAGCCCCATATCAAGTAAAGTTGAACATTCACGTGGCTTTATTTCAACACCTTTTTTCAAGAATAAACTCTCCATTTTAAGTGCCACCTCCTCTCCTTCCAAACGAACTAAAATAGCCTCATTATTACGGAAATTATAACCCTGTAATCCCAAAAAAAAACCAGAAAGACCTAATAGAAAAAAAGATATATTTATTGACATAGCCAGTATTGGAAATATTTCAGATTGAACAGGTAAAGCATACCAAGCAACAACAAAATAGCAAATTAACGCTAAAGACATAATTAGTGAAGATACAAAATACCATTCACGACTTTCAGATTTATATTCTATTTTAGACATTAAAACAAAGTTTGTTGTTTAGGGGCTCTTTTCCCTGATTTTAATGCCTTTTCATCCCAATCAAAAACATCAGTTATTCTCGATAGAGATTTAGCCAGTCTGTCCGCATAATAATTGTAGTCTGGTTCAGGACATTCCTCTTCAGGTATGTATGGTTCAACAATCATTGGACTTTTACGTGCATCAGTAACAATAAATGATATCTTCATACCACTAACAAAAGGCCTACCTGTCTCAATATATTTTTTGTAAGCCTGAAGATGAGCTTGGTTATCCTCATTTACATATTTTCTTTTGAGATTAACTGTCTTAGAAATCACTAAGCTGTCTCTCTCAACTTCTCCTTCTGAAACTTTTGTAACCCAATCTTTTGAAAGATTTAAGGCATCTTCAATCTCACTTTTCATTAAATGTGAGAATACTTCTTCCAAGGCCTTAACTTGTGAAGGAAAAGAATCTGTACGCCTAGTCTCATATCCTCGAATCAGCATACTTTCCTTTGGCCAAACTTGCTTTCCAACGTATCTCTTTTTTGCACCATGCGAAAAGAACGGCTGCAATATCTTCTCAAATTCGAGCTGTTTTGCGCCCACAGAATATCTTTCTGCAATTTTCTGACCAAAAGATATTGTGCCATCCAGATTTGAATTAGGTGAACGGAAAAATACGGAATCTGTATCTCCATAAATTACTTCCAAACCTTCGGATTCCAGTTCTTTTAAAATATCTTTAACATATTCTCTAGCGTAAGCAGTTATTGAAGCTCCAATGTCTAAATTGGTAAATCGGTAAAAATAAGAAGCAAATACTCCGTAAACTGAATTCATTAATATCTTAATTGCCTCTTGCACACGGCGATAATATTGTTCTTCCATATCTGTTTTAGCATCTGCTTGAAGCTTTTTGGCAGAATCTCGATCAGCCATCAAATTCTTTAATAATTCTGGAAGAAGGCCTTTCTTTTGCTCAGGACTCTTAAATTTTACACCCAAAGGCGTTTCAATTTCTCCATCATCTGATCTTGTTGTAAAACAAAGATTTCTGTCAATTATTATGCTTGGATACATTGATTTGAAATCCAAAACACAGACCCAATCATACAGCCCAGGATCTACCGTATGGACATATCCACCCTCAATGTGACCGGTTCTCTTTCTTCTATTAGTGCCAGGGACACCTATCTTCTTAGAATCTGCAAACCGAATCATTAAAGAATCTATCATCATGGATGTTATTCCATTGATAACATCATCAAGAGGTAACATCGAGACTGTCCCAATATGTTGATACTTTTGAATGACCATTATGTGCTCCAAAATCTCTAAAGCCAATTTCGCATCTTCAAGACAATAATCCATTACCTTTTCTGGGCGGTTTTTCCATTCTTCATCCATCTTCTTTGGATTAACATCATGTTTTTCTCTCCCCAATAATTCTTTTGCCACAGCATTTAGAGATTCTTGACGTGGACGTATCTCTCGCTTAACATTCCACCAAGCGTCAATGACAACACGACCTTCAACTCGCCAGAATCTTTGCATTTTATTTTCTATTTTAGACTTATTTCTACCAAAATTTAAATCAATTCTATGAACGTCTGCTCTTTCAACTAACAAAGGTAAATCGTAACCATCAATATTGTACCCTGTAATTATATCTGGATCAAACTTGGAAACTGCCGATACAAAATTATTCAAAATATCAAATTCTTCACCATATAATGTTTCTTCATGAATATAACCACTTGAATCTTTAATACAAAAACTCAAACAATAAATTGTTCTTTCAAAAATGGAATTTTCTATATCAAAGCTTAATATTCTAAAATCTGATTCAAAGTCTTCGCACTTCTCAATTGATGTTGCCTCAACTAATTTGCAAGTAAAATTGCGATCTTTAATGATTTCTCCGTCAAAAGTTACACAACCTCCTATGTTGTTATCATATAGATATCTGTAATGAAACGGAATATCTGATGCTAATAACTTTAAATCGTTATTTTTTAGCCACTCTTTAAGTTTGTAAAGCTTGTCTGGTGTTTTAGTAAATATTCGAGTACATTGCCGGACTTCACCATCGACCCATAATTCTTCATCTTGTATAGATTCTACGTTATCATCTTTCTTTAATTGTTTTTTTATCCCTTTAGTCGCTTCAACTACTTGAAAATAAGGACGTAATATTGGTGTACGTACTGCAATACCTTCTCCGTCTTGAGTGGTTCCATAAAGATAGACTATTGCCCGTTCTACCCCATCAACAATTTCATTGTGATATGCTGAATTGAGTAAGCGTATTGAATATTCCACAAATTGCTAGTAAGAGGCTGCTATTATTCTATTGCTTCAAAGGGATGATAATGCTTGTTCAAAATCATTTTTTAAATCATCAAAATCTTCTAAGCCGGTTGAAAAGCGAACAAACCCTAAATCAATTCCTGCAGCAATACGAGCTTCCTGAGTCCATGAAGCATGAGTAGTTGCGTAAGGCATGGAAATCAGAGATTCAACACCACCTAATGATATCGCTTGTGAAGCTACAGTCATTTTGTTCAACATTTTACGGCCTAACTCATCTCCTCCATCAACAACAAAGGAAACCATATTTCCAGAACCTGATAGTATTTTCTTGGATAGCTCGTAATCATCATGAGACTTTAATCCCGGATAAATGACTTTCTTAATTTTAGGATGATTTTCTAACCATTCTGCTAATAATCCTGCAGTTTCTGTAGAACGTTCATAACGGATCTGTAATGTCTTAATTCCTCTTTCAACAAGAGATGCTTGGTGAGGGTCCATAGAACCTCCAAAATTTCGTAACTTTTCCCAAATCTTGTTAATCATTTCAGTTCTACCTGCTACAGTCCCTCCCAAAAGATCACTATGACCATTAAGCATCTTAGTAACTGAGTGTATAACTAAGTCAAAACCATACTCTATAGGATTGCAAGAAATTGGTGTAGCAAAGGTACTGTCCACAATAGATATTGCACCATATTTTTTAGCTAAAACTGCTAAAGCAGGGAGATCTGAAACTTCTAACAAAGGATTCGTGACGGTTTCACAATACAAAACCTTTGTTTCTTTTTCTTTCAAAGCAGCCTCAACAGCATCCAAATCTCTAACGTCAATATAATGAACATCAATACCGAAACGCGTGAAATCTTGATCTAAGACCCCTACAGTCCCACCATACAGATTACGTGTAGTAACTATTCTATCTCCTTGCCCTAGAAAATTAATTAAGGTTGTACAAATTGCAGCCATACCTGACGTGAATACTAGTGCATCTTCTGCACCTTCTAAATCTGCAATTTTTCTCTCTACAGCTCTATTTGTTGGATTGTAATATCTACCTGAATAAACGGGTGCCCGTGGCTCGCCTGCCATCCACATTTCATATCCTTTATCATCTAAATAGAAAGTAGATGTTTGGTAAACTGGAGTATTCAATGAATTTTCACTAGGTGAAGTGCCTGAATGAACTGATTTTGTTCCTTTTCCCAAGTTTTTATTATCCTTTTTATCATCAACCATTCTTTGGTTAAAAGGGTACCAATTAATAGATTTAGTAATCTTTTGCAATATAATAAATAGGAAGTTTTAATTGGAAACGTAAGGTGTGTATGAATATGTCACTAAATAATAACTGGAAAATTCACGTATTTTTGGCATTTATAACTGCTATTTTTCTTTTACCTTTCTCAAGCGCAGGATTAGTAGAATTGTCGATAAATAATACTGATGATTTACTAGTTAGTGAAGATGAAATAATTTTCCAAGAAGGAACTAATATGGATTTATACGTAAGACTCAAAGGTGATTTGAGATCTGAAAGTAGTGATAAATACGTAGAATCTATTGTAATTAAAGTTCACTTTAGAAATGACGACGATATTAGAGAATCTATGACAGGATATCCTGAATATCAAGCGTTGTGCGATACCTGTGAAGACCCTGGATATGATGAATATCTATCAAAGTTTAGAGGGAATGACGACCGTTTTCAAGGATATGAAGGTACTATTGACTTTGCTATTGAAATGAAAAATAACAGTGGAGGCATTGTTTGGGATGATGTTTTACAAATAACTCTACAAACCCAAAAAACAGACAGTAGTGATTCCGGAGGATTCTCAATACCTGAACTACCTCCAGTAGTAGAAGATAACTTAATCATAATTGTTATAGGCTTGTTAGTAATTGTAATTCTTTCAGTAGGTGTTTACACTTTCGTACTCGCTCCAGAGGATACAACTGCAGACTTGTACAAGCCTGTAGAATCTATTGACCCTCTAAAGAAAAGTTTGACGGGTGTTGGTCACAAATCTGATTTACCAAGTGATCCTAAAAAGTTAAAACGTTTAGAAGACTCTAGTGGAGATTCTGACGAAGAGGAAGAAGACGAAGAGGATGAATATGAAAATGAGTTTGACGATGAAGAAGATGATAGTGATTTCGATGAAAGAAAAATTTTGGACGAACTTACTGGCACCCATTCCATTTCCTCTAAAGAAAAGGAAGAATCCGATGATGACGATGAAAAACCTAAAGCTGCGCCGGTTAAAAAGAAAGCAATAAAGAAGCGTGTAGCTAAGAAAGGCGTTGCAAAGAAAATAATGAAAAGACCTTCCGCTAAATCTGAAGATAAGGAACCTGAGGCTAGTATGAGTAAAGGTGTAAAAACAGTCAAGTGTCCTTCATGCGAAGTAGTGCATAATATTGATGAAAATACACCTAAATTCATTTGTAGTTGTGGTAGAAGAATCCGAACTTAATCTTCTTTAACAATACCTAATACCATTAAACTTCTTCGAGTTTCATCTAAATTATATTTGATATCTAATGGTTTAACTATCAATCTAATTTTCTTTGATTTAAAATGACTCTCTTCTATTGGAAGAGCTATCTTCCAGTCTGTCAAAGGAAGACATTCATAATCTACATTACTATCGGTAATACTCATTGCAGCTTTTGTAATCCATAGCTTCTTTTCATTACCAGGAATATCCACTGAATAAGTTCTACCATTAAAATAAGAAATTTTAACCTCAACAATACTTGGCAAGTCTTGTTTGATTGCTGAAGATAACTTTACCTTTTTCAAGTTTTCTGGATAAGCAAAATCAAAGTCTTTGAGTTTATCCAAATTATCATCTATTAGTTTTTTTGGATAAGCTTCCCTGTCTAATGCTGCAAGTAATATTCTCTCTAATCTTGATGTAGTAGGCCTTTCTGATTCGGCCATCACTCGATAATAGCTTAATGGATGCTTAATCAATCTGCATAATGCATTTGGACCGGGACAAACGCCTGTTGATACAAGAGTATCACACTTAGGCGCACTATATTGCGTACCTGATGTCTTTCCAGAAATATGCTCTACCTGATATCTGGTAAATGATTCTTTGAAATCTGGAGCAGTGGCAAATAATCTCATTACGGATTCTGAATCTTGATTTAGTGAAGACAAGAAAGTTGTTATGAAAAAACGTGATGGATGAGCTAAATTGACTCCAGCTTGCAAGTCTAGTAAATTCATGTTAAAACAGGGTGGAGCTTTAGCAAGATCAAATCTTCCTAATTCTTTCATTGCTTCAGCCTGCCTTTCACCAACTACGCTGTGTAAATTACCTATTCTCTCAACAAATGTTTTAGAAACACTGCCTATCAATTCACTTATTGGTCCTTCAAACTGATTCTTTATTTCTGCGGGAGCCTCAGGTAAGTCCTCTAGATGTTGCCTAATGACTTCTCTCATCAATCTTACTAATGTTTCTCGATCTAAGGTAACTATTCCCTTCTGAACCCCGCGATTCGCAAGCTTCCAGTTACCTTCTCTCAATTTAGATGCAGCCTTAACATAATCTACAAAGTTCATACTAAATTCATTGCCATCCAGTGAGACCGTAATCAATTCTAAAGAATTTACAACTTTAACTAAATCTTCATCAGTCTCTGAATCAAAATACTTCTCAGCCCTCCTAGCTTCAGATAAGGCAACATAATTGATCAAAGCTTGATTATCTGCGGCAGCTAAGATTAATCGAGATATAACATAACCAAGAACAATGTCTGATTCGTCATTAATGGGAGGGCCTTCTACATCAATTAGACCTGTTGTTGCAGAACTTTCTAAACGTGCAACAGCTAAAGCTCTTGCCTCAGAATAGAAATAATCCTCGAGTAAGGAATCTAAAGTTAGACCTTCTAAATAGGTATTGGCAGATGGCAAAAATGGATATCTCCAGTATTCAACCACAATTAAGCAAGACGATGTGGTTTTATAACATCAATCAATGGTAAGATAGCGTGGCTCAAAATCTCTTGAAAATTGAGAATGTCAAAAAGGCATACCGAAAGTATAATCTATTTGGAAAAGAGACATCCACATTTACTGCACTAAACGGGCTGAATCTAAGTGTAGAAAAGGGTCAAATTTATGGTTTTTTAGGTCCAAATGGTGCTGGAAAGACAACAACAATCAAATGTATTATTGGAATATTAGAGGCTGATAGCGGCGACATTTTCATTGATGGAAAGAATATCAAGGGAAATGAACTACATTTCAAGAATAAAATAGGATTTTTGCCCGAACAAGTTGGACTCTATGGAAGACTAACTGCCAAAGAATCATTACAATTTTACGGAGGCTTCTATGATTTAGGTGAAGATGAAATAGAAAAGAGAGGAAAATCTTTACTATCAAAATTAGGCTTAGAGAAAGACTCGAACAGAAAAGTTAATCAATATTCTCTTGGAATGAGAAAAAGACTAGCTCTGTGTATTGCATTACTAAATAAGCCTGAGATATTAGTACTTGACGAACCAACTTCAGGTCTTGATCCTAGAGG
>JBJLCA010000039.1:0-67616 GCA_045567915.1 Candidatus Poseidoniales archaeon | reverse complement strand
GTTGGACAAATTCAGCCTCGTGAGTCATACAGTCTTTCTCCCGACAATCTGCAATACTTGAGCCTGAAAATAACAAGATTGTTAAAATTAGTACTAATAATCTCATACTTTCTCCATTTTAGATTTAAGAATATCACATTCCATTTTTTCTATTTCCATCCTGAACTTGAAAAGAAAAATAAAAATAAATAAAAAACCAAATAAACCTAAGTAAAGCCCAAATCTGAGCGAAGGATCCAAACTTCCTTGATCTTCTGTACCAACTATAACTGGATGGTGTGACCTCAAATATCTTGAGGAAAGATATGATAACGGAACCATAAGTATACCTGACAAACCTAGTACTGCTGCATTTTTCTTAATTTGTAATGTATCAGGTTGTCTTCTATACACAAAGTAAGCAATGTAAAGTAGCCACATTGCAAGAGTTGTTGCTAACCTCATATCGGTTAGGAATCGATTTACTATATCTCCACCCCATTCTGCCTTCATCCAGAAAGTCCCTGAAGCTAATGACATAAAACCAAAAACTATGCCTAATTCAGTTGAACTTTTTGCTAACCTGTCTGCGTATTCTGAACCGTTGTAAAGGAAAAACATACTGCCCCCAACAACCATCAAAAATGAGAGATATGTGATCAATCCACTAGGGACATGCAAATAGAAAAGCTTTTGAGCATTAGGAGCCGTGAAGAATCTTGCCGGACCTGTTTCTATTAATGCAAAATAAAGAGCACCAATAACTAACGAAAAACCTAATAATCCAAACAGCTCTCTTTCGTACTTCACTTAGTTTTCCACTCCCTAGGATAAGTTCCTCTATCCATAATCACTCTTTCAAGTTTAACTGCTTTACCTTTCTCGTTTTTCTTATCTATTATTTCTTTTGCATCAATAGTTGCTCTACCAAGAGCAATTGACTCCGATTGACCTGAAATTAATGAAACTAGTTGGCCTCGCTTAAGACGCTTAGACACAGCTGATATACCCGGAATTGCTAAATCAGCCCCGTGGCAAACTGCATCAACTGCAGAATCTTTAACCTCTATTTTAGGTAAATCTACTAACATGTCTTCTAATGGCCTTAATATTTTTTTCATCATTTCTTCATCGGAGGAAGATTTCCAACTTTGAAATATATCATGGGCTTCCACCAAGGAAAAAGAGTCTTGTAAATTAAATGGTCCTGATTTAGTTCTAATCAATTGCTCCATTACCCCTTTAGTGCCTATTACTGAGCCTATATCTTCACACAGATTACGGATATAAGTTCCGCCCTCGCACTCAACTCGAAAAAGAACGGATTTAGAATTGTGCTCTAAAACCTCTAAATCGTATATACGCCTAATTCTTAATTCTCTTTTAACTGCAGCTTGAAAAGGTGGAATTTGATAAATAGGACCAATAAATTTAGCACACACTTCATTCAACTTTTTTTCACCTGGATTCTTACCCAATCTTAAATGACAAATGTATTCTTTGGAGGACTCTTGCAAAACTTTTATGACCTTTGAAGCCTTGCCAATAGAAACTGGTAATACTCCTGTAACATTAGGATCTAAAGTACCTCCATGGCCAGTAGCCTGAAGTCCGAAAGAATCTCTCACCCAAGCCGCAACTTGATGAGAAGAAGGGCCGGCTTGCTTATTTATAACTACAATTCCAGATTCAAGAAGACTTTGAACGCTCCTCATACTAGGTGGAGTTCCATAAGGTGCATTTGTTGATGAGGATATCTTATGCAAACTATCTCCCGAATAACCAGCTTAATATTCCTGAGGTTGGAACTGCCTTGTTAGCATCGTATAATTCAGCCAACTTTTCAGGAGACAACTTTTCTATATCATCTGAATCCAACTCTTTTAATTGCTCTAACTCATCGGAATCTAACCATACTCCATTGCACTGGAGACAAACGTCAATTTCAACACCACCAACTGATTCCATGTCCATTATAGATCCACAGCCTGGACAAAGTAAACTTGAATCTGAATCAACACCTAAATATTTTGTAGTTATGTTGTGTAAAGGTCTGTTTGAGGTCAGCTTAAGCAATTCACCCTTGTCGAGGTACAAACCGTTACAAGAGGAGCATACATCTGTTTCAACTGACCATAATCCTTTCTTAAAACTCTTTTTTTCAAGACGTTCAAAACAATGTGGGCAATCTCTCTTCATCATTTTTTCTCTTCTTGGCTCTTTGAACAGTCCCGACAAATAATCCTAGTGGAATTCCAACCGGGCCCTGTCGGAACAACTAGAACTTTCTCACAAAAATAGCAGTTTCCTTCAAATGCAGATTCTTTTCCGGTAAATTTAGGCAAAACTTATCACCACATGTATAGTGTAAAGAGGGTGAATAAAAGCTTATTCTACTACGGTGAAGCATTTATGGGGGCTCTTAATGAAACACTCAGCCGCTGTAGCTCAGTTGGGAGAGCGCGGGACTGAAGATCCCGAGGTCGCCGGTTCGATCCCGGCCGGCGGCACCAACCTGATTCGCCATATGACTCTAGAAAACTACTACTCAGCCCGAAACTCTGCTGTCAAAACAATGGGCTTTGGATTAATATTTTTATTTTTTTTACCCATAGGGGTACCTCTTTCACTAATAATAATCCCATTTTTAGCTGGGAGATCTGGAGCAAATGAATTACCTAAAGATTGGCATTCAACATTTATCATAACTGTGGGAGGTGGGTGTAGTCTCGGTTTAGTATTCAGTCTCTATCTAATCTTATCACTATCTTTAGGACCATCTCTTAAAATTGGAATAGCTGAACCCATAATTTTAGCAATAGTAGCTGCACTAATTTGGGGTTCATTTTTTATTGGTGTTAGAAATTCTACAGAGTTAAAAAGCGAGGTTCAAATTAATGAAGAAGAATGGGATAGAGAGGAGCAGGAAGATGAAAATGACAGTAAAGAAATGATTGCTATAGCTAAAGAAAGCGAAACTTTTGAAAAAGAGAATGTTTCTCCGAAGGCAATTATGGCTGTAACTGAAAACCAACCTTCAAAAAGCAAAGATGTAAAGGACAAATTAGCTGATTTAAAAAATGAATTTAAGAAGACCAAAAAAAGAAGTGCTGAATTAGGGGTCAAAGGTAAGAAAAGTTAATAGTTATATAGATGTATATGTGGAATGAAATATGGCCTCAAAAGGAAAGATTCGAGTTTTAATTGCAAAACCTGGCCTGGATGGGCATGATCGCGGCGCTAAAGTGATTGCAAGGGCACTAAGAGATTCAGGCATGGAAGTAATCTACACTGGCTTAAGGCAAACACCTGAAGATATTGTAGAAGCTGCTATTCAAGAAGACGTACACTTCATTGGGCTGAGTATACTCTCGGGTGCGCACACGCACATTTTCCCAAGAGTTATTGACTTATTAAAGGAAAGAGACGCTGAAGACATTAAAATTATTGCTGGAGGCATAATTCCTGATGAAGAGATACCAAAATGGAATGATATGGGTATTGAAGCAATATTTGGCCCTGGTTCATCCACAAAAGATATAATAAAGTATATCGACGGAAAAAATATTGAATAAAAAGCGACTTTTAGAAAAATTAAAGAAAGCAGATACCCGTGCAGTTGCTAGATTGATAACATTAATTGAGAATGAAGATCCAATAGCTGAATATATCCTCAAAAAAATTTGGATAAATACAGGTAAATCTTACATTATAGGAATAACAGGTCCACCTGGTGCCGGAAAATCAACAATTGTTGATTCTTTAGCTAAATTTTTGGCAAAAAAAGGGAAAAGTGTAGGGATTTTAGCTGTAGACCCAACTAGCCCGTTTTCAGGCGGCGCAGTATTGGGCGATAGGCTTAGAATGTCAGGTGCCCAGACGTCTGGGATTTTTATTCGATCTGTTGCAAGTCGAGGGCATTTAGGTGGCCTAGCTGCAACTACAAGGTTGTTGATTAACGCTGTTGAACTCCTTGGAAATGATTTTACTCTCGTTGAAACTGTCGGAGCCGGACAAGGAGATGTTGAAATTGTAAAAATCTCTGATACTACTATTGTTGTAGAAGTACCTGGATTGGGTGATGAAGTACAAGCTCAAAAGGCAGGAATATTAGAAATTGGAGATGTTCTTGTGGTCAACAAAAGTGATAGACCTGGCTCTGATAGACTAGCAAGAGAATTACAAATGATGCTGTCACTTGGCGAGCAGAAAGGATGGAAAGCACCAATTGTGCCAACTACTGCAACATCAGGCGAGGGAATAGATGAATTGTGGCAAAATATAGAAAAACATCAAGAATATTTAGGTAAAGAGAAATTTTTAGCAAAAAGACTAGAAAAATTAAAGTATGAACTAGAAAATCAAATTAGTCAAAAATTATTTACTAAGAAGATTATCGAAATTGGGGATGATGAAATAGCAAAAACATCAAACGATGTTTTAAACCGAAAAATAGATCCGTTTACTGCAGTAGATAACATAATAAAGGAATAGCATTAGCATCTCATACGGAATAGGTAATATGGAATTTAACAAACATAAAGCGAATAAATTTATAAAAAAAAGTGCCATAGACAATGACCCTTTACCTGATGAAAAAAGTATTACATCAGTCAAAGATGGAAAAGTATTAACAAATATTGAAGCCTTTGAGCTAGGTAAATTCCCTAGCAATTTAGTAGAAAAAATTAATCTTCCTGACATAGATAGAAATAACTATATTGATAATGAAATAAAACCTAAACATTTAGAAATGTTGAAGGATAGACCTATACCTCAAATGCTAGAAAGCTCTAAGATGATTGGTAAATTGAAACAAGTGGAATCACCTACACTCGGCAAATTTTATGAAGAGAAAAAAGTTGACGAGACTATGAAAAAAGAAAAATATCCAAATAAAACATAACTTTTAGGGCACGTGGCCTAGCCAGGAATGGCGGCTGCCTCCTAAGCAGCAGGTCGGGGGTTCAAATCCCTCCGTGCCCGCCATATAAAACAAAGGTTAATTTTAAATAAGGTCTACCTACGAAAGGAAAGCATGTCCGACAAGAAAATCGTAAATAAAGACGAAAATCTGAAGCATGGTAAAGGATTGACAAACGGTAACGGATTAACTAACGGTAACGGACTAACTAACGGAAACGGATTAACTAACGGTAATGGATTAACTAACGGTAATGGATTAACCAACGGAAACGGATTAACCAATGGTAATGGGTTAACTAACGGTAACGGACTAACTAACGGTAACGGACTAACTAACGGTAATGGATTAACCAACGGAAACGGATTAACCAATGGTAATGGATTAACCAATGGTAATGGATTAACTAACGGTAACGGACTAACTAATGGTAATGGATTAACTAACGGTAACGGATTAACTAATGGTAACGGATTAACTAACGGTAATGGATTAATTAATGGAAGTGGGTTACAGAGTAAGGGAGGCTTAGGAGGATACTCTCACATAGAACTAGAGGGAGCAAGTAATATTGCAAGAACTTCTGCTGTTGCTATATTTTTATCATTACTAATCGGCGGCGGTTGTATTTATTACATGCTGGAAGATGGTGAATCAAAGGGAACTGTTAGTATTGATGGCAGCTTTGAAGATTGGGCAGGTACCGAAACTGTACTTGATGGAACTGATGATTCAATTAATGGTAACATTGACATAATAGAAACTGGAATTACAATTGATAATGTATACACCTCATTTTTGGTGAAAACTAAAGAACCTATGTTCACATCTTCGGATGGAACTACAGTTAGAATTCTTATTGACAGCGACAATAACCAAAATAGTGGATATTTCTACCCTGGACTGGGTGCAGATCACATGGTAGAAATCTATGGTGAGAGTACAGGTACTATTTCGTCTGCAATGCTGTACAGCTTTGATGATTCCAGAGACAATAGCGATTGGAATGGATTCTTTAGCTTAACAAATATTGAAGCAAATTCAACAAGCGCCAAGGGAATATCAACTGCCCTTGAACTTCAAATAGCAAATTTCGATGTCGGAATTAATGCCGGCGAAGGATTGAGATATCTAATTACGGCTTCAGATTCATCAGGAAATATGGATAAAACCAATGTTATTGATTTATCTAGAAATGAGTACGATTACAATGAAAACGTAAAGTCTAGAAGAGATGTTTCAAATTCTTACCGTAAAGGTGATTTAGATGGAATTACTATTGATGGTGAATTCAATGACTGGAACTCGGTAGACCAGTATAAAGCAGATTCTAACGACAATAATATTGAAGATAACATAGACATACTTAGGTTTGCTAATTTTACTGATAAAACTGACGAAACATTCTATTACATCAACACTGAAGGAAATATACTAAATGGAACCTCATTTACATCAAATTCAGCCCAGAGTAAAGGAAATGAAGGCGGATTTGACGTTACATTGGAAGGCGGACTTGAAGAAATCAAATTTAATAAACCAATATTGTCAAATAAAGACCACATTTTTGTCATGATAGATACCGACTATAACGCTGAAACTGGTTTTATTGTTGGTGGAATTGGTGCTGAAAAAATGATAGAAATTGTAGGAAATTATGGCATTATTGATTCAAGTGTGATGAAGTCTTGGCTTCCCTTCTTAGAAACTCCAGCTTGGGACGAAGGAATAGATACAGAATCTGCAAACAATGACAAGGAAATTGAAATATTCGGAGCTACTGGTAATTATTACATTTACATAAAATCATGGAGTAATAAAGTAGATGAAGTTGAAGCTGAAATTTACAACAAAGTTACCCTGCCTACTGAAGGTGAAGATGGGGCTAAAAGTTCATTCACTTGGCCGTCCACCTGGAACACTTTAGTAAATGACGGAGATGATGGAGTCGATTCAGATTTAGAAATTTTGACAGTAAAATGGGCCGTAGATTCTGACCACTTATTTTTCCAAATTGGAACAGAAGCTAACGCAGATTTATCAACTGCTACTTTTGGTGTTTTAATAGACGATGTTAGTAACACTGGGCAGACATATGAAGCTGTATGTCACACAAAAAGAGTTGGCTCTGCTAACTGGGGGTATGTGACAGAATGGAGCTCTGTAGACACTGCATGGACGCCTAGTAATTTTGCTGGATCATCACACGTTAGAGTTAACGACGGGGGCCAGGTTGGATTTAGTGGTGTCGAAATAGCATGTGACAAGGCCGATTTTGGTTTTACTTATGTTTCAGGTGACTTATTTTCTGCAATTTCAACGGATGTAGGAGCTGATGCTTTCGGGAATCAATGGATTACAGTGAACAATCCTAATGGAGGAAATGGTGCTGATGATGTTACTACTGCAACAGCAATACCTGAGTTTTCAACACTTCTTATGCCAATTGCATCTGTTATGCTAATCGTTGGAAATCGCATCCGAAATAAAGAGTAATAACCACCATTAGTTATTTGAACCCAAAGATTGCATTAAGTCCATGGGAGAAGAATCTATAACCCTAAAAGTTGCTGAAGCTTTACAGGACGAAGTTGGATACGGGAGAGGAAGACTTGACACTGTTACACGCAACGAATTAGGATTATCTATTGGTGACATTGTAGAAATACATGGGAGAAGAAGAGATCCAACTGTAGCAATAGTTTGGAGAGCTAGAACTGAAGACGAAGGCAAGGGAATTATCAGAGTAGATGGATTAATTCGAAATAATGCCAAAGTAAATCTTGGCGATAAAGTTGAAGTAAAAAAGGCTAAAGTTAAGCCTGCACAGAAAGTAGTTCTAGCACCAATGATGGATCAATCTGGGCGCGTTCAATTTGGGCCTGGAATTGAAGAAGTAATATTACGTGGACTTAACAGACGTCCATTAACAAAAGGTGATGTAGTAATTGTACCGGGATTAACTTTGATGGGGGGAAGATTACCCTTTGCAGTTACTGTTGTTCAGCCTAAGGGAATTATACAAATCCAAGCTGACACTGTTATTCAAGTCCACGAAGACCCAGTAAAGGAAGAAGAACTAACTACGACAGGAGTTGTTTACGAAGATATAGGTGGATTAAAAGAAGAAATTAAGAAGGTGAGGGAAATGATTGAGTTACCACTTAAACATCCTGAACTGTTCGAGGCATTGGGGATAGATCCACCAAAAGGAGTTTTACTATACGGACCTCCTGGAACTGGTAAAACCTTGTTAGCAAAAGCTGTTGCTAACGAGTCTGGAGCTAATTTCTTATCGATTCAAGGTCCTGAAATCATGAATAAATATTATGGAGAATCTGAAGCCCATCTGAGACAAAAGTTTGAAGAAGCTGAAACCAATTCACCCTCCATTATATTCATCGATGAGATTGATTCTATAGCTTCAAAACGTGATGAAACACAGGGCGAGGTCGAAAGACGCGTTGTAGCTCAGCTTCTAACGCTTATGGATGGATTACAAGCAAGAGGCCAGGTGATTGTAATTGCTGCAACCAATCGTCCAGATGCTATCGATCAAGCTTTGCGAAGGCCAGGTAGATTCGATCGTGAAATCGAAATAGGAATTCCTGACAGAGAAGGAAGAAGAGAGGTCCTTCAAGTTCACACTAGAGGAATGCCTATCAAAAGAAACAAAGAAGGTCACTGGAAAGAGCTAGATCATTTTGCTGAGATAACACATGGCTTTGTGGGCGCAGATTTGGCGGCTTTGGCAAGAGAAGCTGCAATGAGTGCCCTAAGAAGATATTTACCAGAAATTGACCTAGATGAACCGATTCCAAGTAAATTGCTTCAGGAAATGGAAGTACAGCAAGGAGACTTTAAGGAAGCTCTGAAAGACGTTGAACCTTCAGCATTGAGAGAAGTAATGGTAGAAATTCCCAAAACTAAATGGGATCAAGTAGGCGGACTTGATGAAGTCAAACAGAAACTAAAGGAAACGGTAGAATGGCCTCTTACAAATCCAGAAGGCTTTGAAAGATTAGGAATTACACCACCAAGAGGAATGGTACTTTATGGCCCACCAGGAACTGGAAAAACATTGATTGCGAGAGCTGTAGCTACTGAGTCCTCTGCCAATTTCATTGCCATTAAAGGCCCTGAAGTAATGTCCAAATGGGTTGGGGAATCGGAGAAAAAATTAAGAGAAGTATTTAGAAAAGCCAAACAAGTTTCTCCATGTATTATATTTTTAGACGAATTAGATGCTCTTGCTCCCGCTAGAACTGGAGGAAGTGAAAATAAAGTTAGTGATAGATTAGTCGATCAGTTGCTAACAAGTATGGATGGTCTTGAAAATTTAGAAGGGGTGATAATTATTGGAGCTACTAACAGACCTGAAATTATAGATCCTGCATTGTTAAGGCCAGGAAGATTCGATAGAATGCTATTGGTAAACGAGCCTGATGAAGAGGCAAGAAAAATGATTCTTGGCATACACACACGCAATATGCCCTTGAAAAAAGTGGATTTGGACAAGATAGCCGCCAAAATGGTTGGTTATACTGGTGCAGATATCGAAGGGGTAGTTAGAGAAGCTGCAATATTGGCCCTAAGAGAAGATGATGAAGCTAAAAAAGTAACTTCTAAACATTTTGATGCTGCACTTGAAGAAGTCACACCTTCAGTGACCGAGGATACTGTAAAATACTACGCAGAGCTAGGAAAGAAACTGAGAACCCGCACAGTACGCAAACAAAAGCGTAGTGAAGACGACCTCTACATGTAATATGGAAATAAGACTATCAGACTTAAAAGATAAGCAAGTAACTACAGTTTCAGGTGAAAGGTTAGGATTTATATCCAACGTCATCCTTGATTCTACCTCTGGAGAGCTAAAAACACTTGTAATTTCTTCGGATGGAGAAATTCCTGAAGGTTTTCAAGTAAATTCAGACAATATGTTAAATATTCCCTTTGAGACGGTGCGTTCAGTAAAGGACATGGTGATGGTGAAAATTTGAACTTAGAAAACTTACCCGAACAAGAGAAAATGACGAAAGGGTTCTACTTCTCATTGATTCCAATAGCTCTACTATTTTGGATTGGTTGGGGGTTGAAGTTTGGAGTATGGTGGGATATTGGAATATATTCTGTTCTTGTTGTACTTTTAGGTTTTGCATTTATTGGCAGATTTGTGGTATACAGTAAATCCGATTAACTGTACAACAATCTTATATAGAGTACTAAAATCGAAAAATAGTTTATGTTTAACTGTAAAGTTTAACTAAACAAGGAGAAATAATGGATCAAAACATAATGATTTTGTGGATTGTTGCATGGCTTTCAGCACTTGGTTTCGCTTTTTGGAAATTAAGATGGGTAGAAAGTCAAAGCCAAGGAACTGAAGAAATAGCAAAAATTGCTGGGCATATAAGGGACGGAGCTATGGCTTTCCTTAACAGGGAATACAGGGTACTGTCTATTTTTGTTTTAGTTGTAGCTGTATTATTATTTCTAGGTTACAACTCTAAAGGCCAAGGAATCATCGCCTTGGCATTCGTTTTCGGAGCTCTTTGCTCAGGATTAGCGGGATTTATCGGAATGTGGGCAGCTACAGCTTCTAACAGCCGAACTACTAACGCTGCAAGAACAAGTCTAAACGATGCTTTGAGTGTGGCATTTTCTGGTGGAGCTGTAATGGGGATGTGTGTAGCTGGACTTGGTGTTATGGGGCTATCATTACTTTACATAGGTTTAGAAAGTAGTTTCGAAAATTTAGAAGATAGACTGTCTGTAATGGCCGGGTTTTCACTAGGGGCTTCATCTATTGCTCTTTTCGCTAGAGTGGGTGGAGGAATCTACACAAAGGCCGCAGATGTAGGTGCTGACCTTGTTGGTAAAGTGGAAGCTGGAATCCCTGAAGATGATCCAAGAAATCCTGCTACTATTGCTGACAACGTAGGTGATAATGTTGGTGATGTTGCTGGAATGGGGGCTGATTTGTTTGAATCTTTCGTAGGTGTTATTATTGGAGCTATGGTTTTAGCTGCAGCTCAAAATCAACCAGATTTGGTTCAATTACCGCTAACATTAGCTGCTGTTGGTATTTTTGTATCCATTATTGGTACATTCCTTGTTAGAACACAAGAGGGTGGAAATCCACAAAAGGCACTCAATGCAGGCCATTTCGGTGCTGCTGGAATGATGTTAGCAGCTTCATACCTTGTTATTGACAATATGCTACCTGAAGAGGGATTGAAATGGGTTGTAGGAACTAATACTGATGGAACCGAAGAAGTAGATATGCTACAAACTCTAGATTTATTCTTTGCTACATTGGCAGGAGTTGCTTCCGGAATTATAATTGGATTACTTGCTGAATACTATACTTCTGATGAATATGGTCCGGTACATGAGATTTCTAAAGCCTCGGAAACTGGTTCAGCAACAAATATTATTTCAGGATTAGGAATGGGAATGATTTCTACAGCTTTCCCAGTAATTACCATCGCCTTAGCTATGTTAATCTCATATGAAGTGGCACACTTGTATGGAATTGGAATAGCTGCACTTGGAATGCTGTCTACAATTGGAATTCAACTTGCAGTTGATGCATATGGACCTATTGCAGATAATGCAGGTGGAATTGCTGAGATGACTGGACTAGAACCAATCGTAAGAGAGAGAACCGATAAACTAGATGCGGTAGGAAATACTACTGCTGCAATCGGAAAAGGTTTCGCGATAGGTTCAGCTGCACTAACGGCATTAGTCCTTTTCGCTGCTTTTACTACACAAGCTGGAATAACTGAAGTTGATATACTTAATCCGAAAGTATTAGCTGGTCTTTTCATTGGAGGAATGCTACCATTTGTTTTTGCTGCATTCTCGATGCAAGCTGTAGGCGAAGCTGCTTTCGAAATGATTGAAGAAGTTAGAAGGCAATTTAGAGAAATTGAAGGACTCCTGGACGGTAAAGCAGAAGCTGATTTTGCTAAGTGTGTTGATATTTCAACTCAGGCTGCAATCAAGAAAATGGTTGCACCAGGTCTATTAGCTATTTCAACACCAGTAATATTTGCTATAGTTTTACCAACTACAGGAATTCTAAGTGATGATGATGGAATGCAAATGCTTGCTGGAGTTCTTGCAGGAGTAACAGTTTCAGGTGTTTTGATGGCTATTTTCATGTCAAACTCTGGTGGCGCATGGGACAACGCAAAGAAACACATAGAAGGTGGCGCACACGGCGGTAAGGGGTCTGATTCACATAAGGCAGCTGTAGTTGGAGATACCGTTGGTGATCCATTCAAAGACACTGCAGGACCAAGTCTCAATATTTTAATTAAATTAATGTCTGTAGTTAGTTTAGTTCTGGCAGGACTTTGAGAAGTCCGTTTATAGTGGGGTCTACTGAGAAAAAATAATGTATTACTTACATACAAGAGACGACATGGTTCGAATTCCTCCAGATCGCTTAAATGAAGATATAGAAAAAGTGACGATGGAACTAGCCCATCAAGCATTCGAAGGAAGAATGGGGCCAGACCAAAAATTAGTTGTCCTCATTACTAATCTAAAGCTAACTGGAGACAGTCGTGTAGTTCATGGAGATGGAGCTGTATATCAGCCAGTTAGAATGGATATGCTTCTTTTCGACATTAAAGTTCAAGAAGTTGTTGAAGGTGTCGTCGACCAAATAACTGAGTATGGTGCATTTGTAAGATTTGGACCATTAGATGGACTATTGCATGTTTCACAAGTACAAGATGATCACATCAACACAGATGTTGGTAATCAAAGATTAGTAGGCAAGGAAACTAAAAGAGAGTTGAGAGTCGGAGATAAGGTTAGAGCAAGAATTGTAACTGTTTCAATAAACGAAATTTCACCACGTGAATCTAAGATAGGTTTAACAATGCGACAGCCTGGATTAGGTAAACACGAGTGGATAGCCGAAGATCAAGATAAGGCAGCCGCTGGCGGTGAATAATGGCTGATTTTGCTTGTAAAGAATGTCATATGATTCTTGAGGAAAGCAATTGTCCAAGATGTCCAGAATCTGAAATATCAAGGGAATGGCAGGGTTTCGTAGAGATCTTGAATCCAGAAAAATCATCTTTAGCTAAAGAAATGGGAATCAAAACACCTGGGCGCTATGCCCTACGTGTTCGCTAAATGTACGTTCTAAAGCCTGAAATGGCTCAGGAATTAAAGCAAACCAAATCAAAAATTTATACAAGTTCCCCTCCATTTTTAGAAAAATCTGATTTTATAGCGACTATTGGAGACATATGTACAATAAAAATTATTGAAGAAATACGTATTCCGGATTTAATGATTGTAGACTATAAAACAAAACGGAATATCGAATTGACTAATGAACAAAAAAGTGTAATCGATAACATAAATTGTAAAACTGTTAAAATAGACAATAAAGCTGGAACTATATCTGAAGAACTGTACTTGGAAATAGAAAAAGCCGTTAATAGTCATGAAAAAACTCGAATTATAGTATTAGGGGAAGAGGATTTAGCCACATTGCCTGCGATTAAACACTGTAAAATTGGAGCGAAGGTAATTTATGGGATGCCCGACAAAGGTATGGTAGTAGTTGACGTCAGTCAACAAACAAAAGAGAGGACCAATAAGCTTCTTGAAAGAATGTTGGTGAAATAAATGGAATTAGAAATAACCGAGCAAAACGATAATCCTCTGCTAAGCAGACAGGAAATTAAAGTAGTCATTAAGCATAATGAAGACTCCACGCCTAGAAGAAACCAAGTTATCAAAAACTTAGCTGAGCAACTAAAGGCAAACAGAGAATTAGTCATTATCGATCACTTAAAGAATGCTTATGGGAAAACAGAGACTCATGGATATGCTAAAGTTTATTCAGATAAAGAATCTTTAACAAGAATAGAAACTAAACCTTCAATGGACAGACATAAGGACATAGACTCACACTCAGGTGAAAAGAAGGCTGAAGAAGCTGCCCCTTCTGAAGAGGCACCTGTAGAAGAATCTTCTACCGATGAAGGAGAAAAAACGGATGAGTAAAATTAAACAGTATGAAGTAACTGACGGAAAGTTAGTACGCAAAAAACAATTTTGTCCTAAAGAAGACTGCGGCCCTGGTGTATTTTTAGCAGTGCACAAGGACAGAGTATCTTGTGGAAAATGCGGATATACTAAATTTAACTAAGTAATTCCGTAAGTTGATGCCTGAAAATCCATATGAATATGGCAACACCCAAAACTACCATACCTTGGGAAATAACTGCCATTGTTTTGAATAAGCGAACCCGTTTATCAGGATCTTCCATTTGTTCAATTAACCAGTCCATTATCCTTTAATGCGTTTTAGACCGAAAATACTTTCTCTTTCCAACTCTTCTAGTCTGAAAGAAATATATTTTGCTATTTCTTCCAAACTTGGGATAACTTTGAACTCTAGAGCATTAACTCTACGTTTTGTAGATTCAATCTCGTCGAGTAACTTCTTCATTGTAGTTTCACCTTCAGCAGCCAAAATAATCATTTCAGATAACTTTTCAAAAGAATGAACAGCTTCATCAACACGAATTGAGGTTCCTATCAAGCCATAACCTCTGTCTTCCAAAGACTTTTCGACTGCTGTCACTTCTACTGAAGGGACAACAACACCCATAATATTCTTCGATGACAGTTCTACTTCAGGGGCCTTATTCAGACAATTAGCTGCCGATTCAAGCGCAGTCTTTCCATCTGCTGCAACTGCAATCGCTAACTTTTCCATAGCATCAGAATATAGTGCAGATAATTGACTCCTCAAATCTTTTACCTTTGGCAATAATTCAAAGAACTCCATAATCAGACCATCACGCTTCATTTTCAATAACTTATATCCACTTTTTGAAAGCTTAATTTTACGTTTAGTTTCAATGAGCTCCATTCGAGTCGGCTTAACGTCTGATGTACTCATTTAATTATTTTTTCCTATAAGCTGGATGATATTTATCAAGAGTCTTACGATCAATTCTTGTTAATGCAGATTCGGGTAATTTACTTAGCATGTCCCAACCGATCTCCAATGTATCTTCAATCGATCGATTTTCTTCTCTGTCTTGAGTAACAAATCTTTCTTCAAACTCATCTGCAAACTCAAGGAGCTTTTGGTCTCTCTCAGAAAGGGCCTCCTTACCTACAATCGCAACAAGACCTCTCAAGTCGTTACCTTCTGCATAACCTGCATAAAGCTGGTCACTTACTTGCTTATGATCTTCACGTGTCTTCTTATCTCCGATACCTGCGTTCATTAAACGCGAAAGTGATGGCAATACGTAATTTGGAGGATAAATTCCTTTCCGATGTAAATCTCTAGCCACAACAATTTGACCTTCGGTAATATATCCTGTCAAATCTGGAATTGGATGAGTTATATCATCACCAGGCATAGTCAAAATTGGAATTTGTGTAACTGAACCTGATTTTCCTTTGATTAAACCTGCTCTCTCGTATATCTGAGCCAAATCGGTGTACATGTATCCAGGGTAACCACGACGTCCAGGAACCTCTTCACGAGCTGCTCCAATCTGCCTTAAAGCCTCACAATAGTTAGTCATGTCCGTTAAAATAACAAGAACATCATATCCTTTTTCAAAAGCAAGGTATTCTGCAGTAGTAAGAGCCATTCTTGGCGTAATTAATCTTTCAACAGCAGGATCACTGGCCAAGTTCATGAAAACTGCAGCCCTACTTAGAGCTCCGGTTCTCTCGAAATCTGCCATGAAATACTGAGCTTCTTCATCTGTAATACCCATTGCACAGAAAACAACCGCAAAATCTCTATCTGCACCTAAAGTCTGTGCTTGACGCGCGATTTGTAACGAAATATCATTATGAGGTAAACCTGCTCCTGAAAAAATTGGTAATTTCTGCCCCATGACCAATGTATTCAAACCATCTATTGTAGAAATACCTGTTTGAATAAATTCCAGAGGTGAATCTCTTGAATAAGGGTTGATTGCAGCTCCAATAATTTCTTGCCTTTGTTCTGGAATTATAGGTGCCCCGCCATCGATTGGCTCTCCGGCTCCGCTCATAATTCTTCCTAACATATCTTTCGAAAGATTAATTTTGATGGTTTCGCCCAAAAACTTTACTCCAGATTCTTTGTTTATACCTGTAGTTCCTTCAAAAATCTGAACAACAACAATATCGTGTGAGGTATCCAAAACTTGACCTCTTTTTGTTGTTCCATCTGGAAGTGAAACTTGTACTAATTCTCCATAAGATACAGGCTCTGTCTTTTCAACAAAAACCAGAGGACCTGAAATTTCTTTAATTGTTTTATATTCTTTCTGCATTATGCTTCCTCCATTAATTTAGCAAAATCATCCGTCATTGTTTTATCATATTTTTCCAACAATTCAACCATATTTTCTTCGAATTTAGCTCTTCCAATATCTTCTAAAATTGGTAAACCAATGACATTTTCAAGTTCAACACCGCTACTCATTGCCTTCTCTGCCAAATCTTTATAATGAAGAATTACTGATAAAAATTTAGACTGATCTTGCGTTTTACAATAAGTGTCTACATCATGGAAAGCATTCTGTTGTAAGTAAAATTCTCTTAACATTCTAGCCACTTCCAATGTTAACTGCTGGTCTTCTGGAAGTGCATCAGAACCTACTAATTGCACAATCTCTTGTAATTTAGATTCCTCTGTTAATACTGCCATTGCAGTTGCAATACTATCATTCCATTCATCGCCTGCATTTTCAGTATACCAACCTTCTAAACTACGATTGTAAAGAGAATAACTAGTTAACCAATTAATTGCAGGAAAGTGCCTTTTTTGAGCTAATTTTGAATCAAGAGCCCAGAAAACTTTAACAATTCTCAAAGTATTCTGAGTTACAGGCTCTGAGAAATCTCCACCGGGTGGAGATACTGCCCCAATAACTGTAACTGAACCACTTTCATCGTTCTTAGTCTGAACTCTGCCTGCCCTTTCATAAAACTCTGAAAGACGTGCTGCTAGGTAAGCAGGATAACCTTCCTCACCAGGCATCTCTTCAAGCCTAGATGAAATTTCACGCATTGCTTCTGCCCAACGAGAAGTTGAATCTGCCATCATAGCCACGTCATAACCTTGATCTCTGTAATATTCTGCTAAAGTTATACCTGTGTAAACTGAAGCTTCACGTGCAGCCACTGGCATATTGGAAGTATTAGCAATTAAAACAGTTCTATCCATTAATGGCCCGCCTGTCTTTGGATCTTTCAAATGAGGGAATTCTGTTAAAACTTCAGTCATCTCATTACCCCTCTCACCACATCCAACATAAACTACAATCTGAGCATCTGACCACTTTGCAAGTGTCTGCTGAGTAACTGTTTTACCAGTACCGAAACCCCCAGGAATTGCTGCAGTTCCACCTTTAGCAATAGGGAAAAGACCATCTAGTGTTCGAGTACCTGTAACTAATGGAATATCTGGACGGAACTTTTTGTTATATGGCCTAGGAACTCTAACTGGCCACAGTTGCATTAATTTTAATTCAGTACCATCATCTAATTTACCAATGATATCATCAACTGTATAGGTTCCTTTCTTTAATTCTGTAACTTTACCAGATGAAAAAGGAGGAACTAATATTTTGTGAGAGATTGTTGGAGTTTCTTGTACAGTACCTATCATTTGACCACCATTTACTGAGGATCCAACATCTACTGTAGGAACAAAATCCCATTTTTTGGAATGATCTAATCCAGGTGCAGTAACACCCCTTTCGATGTAGTCTCCCATTTTTTCCTGCAATACAGGTAATGGTCTTTGAATACCATCATAAATCGATGTGAGAAGACCGGGACCTAACTCTACAGATAGGGGTTCGCCTGTATTTTCTACAGGTTCACCAGGTTTGACTCCAGATGTATCTTCATACACCTGAATTGTAACGTCATCATCTTCCAGACCAATGACCTCACCCATCAATTTTTCGTGGCCTACTAGTACCACGTCGTACATACGAGGTGAAACACCTCTGGCCGTTACAACCGGCCCTGACACTCTATATATTTCTCCTTTTATTTCCATAGGTCAACTCCTACAGCGGTTTTGATACGGTCCCTAAGACCTTGATCAACTTCAGAACCAATGGCTATTACCGTTGGTTTCACGCTATTGCTTAGTTTTTTTCTTAAGGAAGGTTCTAATTCCTTCCAATTCTTATCATGAATAACAATCACTCCTATTCCCTTATCACTTAAAGCAGATTTTACTGCTTCATCTACACTTACATCACCACTTACATTGAACCACTTTTCTATACCAACTAGTCTAAAACCAATTGTAAACAAATCATCTCCAACTACTGCAATCTCCATTAGACTACCACCAACTCCTCAATAATTTCATTCGAAAGACCGGCTTGCTTACCTCTGACAATTGCTCGAAGATTGTACACTTCTCTTTCCTTTTTCAGTAAATAATCTAGAACGGGTAGAACTGATAAAGGATAAAGATATGAAAATCTTTTTGTCTTGTTTGCCATATGTTCATCTAATGAATGTACACAAGAATTCAAATCTACTGAATCTTTTTGCAAATGAGGTTCGAGTAACTCAAAATACTTGGTACCTTCAAGTGAAGTCAGTAAATCATCTAAAGACTGAGTACTAGACAATAAATCAATACTTATGGAGCCTCCATTAATCAATAATTCGTTGTGAGCACTAATTCCTCGATGTCTCATTCTTAAAAGCGTTTTGATATTAGCTATGTCTACTTTTAGGTGTATAAAGTTACGATAAACTTCAACATCTGCACCACCTGAAGGCTGATTTGAAACTAAATTCCTATAGTATATCAAATCAAGGGCATCTTCAAGAGGTTGTAAACTGTCTGAATTACGAGACTCTAATGCTTTTTTCAGTGGATTGAAATATGCAGTACCTTCTAACGAAGCTATCACATCTTCTACTGTTTTTGAATCATATAATTTATTGTAAAGATCTTTGTCTGAATCATTTATTGGACAAACAAGACGTTCTAAATTTGTCTTATCCATATTCTGATTAATACCCCTTATTATATTCTTCAAATTATCGACACGATATTTCTCTGCATAAACGTGTAATATGTCACGTAGCTTTCCTTTGCTAAAACTCAAAAAGTCGCCAACATCTTTAGCTAAATTATCCACTAAAGCTGTTTCAATAAGATCAGCCCCACTCAAAGTGGAACCGTACCTATCTATTTCTCTTCTATACTCTAAATCTTGAATGTACCTTGCAATTTCTGCATGTTCAAGATTTAACAACTGATTATATGCTTCAGCTGGAAGAAGACGAGAACGACGAGACCTAGCTCGTGTGGCTACGTAAGCATAATTACTCATTTGGTAAACAATACCTCACTTACCATTGACAGATGATTCTGCCAGGATGAGTCCACCAATGTTGAGAATCTGAAATCTAACCGATATTCGCCAGCTTCTACTAGAAAACCTAAGTCGTCAATGGTACCACCATTGGATAACTTACTAATTTTCTTGAATGTAGCTTTATCCTCTTTTCTGCAAAATAACTTACCTTCTTTAGGCACCTTCGTTAATAAATTAGAATATATCTTTTCAAGCTCTTTAGAACTTAAACCTTCTAATTTTTCCATAACTCTGGACTTTGTCTGAGAAAGTAAATCTTTTTGCATCTCTAATAGACTTCTTTTTACCTCTAACTCTGCAGCTGGAATCTCTTGCTGTTTTAGCTGCTCTATACGTCTAGACGTACCCGATTCAATTTGAGAAACCAAATCTTTAGACTCACTTGTAGCCTCTTTCATCTTATTCTCAACCTCTTCAACGGTCTCTTTGCGTATGGCTGCAGCTTTCTCTTTGCCGGTCTCTTCAACCTGCTTGAGAATTTCCTCAAGACCCATTTTACAACACGAAAATGATTAATGCTGAAATAACTAGACCAAAAATAACAATTGTTTCAGGAATAGCTGTAAAGATAAGACCATTTGTAAAGTTCTTATCATCTTCAGCAACTGCTCCAATTGCAGCTGAACCAATGTTACTCTGTGCTAAACCGGTTCCAATACCTGCTAAACCAACTGCTAGAGCTGCTCCTATAGCAATGTACCCTTTGGAAGTTGCTTCTGCGGCCTTGACCGTTTCTTCGTTGTCTGCGTGCTCTTCAGCACTTACTACTGGCGTGGTCAACAATGCTACAAAGAACACTGCTGCCAAAATGTATAGGTTTTTTTTCCCGTTCATGGTGTTACCTCTTTTTCTTTTGTATACTTTCGTATATAACCGAAAGGACTGTAAAGCGTGCCCCCACCCTGCACAAATTTTGTAAAGAATTCAACATATTGTAACCTTAGTGAGTTAATTCCGGTTCCAATAATACCAAGTGTAAATACAGTCAAATGTCCGATTAACATTACAAAGACTGCAGCAATTATGCCTGCTGGACCTGATGGCCAGAGAAGAGAAAATGAGATAAAGTTTACAGTATAAGCTAAACCATAGTCACTGAGACCAATGGCACCTATACGAGCATATGAAATAACATTCGAGAAAATTGTTGGAAATTCTAAAAGCCCAACTACGCCTTCTCCTATTATTGCCAAACCTAAACCTGTAAGCATAACAACTAAACCAATGGTTTGAAACGATTCAGGTAACAAACCAACCAAAGAAACAAGTGAAAGTAGACCTCCCCAAAGAATCATGAAAAAAGATAACTTTGCATAAACTGCATGTTTCAAATCATGATGTTTCCATTCGTTCAAAAATCCTAGGATTAAACCTAAAGAAATATGAATAACGCCAATCAATATTGAAGATAAAAGCATTAATTGTGCACCATGTGGATCAAACTTGTGTATAGGAAGATGCCAGCTGAAACCTTCTGCCTTTTCAATCAAGGGTATGTCAAAACCAGGTCCATAATGCTTTGCAAATAACGCTGAAGTGTAGCCAAGTGTGTTTCCAATATTATAGAAGGATTGACCAAAAGCTTCTGCATAAATGAAAGTACCAAACAAAAAGGTGTAGATACCTGCAGTTCTCAATATCTTACCTAAGTTAGCTAGAGCTTCATTATGTGCAAATTTAGATAGTATGTAATGACCGAATAAAATGTATGCGAAACCATAACCTGCATCTCCTACCATCAAACCGAAGAATAAGGGATAAGTGATGAAAATAATCATCGTAGGATCAAATTCCCAATGCTTAGGAGTACTGTACAACTTTGTAAATAATTCGAAAGGCTTGGCAACCTCGGGATTATCTAACTTGATTGGAGGTTCCTCTTTAGAATCATTATCTACCTCATAATAGATGTCCAAACCTTGCAGAGATTGTTGTAAATCTGAAACTGAACCTGAAGGAACCCAGCCATCCAATACAAACATATTTTCAGAAGTAGCTAACTTAAGAGGAAGGCCTGATTTCTCAGAAAGAGCTGCATAATGTTCTTCGCAAGCAACTAACCAGTCTCCGTTTCGAGTAGATAAAGCCTGAATTTCATGTAAAATAGCTTCCTTTTCGTTTTCTAACTTCAGAAGTTGACCATCTAGCGTATTTAGCATTACTTTTGGTAAACCTTCGCCATTTGGGACGTCCATAGATCTGAAACCTATTTTCAGTAAATCTTTTTCAATATCTGATGAAATTTCATTTGCACAGAAAACAACTATATTATCGCCATTTTTAACAAAGTCTATATTATTATTAGAACTTAGGCCTGAAACATCTGCATCAGGTGAAAGATGACCTGCAAACACAGTAATACTAGAATAACCTGAAAGATACTTGACATCTATATCAAAATCTTCAAACTCTTTAAGTTGATCAATGCTACTACTAACTTCATCAATTCTCCTGTCACAATCTCGTTGTTTATCTTTTAGCTCGTGAGTTTGTGAGATTATTGCTTCTAACTCAGATATTTCAGATTCTATTTCAGAATCTAGCTTAACATTACTAGGCGGATTAGGTTCAACTTCTAATAATTTGATAACTGATCGTAATTTAACCAAAAAATCTGAAGATTGCTCTCCATAGTCTAAAGATGTACCTATACCAAAACCTTCATCCTCATTATTATACTCAACAACATGAACTAAATTTTGATCGTTTAGTAACTTTGATAAATCTGCTAAATCCTTTTTATGACCACTTATGGTCATTCTTGACATTTTTTCAGACTTTAGCATTAAGATAGACTCTCCAAAAACTCTTCGATAAACTTATCTGCTGCTGCATCTACTTTACCATCAGCCTTCTTTTTCATATCCGAATTACTTTTTTTACCTTTTTTGAGAATTGCACTCTTTTGAGATTCAACCTCAGCTTTTGCGGCATCAATCTCTTTTTGAGATTTTGATACAGCTGAATCCTTGGCTTTCTTCATCAAATTATCTTGATCTATAGGTACTTTATTTCTTGCAGAAACTTGTTCCTTCTCAGCAGCTTCGATATCACTAGCAGCTGCAGCTTCAGCTTTCTTAATCTTCTCCAATAAGGCTTCTCTGGACATGGTTAAATCAATTGGTGAAGTATCAGTAAAAAAGGCCTATAAATATTTAAGCTAGGATTTTATAAAAAAATACAAGGCGAACGAAACACAAGTGCAATATTAAATCCCCTAGTCCGGTAGCAAAATAATTGGGCCCGTAGCTTAGCCTGGTTGGAGCACCCGGCTGATAACCGGGAGGCCATCGGTTCAAATCCGATCGGGCCCACCATATTTTTCCCAATACTATGTTCTTAGATACTGAGACAAAATTTCCCGATCTTTATCGCTAATGATAACTTTATCATTTGAAACATAATTTAGCATAACAATTACGCTATTTGCCTTAGCAACTAATTTATCAGTATTCTGGCTAAAAAGTTCATGGCCAATGCCCATTGATGAATTACCAATGTGTGTCAAATAAGTTTCAATTCTTATTTCGTCAGGATATTTGACAGGATACTTATAGTCCATATTAAAATTAGCTAATATCGGACCTACGCCTCCTCTTTCCAACACCTCTTCCATATTTCCTATTTTATAATTCCATATACTTCGAAATAGTTCTATCCTTGAAGTTTCACACCATTTTAGATATATTATGTTATTAACATGTCCAAACCCATCCATATCTCCCCACAAAACTGGGATTTTTGTGATAATCGATTTGGAATCACCCATCTAGAAATTGTTTCCCTGCATGATAAAAAGCATTTCCTACTAACCACTGCCCTCCATCTGCAATCAACATATCTCCAGTTATAACATCTGCAGCTGAAGAACAAAGATATAGAACTTGCTGAGCCATCTTATTTGAATCGGTTACTCCACCCAACGGAATATAATTTTCAAACAGTTTAGCAGTATCTTCATCAAGCATTAAATTACTCTTAACATTCTCTGTAAGAACTACTCCGGGACAAAAAGCATTGACGCGAATATTGTCACTAGCCCATTCCAATGCCAAAGTTCTTGTCAGATTCAAAACTCCTGCTTTTGCAGCTCCTGAATGACCTACATAGGGGGCTGCATTCCAAGCATAATTTGCTATTATATTAACCACAGATGCTGATGGCGCTTTTCTAAGAAGTGGGTAGCAAGCCTTAGATACTCTAAAAGTACCATCCAGCACGATATCTACTACAGCTCTCCAAGCATTTTCACTCATGTTAGATACTGGAGAAAGAAAATTACCTGCGGCATTATTTACTAAAATATCTAAATTACCCCATTCAGATTTGATGTAATCAGCTACTTTCTCTACACTACCATTATCACGAACATCCATAACTTTCCATATTAACTTCTTACCGGTCTCCTTTTCAGCTTCTTCTGAAGCTAAACGTAAGTTATCTTCTTTTCTGGAAGCAATAATTACTTCAGCACCATGTTCTAAAAAAGATTTAGCAAATCCTAATCCCATGCCTGTTGCACCGCCTGTTATGAATACTTTTTTGCCTTCAAAGATATCTTGTTTGAAAATACTCTCGTTAGCCATTTAATTAGCAGCTCCGGTAAATTTGTGAACACTATCAAATCCTTCATCAGGTAATGACATCATAGTTTTTGATCCTGAACCAATAGCTATTGCTCTAGATAATGTCTCTGGCAATATTCTCTCGAAGAAAAAACGAGCTGTTATTATTTTATGCTCATAATATGAATCAGTATCTTTTTTCGCATAAGCAACTTTTAACATCAATAGCCACATGTAACCCATTGCCACTAAACCAAATTGCCTCAAATAATCCGTTGCTGCAGCTCCAATCTCATATGGATTCGATAGACCTTTCTGGGCCATATACAAGGTAGTCTTTTGCAAACCTTTTAGTGCCTTTCCAAAAGGTTCAACAAATTCTTTCATATTGTCATCGTCCTTGTTATCATCTATAAATTCTAATGCTGGATGGAAAAACCTCCTAAGTAATCGACCCATGTGTTGGGGCATCTTTCTTCCTGCTAAGTCAAGAGCCTGAATACCATTGGTCCCTTCCCATATTGGTGCAATTCGAACATCACGGTAAAATTGTTCCATCCCATATTCTTTGATATATCCATGACCACCGAAAACTTGCATCATTTCTGAAGTAATTTCAACACCGTAATCTGTCAGCAGAGCCTTGATTATCGGAGTCATCAATTCAACTAAATCATTATGCTCTTTACGAACTTTAGCATCAGGATCTTTTTCAGATTTATCAATTGACAATGCAGTCCAACTGGCTAGCATCCTACCTGAGTCAATTAGCGCCTTAGAACGCATTAACATACGCCTAATATCTGGATGAACTATTAACGGATCAGCTTCGTCGTCTGGATTTTTAGGCCCTTTAAGGTCTCTCCCTTGGATTCTATCCTTTGCATATGCTAATGCATTTTGATATGCAATCTCAGCCTGCCCTAAACCCTGTAAACCAACTGCTATTCTTTCAGTATTCATCATTGAAAACATCGCTGCAAGACCTTCATTAAGTTCTCCAATTAAATAGCCCTCAGAACCTTCAAAACTCATTACACAAGTTGCAGAGCCGTGAACTCCCATTTTTTCTTCAATAGACACACAATTCACGTTGTTATGATCACCTAACGTTCCATCTTCATTTACTTTATATTTAGGAATTAAGAAAAGGCTAATTCCTTTAACTCCTTTGGGAGCGTCTGGCAGTCTCGCAAGAACCAAATGTATTATGTTCTCAGCCATATCATGCTCGCCGCAAGATATGAAAATTTTTTGACCACTTACTGAATATCTATCTCCATCTGGTGTAGCTGTTGTTCGAATTAATCCCAAATCGGTACCACAATGGGCTTCAGTCAGACACATTGTTCCAAACCATTCACCAGATAAAAACTTAGGAAGATATCTTTGCCTAATCTCTTCGCTTCCGTGCTTATGAATACAGTGATATGCTCCTTTAGTTAATCCCAAATATATACCAAGTGACATGTTAGCTGCGCATGACATTTCATCGGACAATACGCTAATTACATTTGGAAACTCCATTCCACCATATTCCTGATGTCCAAACAGCTGTGTTAGTCCTCCTTCAATAACAATTTTTGTGGCCTCTTTCATTGAATCTGGCACAATCACATTGCCATTGTCAAACTTGACACCTACTTCATCCCCCTCTTTTGCTGAAGGAAGCCAGTAATCCTCATTTATCTTTGCAAATTGCTCACTAACCATCTCAATCATGTCCCACGTAGCTTCGCTATATTCAGGATAAGATCCTAACTCTTTCTCAATATCTAATACTTCACGCAATATGAATTCATATTCTCTAAGAGGTGCTTTGTATTTTACCATATTAATTCCTCAACGGTCTCCCTGTTGTCAACATATGTTCAACTCTATCCATTGTCCCTTCGGTTCTCATAAGTCTAAGAATGCCCTCTCTTTCCATCTCAAGTAGTTTATCATCAGACACTGTTTCAGTTGGATCTGTGTCACCTCCAGATAATATGTGAGACAATTCTTTAGTTACTACAACGTCATGGGGTGTAGCATGGCCTGCTTTTACCAAATCATCCACAGCTAAATCTAAAGCTGCTTTTCCTGAAGGTCCAGGCAAAAAATGTTCCTTTGGAGATGGAGCTTCATAGTTATCTGTCATTTTCATACATAATTCCTTTGCATCGTGGAGTAAACGTTCGCGATTCATAGTTATTTGGTCTTTTGGGCTTAAAAATTTCATTTCTTTAGCTTCTTGAGCACTTGTTGCTACTTTTGCAGTTCCAACATTCTGGAAAATATTCATTATTGATGCCATTGGCCCCTTTGGTTGATCTGGATCTTGATTCCAACGAGTAATCATCTCTTTACATCCACCCCAAGCTGGAACAAGACCTACACCTACTTCCACCAATCCAATGTAACTTTCTGCATGGGCTTGTATTGCATCACATGCGAGTAAAACCTCACAGCCGCCTCCGATGGCTAAACCATGTGAAGCTCCCACTACTGGAAAACTCCCGTGTTTCAACATCATAAAAGCTAGTTGACCGCCTTGAACAAAATTTTCAGCTTCTTCCCAAGCCCCTACATTTGTTACAAAACTTGATAAACCTAAATTCGCCCCTGCTGAAAAATTAGTACCATCATTACCTACCACAAGGCCTTTGAAATTTCCTGATTCACATAAATCTGAAGCTTTAGACAAAGCCTCCATGATTAAGGGATCCATAGAATTCATCTTACTATGGAATTCAGCTAAAAGTATTTCATCATCCATGTCCCACAGACTAGCTGAAGGATTTCTGAAAATAGGTTCTTTACCTAGCTTAACATCTTTAGTATTCAAATATCCTTTTGGTTTTTGTATTTTAGAGTATTTTCCACCCACACCAAGATAATTTAATTCGCCACTAATTACGTCATAAAATTTACCATCTGAAACTACCTTTAACAAATCTGGAACCTGCATACCTTCAGCCTCAATTTTGCTGGCAAACCAAGAAGGGCCTAAATCATCTAACATTTCAAACGGGCCTTTTTTCCATAGAAATCCATTTTTCATTGCTAAATCTACATTTACCAAATTATCAGTTATTTCAGGTACAAGTGAAGCTGCGTATGAAAGAGTCTTTGACAGTACTTTCCATGCATAATTTCCGCCTTTATCATTATATTCAACAAGGGTTTTTAGGCCTTTTTTGGCTGCTTTTACACTCTCTAACCCTACTCGCCTATTGGAAGGGCTGTAGTTCCCAGATACTAAATTACGAGATTCTTTAATTTTCTTACCACCTTCTGTATTTAGTCTGTAGAATCCACCTTTGCCTTTTCTTCCAGTATATCCACTAGCAATCATTTCCTGCAATAATTTATCAATTCCTAAGGCTTCCTGTTCTTTTACTCCATCGTTATACAAATCCTCAATTGAAAGATTTGAAGACATACTCTCAGTTACATGAGGAATAAGATCTAAGCCTACTACGTCAACTAAACCAAATATACCTGTTTTAGGAGCTCCGATAGGGCGGCCCATCACAGCATCAGCTTCTTCGACTGTCAAACCAAGCTTAAAGGCCTCAATCATTCCGACAAGTGTCCAGTAAGTTCCTATTCGATTACCTATAAATCCTGGAGTATCATTACAGATAACAACCTCTTTTCCAAGATTCAAATCGCAAAACTTAACGATTTTTTCAATCTTCTTTTTACTAACTTCTTTGCCGGCTACAATCTCTAGCAATCGTAAATATCTTGGTGGATTAAAAAAATGAGTAATCATAAAATCTTGTGCGAATGAATCTGGCATTCCGCTTACGAGTTTTTCCCTTGGGATTGTAGATGTATTCGAAGTTACAATCGAACCCGGCTTTCTGTGTTTATCAATCTTTTTGAACACATCGTGCTTTATGTCAAGCCTTTCTAGGACTACTTCAATTATCAAATCTGCATCATTTATCAGATTAATATCATCTTCAAGATTACCTGTTTTTATTAATTTAACATTATCCTTGTGCATTAGAGGCGTCGGACTTCCTGTTTTAACTGGCTTCAACATACTCTTAACTGCAGTTTCAGCTACGATATTACGATTAGTAGCTTCCTTTGGAACGATATCCAATAAAGTTACTGGAAGACCTGAATTTGCTATGTGTGCGGCAATACCACTACCCATTAAGCCAGCACCAATCACTGCAACTTTACTAATTTCCATTTAAGCCCTTTCTAGAACTGTTGCACAACCTTGCCCACCGCCAACGCACATTGTTGAAAGAGCATACTTTTTGCCAGTCTCTTTCAAAAGAGAGGCTGCTTTTCCTGTAATTCTAGCACCACTAGCTCCCAAAGGATGACCCATGGAAATTGCACCGCCGTGCATGTTCAATTTCGACATATCAATACCTAATTCTTTAACACATGCTAAACTCTGAGCTGCAAAAGCTTCATTCATTTCAATAACATCAACGTCTTCTAAGCTGATTCCTGCCCTTTCAAGAGCTTTTTGTGAAGACTTAACTGGTCCGATACCCATAACTTCTGGATCGCAACCTGAGATTGCCATTCCTCTAATATAGGCCATAATATTCAAATTATTCTTTTCAGCATATTCCTTTGAGCATACAATAACTGCAGCTGCACCGTCTGTCAAAGGTGATGAGGTTCCAGCCGTAACAACTCCTTCCTTGTCAAAAGCTGGTTTCAACTTAGCCATGGACTCGAGTGAGGTTTCAGGTCGAACACAGCCGTCATCGTTGACTCCCTTAATTGGAATAATTTCTTCCTTAAATTTACCTTTCTCTTGTGCTTCTGTTGCTTTTTGATGACTCTCAAGAGCCATTGCCTCTTGATCCTCACGAGAAATAGAATGTTTCTTAGCCAAATTTTCTGCTGTATGTCCCATCCCAATGTAAGCGTCAACATCAATTAAACTTGGATTGAGCATTGGATTGAAACCTGGCATTGGAACACGGCTCATTGACTCAACACCACCAGCTATGAACAGCTCTCCCGAACCTGAATTTATAGCTCCAGCTGCCTGATGAATGGCTTGCATTGAGGATGCACAAAACCTATTCACTGTAACTCCACCAACACTGTTAGGTAATTGAGATAAAAATACTACATTTCTAGCTAAATTCATTCCTTGTTCCGCCTCTGGAAAAGCGCAACCTAATATCAAATCTTCAATATCATCCACATTTACCGAATACTTTTCAATCAAACCATTAACTACGCCTGCTGCCAAATCATCAGGTCTAACTTTCGATAAACCTCCCCTTTTAGCCGGAGTAAAAGGCGAACGAACAAAGCCACAAATTGCTACGTCACTACTCATCTTAATTTTACAATATACATTTAGTATATAAAACTAAGGAAACAGATTAAATTAATAAAACATTTATATACTTTGTGACTAAACTGACATTTTAAATAGGTACATAATTATGTAACCGTATGCGAGGCCTAAGTCAAAGCGACAAAGTAAAATCTGAAAAAGAAATTAAAATATTAACTCAATTAGGATTATCAAAGGATGAAGCTCATGTTTACCACGTACTTCTTGTATCAAAAGAATCTACTGTTGGTAAAATAAGTAGATCTATAAACTTTTCAAGAGCAAAGATTTATGGAATTATTGATAATCTTCTGGCCGAAGGAATTGTAGTTGAAGGTAATAAGCACCCTAAAACCTATTTCCCAGTCGACCCTAAAGAAATATCTGATAGAAAATTAAAGTCAATACAAAATGCATCTAAATTAGTAGATGAAGAACTGGCTCCGTTATTCAAATCAAAACCCGTAGATTACTTAGAAACACTAACTGTAAAAGACATGGATATATTTTCACAAGTAGTTGACATGTGCGAGAGGGCGAATGAAACCATTGATGTTATCGCAGCCATACTTCCTTCTGAAATGCCACGAAATGTTTGTAGAGCTTTTTCCGACGCAAGTGGTCGAGGAATAAAAGTCAGAATGTTATTTCCAGATAAAGAAAATAACTTAGATTTAAGCCGCTTAGAAGGGTATTTTGAAGTTAAATTAGCAAGATCAATACCTGCTGCAGGAATTATACTAATAGATAATAGTGAATTTTGTGTAGGTGGATTAGATGTTCCTGAATCTGAAAACACACTTCTAGGTATGTGGATGAACCAACCTGAATTGGCTCGACTTGCTAGATTAATCTTTGATAGTCTATACGATTCAGCTGAGAAATACGAAAGTTAATCCTATTCAAAAACCAGGTAGGGTTCCAAACACAAAATAATAGACAATTGCTGTAATTCCATAGAAGAATATAAAAATTCTCAAATATCTAAATAACGCTCTAAAAATAAATCCGCCTGTAGATATGTTATCTTTTGGCTCATCATCTGCATGAGCAAAGGGGTCCTTGTCTTTGACATCTATTCTTGCCATATCATGCTATTGTATTGCTGAATTAAAGATATCTCTCTAAGACAACTAATATTAATTGAGCTTCAATAAACAAATTATGAGTTCTCATCCAACCAATGAACCTATTCTAGGGTACGAACCTGGAAGTACTGAAAAAGAGTCTTTACTGAAAGAATTAAACAAACAAATGAGAGAAGTTATTGAGATTCCGTGCATAATAAATGGAGAAAAAATTTACACAGATAATACTGTAACACAAGTAGTACCTCACAATCACAATCATGTACTTGCAAAGGTCCACCTTGCAGGTAAGAAAGAAATTGAAAAAGCCTGTAAATCAGCAATTAATGCCCAAAACGATTGGATTAACCTAGGGATGGATAAACGTGCACAAATATTTGAAAAATGTGCTGAGCTTCTTGCCGGAAAGTGGCGGATGAAAATTAACGCATCTACAATGCTTAACCAGAGTAAGACTGTTTTTCAAGCTGAAATTGACGCAGCTTGTGAATTGATAGACTTTTGGAAGTTTAACGCCCACTATGTGAGAGAATTTCATGAACAATACCAACCATTAGTTTCGCCTGAAGGTAATCTTAATACAACTGAAATTCGACCTCTTGAAGGATTCGTATTAGCTGTAACTCCGTTTAATTTTACTAGCATAGCTGCAAATCTTCCAAGTGCTCCAGCCATTGTTGGATGTACTGCCCTATGGAAGCCAAGCCGCAATTCTTACCATTCTAATTATTTACTAATGGAACTGATGATGGAAGCGGGGCTACCTGCTGGAGTTATTAATTTCCTTCCTGGATCAGGTTCAGAAATAACTGAAGTTTGTTTGTCAAATCCGGATTTTGCAGGACTTCACTTTACTGGATCGACTGCAGTTTTCCAAGGTATCTGGCAACGCATAGCTGAAGCTTTACCTAATCTAAGAAGTTATCCAAGAATAGTTGGTGAAACTGGAGGTAAAGATTTCGTTGTAGCTCATCCTGACTGTGACCGAAGAGGGCTATTGGTTGCACTCCTAAGAGGTGCATTCGAATACCAAGGACAGAAATGCTCTGCAGCTAGTAGAGCATACGTCCCAAGAACTGTTTGGGAAAGTATGGGCAATGATTTAGTCTCTGAAGTTGAAAAAATAAAAATGGGCGATGCTTCCGACTTCTCTAACTTCATGACTGCAGTTATCGATGACAGAGCTTTTAACAAAATAAAAGGATATATCGATCGAGCTGCTAATGACTCAGATTGTAAAGTAATAACTGGCGGAAAATGCGATAATAAAACTGGTTGGTTCATAGAACCTACAATCATATTGACTGAAAATCCAAATTCAGAAACTATGGTTGAGGAGATATTTGGGCCTGTTTTGACTATTTACATATACGAAGATGATGATTTTGAAGATGTCTTGGATTTATGTGATAAAGCTTCACCATATGCTTTAACTGGATCTATATTTTCAAGTAGTGAAGAAAATATTCAAAAAGCATATGATAAATTAAGATTCACTGCTGGTAATTTCTATATCAATGACAAACCTACTGGTGCTGTTGTTGCCCAGCAACCTTTCGGAGGTGCTAGAGCTTCAGGAACTAATGACAAAGCTGGCGGACCACTGAACTTATTAAGATGGATTTCCCCAAGATCTGTCAAAAGAAATACTCTAAAGATCCATGATTGGAAATATCCGTTCATGGGTGAAGACTAAGATTCAATTATAAGAGAATCTGTAAAGAAAGTAACAATACGAGATTCATAATCGGAAGAATATTGCCAGAGTGCATCTACATGAGCGCTGTCTTCAACCAACCATAAAGTAACATTAGCTTCAGCTTCTACAGCTTTATTATAAAATTTCTTGGAATGCTCGTTGGATATTCTTACATCGCTATCACCATGGACTAGGTACATTGGCCTATCTCCAGCCCTTGAGGCTACTTCTAAAGGAACCTTATCATCTATATTCACTCCAACTAACCTTTCACCCATAGTTATTGCAGGTGATGCAAGCATCCTAGGGAAACCAAGCCTTTCTAGTTCATTCCCAACCAAAAGAGGGAAATCTATTATTGGACTATCTAACCACATTGCTCCTATCTCTGATTCATCGAAAGCAAGTGTTGATGCTAAAGCGTAAGTCGAAATACTAACAATTCCGATTGACTGAGGATTGTAGGATTTATCTTCAACTAACCAATCGTAAGCTCCTAGAACATCCAAATATTCTTTCTGACCTAGATAAAAATAGTCTGAAACTACTTCACTGTGGCCATGATTTCGAAGATCAATCATGAAAACATTGATATTATTCTTTGACAAGTATGAAGCTGAGAGTAAAATCTCTGGCTTACATTTGCCGTTTTCATAGCCACCATGAACAAAAATAACTACTGGTGATGAGGAATTTACCTCAACATACCAACCTTCAAGATTAATTCCATCTCTGCTTGTAAAGTTTATTGTTTCATACGAATCAAACTGCCAAGAAGTTGCGTTGAAATCCTTCCGCATTGATATTCGTTGTTCCGAATCTGCCCAAGGCTCAAAAGACTCCCAATCATCATCCACTGTCCAATTTGTTGGAGTATTGGATTCCCAAAGACCACAACCGTGAGGTACTGTCAAAGCTTGCTTAGCGATAACGTGACCTAATCCAAACCAAATGGCAGGTAGAAGTAAAACTAGTACAACCGATATTGAAAGGAATAGTCTCTTTCTATCTGTCACAAACTGGGGTAGATTAATCATAACTGCGACTTATTCATCAGTATATAAATTTAAATTTATTTACTTCTATTCGTCGGAGTCACCTGATTCTTCTTCAGAATCATCGCCAGAATCTTCAGCTTCTTCCTCAGAATCCTCTTCAGTTACTGCCATGCTTGGTGCTGATTCTTCAGAAGAACTATCATCCATTCCTGAAGTCATGCCTTCACCTTGGTTATTTTGGTAGTATACATAGAAACCACCCATCAAACTAACCAAAGCCACACCAATAAGCACCATTGGAATTGTTCTAGCTGAACTTAATGCTGAGCTAGTATCTTCAATAGTTTTCTTAGCATCTGCTACTTCTGCATCTGAATAACCACCTTTTAGAGTCATGATTGTGAAGTTAGCATTATCTGCTCTAACAGGACTTCCTGGAATGAAAGTGTATCCAAATTCAGCAGTCCATCTCGAAGCTGAACTGGACCAGGTTTGATTATCTGTGTAAGCTACATTAATTGCTTGGACAATTGTTTCAGTTCCCCATGGGAAATGAATCGATACTATAATGTTGAAGTCCTGATCTAAAACTGTCGCTGTAACAGGATCAAGCATTACATTCTCTTCGTAATCCATGAAAAGTGGAAGTGTTTGATTTTCAAGTACAGGTAAATCTGCAGCTTCAAGAACGGGATAGGCATTCCAAGGCATAGTCATCACATTGGTAACATTCTCATCCTCACCTACATCAATATCTCCAGCAATCATCCATGGCATTGCTTGAGCTGTAGTTAAATTAATTCCCACTGCCCCTACTTTACCTGCGATTCCTGCAAAAACAGTTGGGTGGAATTCAGAACCTAGTTGAGCCTGACCTGCAAGCATTGCATCCATATTTCCTGGAACTGCGACTTCACCAAGCGCTAACGAAGGATGTGCAGTATCTAAAACAAATGGCATATCATCATAAGTTAATGGTGAGCCGTCTTCATTAGTTACTCCGAGATTTGCTGCATAATCATTAATTTCAACAAAACTAGATTGAATTATTGGGTGGAAATTTTTACCTTGTAATGCATCTCCAGACATTACCATCTCTACCGTACCTAATTGCGGTAAAGTCATGTTAGAGTCTGAACGAATTGGAATTTGAAGTGCCTGATCACCAAGTGATGTTTGTGTTAAGGCATAAGCAATCAAACTGGACCATTGCCTATCTGCACAAACTGCAGGATTCATACAGAATCCATTTACCGGGTCAAATACAGGTAAATTTGGTGTATCATCTACACCATCACCGTCTTGGTCAAGGTTACCAAAGGAAACATCAGTCTCAACAGATCTGTAGTGGTATACAGATGTATTTCCTACAACATTGGCTGACGGAATGATAAATCCTGGAATTGCCGTTGTTTCAACACATTCGTAGGTATTAACATGTGTAGTTAAGAACAAATTCGGATAATTATATGTTGTAAAATTATCGACTGTTGAGGTCTCACAAACTGATCCAATACTAAAGAAAGTCGAACCTGCACTAATGTAAGTGCCATCTGGTGCTTGAACTTGAGCTTGCTGTGTGTGAGTATCAATTAAGAATGTTGAATTTACACGTGGTTCTGTTTCTCCGGATATTAATAATGTACCTGTTGCATTCATGTATGTTCTCTCTGCTCCAGTTGTATTATCTGTCCCTGTGAAAATTGAACCTGATGAAAAAGTTCTCCTGTCTGCAGTGATGTTAGCGCCATCTAGAGTACCTTCATATATGATAACTGAATCAAGAGATTCTGTTGCCTGGAAAAGAACTGCTAGTCTAGGATCTGGAATGAAATTAACTACAATATCTAGTTCTCTGTCTGCAACTTGACCTGTTTCAGTAGATACCCAAATTACTTCCTTGTATTGCATTTCTCCATAAGAAGTTCCTTCAACGCCTGCTGGAAGGAAGCCATCAAAATTAGCTTTTAATGCTAATACGCTGTCACTAGAATATTCAAATGTTTCGTCTGCAGTGTATTTGTAGCAATCAATTCCGCCTACTTTTTCTTCACTTACATAAATGTAGTTATTGGTGTGGCTTGAGACGAAAGGATTAGGATATTGAGTATTCTTCTTCTCAGGTAACTCATTAGGATTCCAAAGTGAATATCCAAAAGTATCTTCTGGATCATCTGCATCTTTAGTTTCCCAAGTTGTTCTGTCTACGTAATTGTTATAATCTGTAAATGTTAAGATTCTATTTTCTTCAATCATCTCTTTTGATGTAAAAGCTGAAGCATTGAAATTATAATATGTTTTTTCATCATCACTTTTTGAGGGATCTGCTTTAGCTACAATTTCAGCATTAGTTCCATCTGCAGCTGCATAAGAATTCAAAGCATTTTCAGCATTGAAATCTCCTTGAAAGAGTAGCTGATTTAGTTGCATCGAATAGAGTCATATCTCCGTCAAAAGAAGTTCTACTTTCGAAGTCATCATCTAACTCTTTTTGGTTTGGAATATATACTCCCATAACATATGCAGATATTAACAAAAATACTGCTCCTACAGCAACTAGTACTTGGGCCGTCATTTCGGGTTTATTCATGTCACTCATGATTGAATTTCCTCATGCTTATTGCATGATTTTTATGCATTTATTCAACACACACTACAACGTTTTAGATTAAATTCTATATAATACTTTGTGCTGTTTCAAAAAATGAATCACTTTTCGGTTAACTCTTCAAGCATGGTAATGAAAAGTTTAACTTCTTCAACGCTCCACTCTGGATAGAATTCTCCCAACTGTGACCAAGTCTCTCCATCGCCTTCAGCCATTTTATACAAATCAACAAGAGTTGCTTGAATCTTACCCTCGTCCACACTTTTAGTATAATCTAATAACCTCTTCTCTACTTTCTCTCTATCTACATTAAAACTTGTATTTATATCCAGATCACTGTATTCTAGATAATCACCAAGCAAGCTCTGTGGAATATACAAAATATACATGCCTGAAAAGAACATTACAAACTGAAATAGAAGATATCCTTCTGAAGCAAAGCCAAATGTAAACCATCCATCTTCTTGAAGGTAAAGTTTACTGTAATAATAGTAACTTATAAAGGTGGATAAGAAAAACGAAGGAACTGATAATAACCAATCTGATAAACTTAATGAAACTGCTTCTGGCACTTCTCTAATTATATTATGCCTTAATGCATATATCTCTAGAACCATCCAATACATTATGAACATTGCTAATAGTAAAAGAATTAAACTTGCTACAAACCAAACATATCCTTGATCAAACATTACAAATAACAAAGTAGTTCCGAATGCAGTCAACCAATATATTCCTATCAACCAAACACCATGTGTCCAGATTTTGTGGAACAATTGTTGCAAGCAAAGTAGACATAGTATTCCTGAAATAATCCAAAGTGGTGTAGAAATTAAGTGAAACTCAATTCCAAACAAAGGAAGAGAGATAAGCCTACCAATACCGCTTTCTTGGTATCCTGCAAATAAAGAGGTTGCAAACGTTAAAGTTGAAAACGCAAGGAGCAACGAATCTTCTGATTCTCGCTCTAAATTAAATTGACGGCCTAACAACCCCATACAATCTTAACTCTAAATGTTAGTAAAAAAGATTATGTGTGTGTTTTAATTCTTATCTTCTAAGGCTTGATTGATTAAATCACCCATGGTTAAATTTTTCTTTGAACCTGGTTTGTAAGAAGAGGATGCGGCTTCGACTTCTTCCATTAAATTAATCTTCAAAAAATTCTCTAATTTCTTAATTAGCTTTTCATTTGGCCTCATATTACCTGATTCAACTGAAGTTATAATTGATTTCTTTTCGGATATCTTCATTGCCAGTGAAGTGTGATCTAAACCTTTCCTTTCTCTAGCTTTCCTTACTACTGCGCCGTAATCGCTAATCAAAACTTTCTCATCTGAAGTAATATCTTTGTATCTTGTCTTTTGTTCCCTCTTTTCCAATGTTTGTGCAACAAACGCCCTTTGTCCAACTGATTCTCTATGGGATGTTTGCTTGCCCATACCTGCACATGATGTACAGACTCTTAGAACCGATCCTGAAACTTTACGTGAATCTAAACTTGCTGATTCCGCCCCGCACATTTCGCATAACATTGTTAAGTCACAACTGATATATATCTGACCCAATTAAATGTTTAGTGATAAAAAGTGCCTACTGATGAAAATGATGGTGAAGTTTCTTCGCCAGGTAAAGGAGAAGATTGGGATAAATGGTTAATCGAAGAAACCGAACGTTTTCAATCTGAAAAAAGACAGTTAGAAGCCGATGTTTCCAGAATGAAAAGAGAAAATGCTCACTTAAAAGGTGAACTTGCCAGATTAAGAGCACCTCCACAAGTTATTGGAACTGTGAGAGATTTACTAGAAGACGGCCGTGTAGGAATTAAATCAAGTAGTGGGCCTGATTTTGTAGTTCACATCTCAGAAGGCATCGACAAGAAAAATTTAGACGTGGGTGATCGTGTTGCTCTACATAGACAAACTCTCGCAGTTCTAGAGACTTTACCTTCAACTAAAGATCCTTTGGTCATGGGTGCTGAAGTCGATGAAAAACCAACTGAAAAATACTCCGATATTGGAGGTTTAGTAGAGGAACTCGATGAATTAAGAAGTACTGTAGAATTACCTATGCTAAAACCCGAAAGTTTTACCAAAGTAGGTGTCGAACCTCCTAAAGGCGTTTTACTAGTTGGACCTCCAGGAACTGGAAAAACTTTGATGGCAAAAGCCGTAGCCAATGCTACAAATGCTACATTTATAAGACTCATTGGTAGTGAACTTGTCCAAAAATATATTGGCGAAGGTGCTAGACTAGTTCGTGAACTTTTCCAACTAGCTCAAGAAAGAGCTCCAAGTATAATTTTCATTGATGAATTAGATGCTGTAGGTGCTAAAAGAATGGATGTAGGCACCACTGGCGATAGAGAGGTACAAAGAACTTTGATGCAATTACTAGGTGAACTTGATGGATTTACGCCAAGAGGTCAAGTTTCTATTATGGGAGCTTCAAATCGACCTGATATTTTGGATGAAGCCCTTTTGAGACCTGGGAGATTCGATCGAATTATTAAAATACCATTACCTGAAGAAGAGGCAAGAAATAGAATAATAAAAATTCATAGTAAAGCTATGAACATTTCGAAAGGTGTAAATTACAAAAAATTGGCTGCACAGACTGAAGGATTTTCAGGAGCAGACCTAAGGGCACTATGTGTAGAAGCTGGAATGAAAGCTATCAAGGACAATAAAACTCAAACTACTTACAAGAATTTTACAGAAGCTTTAGAAAAAATTAGAAATCGTTTAGATGATTCTGAAATTTCTGAACCTGAAAGTGGATTGTACTATTGAACCAAGATTCGTCTAAATTTAATGCCGCAAAAGAAGCAGTAAAACTCGTTGAGAACGGAATGCTGGTAGGATTAGGTACAGGTTCAACTGCAAAAATAGCTGTTGATCTTATAGGTGAAAAATTATCAGATAATTTTAAAATAATTGGAATGCCAACATCAATACAAACTAAAAACCAGGCTGAAAAATTAGGTATAGAACTAATTAATATTGACTCTACTGATTCGATTGACATCGCAATTGACGGTGCTGATGAAGTATCGCCTGACTTGTCTCTGATAAAGGGATTGGGTGGAGCTCTTCTGAGAGAAAAGAAAGTAGAAAGAAAAGCAAAAAAATTGATCATTATAGTGGATGAAAGCAAAATTGTAGAACAGTTAGGCGTTGGGTTTCTACCTGTTGAAGTTTCCATTAAAGAACATAAGCAAACACAAAAACAAATCGCTAATTTGGGTTGTAAGGCTGAGATAAGAGTTGAACCTAATTCGCTACCATTTATAACTGACAATGGAAATTACATATATCACTGTAAATTTGAAAAAGGCATAGAAAATCCGAGAGAGCTCGATGTGAAACTAATGAACATAGATGGTGTAATAGATACAGGACTATTCATAGATATGACAACAAAAGTGATTGTTGGAACTCCAAATGGAACAAAAATAATTGACTGAACTACTTACCACGTTGCTCTTTGGCTTTAGGTCTGAGTCCCTTATACCCGCACTTTCTGCAGACTACTGCCTTCCAACCTACTGTAGCATTACACTTCATACACACTTTCTTTTGAAACAAGCGTGCTTCAGCTTCCGGGAATCGTGCCATAAAGCAGCCGTAGAAAGCGGCATTATAATGATTTGTGCAAAAAATATCAATTTTTACAACAAAAGTACTAATAAACATACTTCTTTAGCCAATTATGTGTGTAAGGCCCAAAAGGGCAATTCATATCAGGGGTTTCTAGTAATTGAATAGTAACCTGATGTGCTATCTGAATTTGCGTTATGAACTACTTGGAGGTAGTAATTAATTTGTTGAGTTTTTTATCTATTGTTTCGAATGTAGGGGATGATCTTGGTAATCCCGAGCTGGAATGGGGAAGAATAATTGTTTTTCTTGTTTTAGCGCTAGGTGTATCATTTATCTGTTCACTTTTAGAAGCTATAATCCTATCTGTAACTTGGTCACATATAGAAATTTTAAGTAAGGATGATAGCCGAAGTGGTAAAAGACTTAAAGAGTTAAAAGAAGACATTGATGTGCCTTTAGCTGCAATATTGACACTAAATACAATCTCACATACTATTGGAGCTGCAGGAGTGGGCTCAGAATTTAACAAATTGGGTAATGAATGGTTTACCGTTGCATCAATAATACTTACCATCTTAATACTTGTATTTTCTGAAATAATACCAAAGACATTAGGTGCTAATTACTGGAAGAGACTGGCACCAAGTTCAGCATACCTATTAGATGCAATGATATGGATTACATGGCCAATTGTAGTCGTATTGAATAGTTTTTCACGAAGAATATCTGAGGGGAATGAGGATCAGAAAGAGATGACAAGAGAGGAAATGATAGCCGTTGCTGAGATGGGCGAAAATCAGGGTGCTCTTGAAAAACAAGAAACCCAAGTAATCAAAAATCTTTTGACTATGGATAAAATTTTAGCTGAAGATGTCATGACTCCAAGTACTGTAATGCTAACTTTTCACCGTAATGATGAAATAGGAAAGATTGTGGACGAGCATTCACCAATTCCTTTCTCCAGAATACCTGTTCGGGAAAAAAATCTTGATGACATAATAGGTGTTGTTTATAGAAGCCAAATTATGGAACTTTATGGTGAAGGGAAGACAGATATACCTATGGAAAATTTGATTTCGGAATTATCCACAGTAAGTCCTGAAGATTCTATCGCTACTCTATTAGATGAATTTTTAAAGAAACGAGAACATATCTTTCTGGTTGTCGATGAATATGGAACCACCCAAGGAATTATTACACTCGAAGACGCCGTAGAAACATTACTAGGTGCTGAAATTGTAGATGAATCAGATTCGGTAGAAGATATGAGACAATTAGCCCGTGAGCTTTGGGAAAAGAGAAGGAAGAGAAAAACTAATCTAAAGTTTGACTAGATATCCATTCCTTAATTCTATTAGATATCCAAATTAAGCTAGGTAAAACAAAAATAGCAATAAACATCGAATAGATTATTGTAGCTGCAGTAATTATTCCAAAATTACGAACTAAGGGCATAGGAGACAAGAATAATACTGCGAAGCCTGAAACAGTAGTTAAACCTGAAATTAATAATGCTGAACCTGTTCTTACGATTGTAGTTTCAATTGCCTGGCTCTCGGTCTTATGTTCTCTTTCCTCACGATATCTTTCAACAATATGAATCGCATAATCTATTCCCAAACCAATTGTAAGTGCAGTTACCATAACAGTTAGAACATTAAGAGTTATTCCAAGTAAAGTCATTGTTGCTAGTATCCATATTGAAGCTAGAATAGTTGGGAAAACTGCAATTATTCCAAGATCTACACTTCTGTAGATAAGAATCAAAGTTATTGCTGCAAAAACAATAGCTATTAACGTAGAGCTAATCTGAGTCTTTTGAATCTCATTAACGGTTACGCTGGTTAAAACATGACCACCAGTAGTACTGACTGTGAAATTTTCAATAAATATATCTGGAATATCTTCATCTAATTGGTCACGCATAAACTCTAAACCATCATTATCTAATTCATAAGACGTAGTAGGTCCAATGTATATTCTAACAACAGAAGAGACATAGTTTCCTTCAGAATCTACATTTAGAACATGTTCAATTTCATCAGCATATGACTCTCCTGTGAAAGGGTCTGCAATGTCCAATTCCCTTTGATAAATATAATCATACAAATTGTGAATATCTGAGTCTGTTGTCAAACTAAACGTTTTTGCCTGATAAGTTAAATTAAAGGTATCTGTTAATGATTGAACAAATACGTATCTTTCTCTATTATGAACTTCTATTGACTGAATTAAAGAATCCTCTGACGCATCTTGAACATATGAAAACTTGAGTCGAGCTTTATACGAATTTTCAAATATTTGAATTGTTGCGCTTGAAGAGGATGATAAATCAGTTGAAATATCAATATTAGTTAATTCTTCAGTACCTAGAAGCTCGTTCGAAGAATCATACCATAATATTATGGCTTCTAAGGATGGAGAAACTACAGATTGTTCCATCGTCCAGTGAACATCCAAGTCATCTCCTGAAGTAACCAAAAATGGGTTTGTTATTGTCCATTCATGTGTTAAATTTTCTCCATGATTTACACTATATTCCTCTGAATCAATCGCCTTTTGAACTATCTGATGCACTGACTCTACACGTGCATTTGCTCCTACTTTGATAACATAGCGGTCATCGTTAAGTCCTTTATTATCGGAACTAGATTGACCATATTGGAACTCATAATTGCCATCAATAAAATCAGTTGAATCAATATCTCCCTGAATCAAAATTTGTGACTGTGAATAACTAGCACCTCTGAAATCTGATTGTATTTTTTCAGCTGTAACCATTATTTCTAAATCATCCGAAAGAAAATCATCCAACGAAAAGGAAGTCTCAATCTGGGAAGCTCCACCGAGTGCTAAAATTGTAAGAACAATTACTGTTGAAATAATAGCTTGTGGATGTTTATCAACTATTTGAGAGGCTTTGAGTATTGAAGACTCTATTATTTCAGAGTTCTGAGGTTTAACAGCCATCCCCTCTGAAGAGGAGTCTAACAAATACCTCATAGAAGTATAGAAAAATAATGTTAAAATAAATGACGAAAATATTCCAAAAGCACAAAGTAAACTAAAATCTCTAACTGGCCCAACACCGCCTGTGATTCCTGATAGAAATGCAATAACTGTAGTAAACATTGCCAGTGACAAGGCTTGACCTGTATGCACTTGGGACTCAATAAGTGAATCTTCCAAACTACTGCCTGCTGCAATACCCTCTTGATATCTTCGACTCACATGAACTGAAAAGTCAATGCCCAATCCAACTACTAGTGGAATAACTGCAACGCCTAATGCAGTCATCTTAATTCCAACAATCCCTGCGAAAGAAAATGTCCAAAAGATGGACAATATTAACGTGATAATTGGTAAAACTACATAACTCCAGTGCCTGAAAGTCAACCACAGTAGTACTACAGTAACTAAGAGCATACCAACAATCATCAAAACATTGGTATATTGTGTAGATTCGTCTACATCTGAAGCTAAAAGATCTACTGAAAATGCTTCTGCACTAATATCGCTCCCAGAGTCTTGATTGTGACTGTCTGCAAGTGTTCTCAGTTTTTGGCCAGCTTCCTTTTTCTGCTCTGTGGATAAATCCGGATCTAAATTCACCATGATAATCGTCGAATTAGCTATAGGTGCTCCACGAACTGAACCCTCAGATTCCACAATTATTAAAGGATCTAAATTCAAATCTCTATTGATTAACACATCACCAACAAAATCTACTTCATTCCAAGAATAATTACCGCTACCTGACGTCGATATTGAATCATAAACAAGCTCCCAAGGTTCCTCTGCAGACTCAACTGCCGATAAAGACAAACCAGAGTCCAATAAAGCTGAATCGAAAAAATCTGCCACGGACAAAACACCCTCGACTCCGTCTATTTGTAAACAATCATTATGGAGCTGCAAAATGTCAACAAGATTATCCATTGTAAGAACATTACTGCTGCTGATTGAAGTCAAATACAAATTGACTACACTAGAATCCTTACCAAAATCCTCAGTTATTGCATCGTAAGTCTCAACTTCTTGTGACTGGGGTAAGAAGGCTTGAACATCTGTTGAAAACTCCACTTTAAGAACAAAAGGTGAAATTATTAAAGTTATCAATGCTACGACTAAGATAATCTGTCTTGGACTGTCGATTGGAAGTCGCGCATAACGCTCGAGCATATTGGCTGCATAAGAAGGGTGCTTAAAACCTGTCGTTACTTACCAAGGCGTCTTTTCCTTTGCTGAAAAGACCTAATAGCTCTTAAAAAATCAATTTTTCTCATATCTGGCCAAAAAACATCTGCGAAATATAATTCTGAATATGCTAATTGCCAAAGAAGAAAATTACTAATCCTTTCTTCACCTGATGTTCGCAATATTAAATCTGGATCTGGCAGGTCACTTGTATACAAATTCGAGGAAATAAGATCAGCATCAATTTCATCTGCCTTCAGTTCTCCCTTTTCTATCATTCTACCAAGTATTTTCATTGAACGAATTATTTCTTGTCTACCTCCGTATGCAACAGCTAAATTGTAATTAAAATTAGAATAATCTCTAGTCTTGGATTCAGCATAATCTATTGCATCCTTAACTCTTTCTGGAAGGAGCTCACGATGACCTAAAGCTTTGACTCTAACCTGGTTCTTATGAACTCGAGGATCATCTCCTGCATTTCGAAATGATTCTTCAAATAAATCCATAAGTTTTTCGAGCTCTTCCTTGCTTCTATTAAAATTTTCCAACGAAAATGCATATACTGTTAAAATCTTAATACCAACAGAACGGCACCAATCTGACAAGTTCTCCAGAGTGTTTTTTCCCTTAAGATGTCCTTCATGAGGCAAAAGGCCCGCACTTTCTGCGTATCTTCGATTACCATCCATTATGACTGCCAAATGATTTGGTACTTCACCATTCTTAACCTGACTTTCTAAACGCCTTTGATAGACTGCATAAATTGGAGAAACTGCCTTTCGGGCTAATTTAAACACAAAAGACTCTAGATACAACATTATAAAACAACTTTTATAGGTTGAAATGAGAGAAAAATATTTACTTGAACTGGGCGGTGAGAACACTACTTTAGGTAAATATGAAGCTCTTGAGTTATTTAAATTCAGAAAATATCATCCAAAATTAGAAAATGATTACGGAAAGATAGTAGTAATTTCAACTTCAAAAGAAATTGAAAATAAAATAATCAATAGACTCTCTATGACAAAAAGGCTATCAAAAATTATTTTCAGTTCAAGAAAAGACAACATAAAGAAATCATTGGACGACTTACAGGAAATAGATATAGGTGAGAAAAGTTTTGCAATAAGGCAAGTTGGTGGAAATAAACTAGAGAATGAAAAGACTTCAATATTAATTGGTGAAAAAGTGTCGGTCAACAACCAAACAGATCTAAAAGATCCAGATGCCACAATCTTATTTTATAAAAACAAGAATTTCAATATCTCGTTGGCATATAAGAGCGGGCATACTGCGTACAAAAAATGCCTTAAACACCACATAAGTTATCGCCCCTACTTTTCACCGATAAGTATTCATCCTAGAATTGCCAGAGCCATGGTAAACCTATCAAATTGCAATTATACAGAACCTGTAATTGACCCTTTTTGTGGAACTGGCGGAATACTCATTGAAGGGGCTGACATGGGATTAAATGTTATTGGAATTGATCTCAAAGAGAAAATGATTGAATTTTCAAAAGGAAATCTTAAGCATTATGGGTTTGAAGCAAACCTACTAAAATCAGATTTTAAAGAAATAAAGAATTTGGAATTTAGTTCCATTGTATGCGATCCACCTTATGGGATAGCATCAACAACAGGGGGAGAAAGTATTAGTCAACTAATGGAAAGATGTCTAGATACTTTTCAAAAAGTGATGAAGAGAAAACAACGATTAGTAATCGCAGTATCTAATGCTGAAATGGTTAAACATCAAAATCTTAAATTAATACATAAATTTGAATGGTACATACATAAGTCACTTACTAGAAACATTATAGTGTTAGAAAAAAATTAATATTTAACATTAACAACAATTTCATATCCCATTTCACCGTTAGTACACTCTATAACTATAATGTAATCACCGGTTGGCTCCAATCTATCATCTACTATTGACCAAGAACCTGAACCTTCCTGCTCTCCCGTTGCATTTTCCAAAACATTACCTTCAGAATCTTCTAAATACATGTCAACAGTAGATGGATCTAAATTTATTATTCCCTGTTGATCATCTGACAAATTCCAATCAACATCAAGACTAATTGCACCACTTTGAACTGGAAAAGTAATAGTTTCTGTTTGACCTTCACTTAAACTACCACTAAATTCACCTTGATAATTACTAACTACTGTAACAATAGTGATGGCCTCATCTGATAATCCTTCGGAATCAAAAACTATTAATTTAACCTCAAACTCACCCTCATTCGGGTAATTTCTCTCGACAACTTCTCCCCCATATTCCTTATTGTCTCCTTCAAACATCCAAACATAGGAGAGCTCATCATTATCTGGATCGGTTGACTTTGAAGCTGTAAAATTTATATTGGAATTAACCTGTATCTTCGGATTGGACGGATCTATCTTTGCACTAGGCGCTGAGTTACCCTCTGCTTGATCTTCACCATCTGAATCAGCATCATCTTCGTTGAGAACATAAGCGTAATATCCATACCCACCTGAAGCCCCCACTGCAAAGAGCAAAATTATTAGTAGTAATGATATCTTCTTCATTATTACATACTTATTTTTAGCCTTATTAATAATTAACCTTAGGAATAATGGGATATTTGTGAAGAAAAGAATATAAATAGACCTCCCGGCTAGCGCAGCCTTGAGAATTTATTCCAAGAGGTAAAAGTGTCCGAAGACCCAGATTTCAAATATATAATTCGCATAGCAAACTCAGACGTTTCAGGAGAGCAAAGGCTAGGTTACGCTCTAACCTCAATTCGAGGCATTGGTTCTAGAATTAGTAACGCTATTATTCAAAATCTAAAGTTAGATAGTGAAAAACTAGCTGGTGAACTAACTGATAAAAATGTTAAAGATATTGAGAAGGCCATTCAAAATGTAAGTGATTTTGCACCTACATGGCTATTGAATCGTCAAAAAGATTATGATACTGGAGATAATATGCATCCTGTAAGCATTGACTTGAAAATGCTTCACGAAGATGATATAAATCGAATGAAAAAGACTAAATCTTACAAAGGTGTAAGACATGCTTCAGGACATAAGGTACGTGGCCAAAGAACTTATTCGAACGGTCGTCGCGGTTTAGCATTAGGTGTAAGCAAGAGGAAAGGAGGAGCATAGATAAATGGGTGATCCAAAATTTCCTAGTAAGCACTACAACACACCTTCACATCCTTGGCAAAAAACCCGTATAGAGCAAGAAAGAACTCTTACACATCAATATGGTCTAAAATCCAAGAAAGAAATTTGGAAGGCAGATACCAAAGTCCGTGAAATGCGTCGTCAAGCAAGGAAACTCACTGCTAAGGCTAATGATGAACAAGCTCAAAAGGAAAAAACTCTTCTTCTGAATAAATTGAGTAGACTAGGAATGCTAGAGCAGGGAGCTGCTTTGGAAGACGTTCTAAGAATGGCTCCTGAAAATATTTTAGATAGAAGATTACAAACTCAAGTTTATTTACAAGGTTTAGCTTCAACTGTAAAACAGTCAAGACAGCTAATTATCCATGGTCACATTTCCGTCGAAGGTGCTGTAAACAGAGTACCAGGTATGATTGTAACTAAAACTCAAGAAAAAAATATTACTTATTCTCCATCATCTGCATTAAACAGCGATTTACATCCTGTTAGGCCAGGTGCAAAAGCATCATATGAAGATGAAGAAACAGCTGAAGAAGAGGCTAAGGAAGAACCAAAAACCGAAGATAAGGAAACTAAAGCTGAAGAAAAAGGAACTGAAAAGAAAGATGAAAACAAAGAGGGGTCCAAATAATGGATAAATGGGCGGTTGCACATATATTTGCATCACACAATAACATAATTATTACAGCTACTGATTCTACTGGAGCTGAAACTATTGCAAAATGCTCTGGAGGTATGGTAGTAAGGTCACAAAGAGAGGAATCAAGACCACATGCAGCTATGCTAGCTGCTGGACAAGTTGCTGAGGCTTTACAAGAAAGAGGAATAAAGGAAGTTCATGTTAAGCTGAGAGGTGCCGGAGGCAAAAGAGGAGGGACTCCTGGTCCTGGAGCTCAAGCTGCAATTCGTACATTGGCTAGGGCAGGTATGACTATTTCACGCATTGATGATGTTACACCAATTCCGCACGATGGTGGAAAAGCTAAAGGCGGTAGAAGAGGTAGGAGAGTTTAATGAAAGTAAAATTAAGAAAAAGTGAAAAATACTTTGCACAAGTGGAATTTGAAGATGTAAACTATTCATTTGTTAATTCAATTCGTAGATCTTTAGTTTCTATGGTTCCTTGCTTAGCTATACATGAAGTTGACTTTCACATGGGTTCATTAGGAGCTTATATCGACGAAGAAAGTGGTGAAGAAAAAGAATATGAATCAATTAGTGCAATGTTCAATGAAATTGTAGCACATCGTATCGGAATGTTACCTATACCAACTGATGAAAAAACTGTCGAAGCTTTTGGCGGTAGCATAGGTGATGATTCAAAACAACCTGACATTATGTATTCCTTACATAAACAAGGCCCATGCACTGTTTATTCTGGAGACTTAGAACCCGTAAATGGCGATTCATCTTTAGTCATTCCTGAGACAAGTGTTCCTATTGTAAAGCTTGCTGAAGGACAAGCTATTCTAGTCTATGCAAAAGCAAAAATGGGAACTGCAAAGCAGCACGCAAAGTGGCAAACTGCAGTAGCTCCTAGATTTTACCAGGCGCCAACACTAACTGTTTCTTCCGGAAAAGGTAGCAAAACTGTCATTGATACTGTAGGCAAAGAACATTTCAAAAAGAAAGGTAAGAATCACGTTATTGAAGATCCTGTTGCAGCTCACGAAGCAATTAAGAAATTAGAATCATTATGGAATGATGAAGATGCAAATAATGCTATGACTGTTACACGTAACAAAACACACTTTATTTTAGAATTTGAAACGACTGGTGCAATGGAAGCTAAATTAGCTCTAGAGCAAGCACTGAAATCTTTGGATACACATTGTAAAGATTTCATGACCAGTATTGACGCTGCCGCATAAGTGCGAGGGTCGCATAGCCAGGCCAATTGCGCAAGGTTGAGGGCCTTGTCCTTAGTGGTACGAGGGTTCAAATCCCTCCCCCCGCACCACTTATTCAATTCTACAAAATAGATTATCACAGCTGCATAAACTGTAATCTATAATTTCAGTTCAATACCTTTAGATCTTACCAAATCAAATCCGCCGCTTGGTAACAATTTTTCAATATCAGTGGATTCTGCACTAAATGCCTCAGAAAGTTTACGAATAACTATCTTTCTTTCCGTAAAACCTGGCCTAAAAATCACATATTTTTCTGAATGCTTCTCAATTGAACTTATTGGCCCACCCATAAATTTCAAATTACCATCGTATGAAATCAGGCCAATCGCCACATTCAGCTCAAGATTACGGTGCCAATTTCTTTTTCCCCTAATAACAAATGCACCTTTTGCAAGGAATTCACCTGTATTAGGCGTCTTAGAAACCTTGTCATTCTCTACCCAAAATGAATGACCTCCAGATACTCGAGCACCCCATGCTTTACTATAAGATAAACTGAAATTACAAGCTTCTAGCATTGATTGTTCTGATGGTTGAGTTCCATTGATATTTTTAACAACAATACTAGGAGCTCCGTGAATGTCAGCGTGAGCATATCTGTCGTTATTTTTTAAATACTTCTTAACAACCTGCTCATTAGATCTAGCATCCTTGCCTCCAACTGCAATTTCTCCATCTGTAGTTATAAACCATCTGAAACGCTCGAACCACTCAAGATTCTGATTCTTCACTATTTTCTTTTTGGGCTTTGAAATTGGTTTAGATGCTATGACTTCTCTTGTCCTTTCAGCCTTCCTATCCATTTCCTTAGATTTGTCAAAATACGAGGAGGCATTTGCTTCAAGCGACTTTCTCTTATCAATCCAGATATTACTATCACCTATCTTAATTACTACTTCATCGTCATCATTCTCATAGTCAATCATCTCTCTAATTTCATTTAATCTGGAAAAAACAGTATTACCCTTTTCTCTAAAATCTTTAGACTTCAAAATATATTTTTCTATTGCTTTGTTCTGATGGTCTACACGGACTTCATCTGAACTCTTAACTTCTTTCTTTAATACTACAATACTAGAAACATATCTCTCCACTGCCTCATCAAGAGATGAAAAAGTTTCCTTTGAATTCATACCTAAATCAAATGAGGAAACTGTAAAATTATTCCCTTCTGAATCAAGAAAGATAGTCGGCTCTATAACTTCATTTAAAATTCTTTTCAATTCATCATATATCTCTTGGACTGATGCCTCTGAAATACTAACATCTTTACCAATATCTAAATTATTACATATTAATGTCGATATGTCTCCGCCAACATTACAATCAATTGTCAATGCAGCACCTAAGCCTCTTTGAGAGCTAATTAGCTTATTTTTGAAAGTATCATAATCAACAGCAAAGGGATCAATACTTGGCGGTGATTGATATGGTAATCCGGCTTCGAGGGACCTATGCCTAAATTTCTGTTTCCTCATTACGGCAGATATTTTATCATCTGTACACAATACTATGTTACCTTTATGGAACATTTCAAAAATTAAATTTACTTTTTGCTCTTTTCTTATAAATGAAACCGATAATATTCTATCTCCATTTATTTGCTCTATTGATTCAATTCTAGATTTCTTAATAAGCTTACGAACCTTTTGAACGAAAACTCCTTGATTTGATTCTGTGCTTATTGTTTCCCTGGTAAGGTAGGCCCAACCTGACAAATCAATTAGTAATCTTACAGTGCCCTTTTCTCTTGAACGTAATTTGAGAACTATTTTATTTAACTCTGGCCGACCAAATTGATCTACACGTGAACCGATTAAAGGCTGCCATCCCTTGACTAAGTGGCCAATATCTGGACCTGTTAGGGCTTTTTTCATCTACAAAAAGACTCGAATTATTCTTCTAAATCTTTATTTCTATAATAAGTTGACATCAATACTGCTGCACCAACTGCACCAACAAGTGACAAGAAACTCATGTAAAATGAAGGATTGCTTGCTTTAGTCTTTACTACTTTGAAATGTGTTGAACCAATATTATTATCTGCGTCACTTTCTTGAACGCTAACACTTGGATCCACAGATACTTTGATTGGTATACCTACTTCATTACTGTCATGAGCTCTACCTGGATTCCAGAAAGCTTGAAGTGTAACTTCTTCTTGATAATCTAAACTGCTAATAGTCTGCACTGAACCTAATTGTGATCCATCTACAAGGAAAATAACGTCTACGTCTGTGACTGGTACACCCTCTGAATCCATAGTCCCGCCGTTATTTCTTATCTTGGCGTAAATGGTAACTCTCTGAGAATCGCCCCTAGAATTAATCCATGCACTAGAGTGACTAAAAGATATGTCTGTATCCAAAACTTCTAGATCAGGTTCAGGAACAACTACATCAAAAGTACAACCTTCAACATTACCTGAATTTGTACCTGTAACCAGAAGGCCAATTGTATAAACGCCAGGTCTAGCAGTATCTGAAATTTTGAGAGACATACTAGCTTCTGCTGCATGAACTGCGCTACTTGAAGTATCGCTCTGACCTGTCAATTCTTTGGTGCTAAGACCTGCATTTGCTGTCCAATCGGATACAGTAGCTCCAGCTTTCGTATTTACTGAAATCGCAAATGTGTAAGTATCGGTGTTCCAGCCTGTGTTAGTTAAATCATATCCCCATTGATAGGTCGAACCATGGAACATTTGATTAGTACCTTCACTTGAAGCTGCGTCACAGACCACTGTGTGTGATCCACCAGTTCTTGCAGTCAAAGAAATTGAAAGTGTATTTGTAACATTTGATGAACTAGATGCGGGACTTGTATCTGTTTCGCAGTCTGTACTTCCACAATTATCACCGTCTGCACCACCATCATACCAACGTGGATCTGTTTGACCATAAACTTGAACTGTGTTAGTATCTCCAGCTTCGCAAACTCCATCACAGAAAATTGCTAACTTGACAGTTGTTGAATCTTGTTTACCCAAGGAAACCATGTCGCCAGAAATAGGATTTTCGTCAGTATCTAAAAACATAGTACCCCATGAAATTCCACTAGGGAAATTTGCAGTGAGTTTAACTTCCATCTTACGATAAGTATTATCGCTACTGCTAACTGTTATCGTTGCTATGACATAGTCACCTTTCATTATATCTGCTGAAGAGATATCTGAAGTCAAAGAAACTGGAGATGCTGCTGCATCTACATTACTAACTCCAAATGATACTACTAACATAGCTACAACTGAAAAAGCTACAATTGCACTTCGCATATCCATTTTTGACATACTTTTATTTGACATTTTTTACCTCTAAGCTCTCTGAAGAACATGTTTCCTATAATAATGGGTAATAAAAGGCTTCGGATGGCAAAAATATAAAATTTAGCCTTTAATAGCATATTGTTATGATAAGCTTGTATGGGAACAATTATCGAAGAAGATACAAAAAACTTTCTCAATATGCTCAATGAAAAAATTATTGTGGAAGGTGTCAAATATCCTAACAAAATATTAATCTCAGGGATGGGAGGTTCAGGGATTGGTGGAAGAATTATGGAAACTTTGGCTAATTATAATAATATAGGTGAAATATTTGCTTGGAACAACTATGGAATTCCTGCATGGATTTCATCTAAAGATAATGTGATTTGTATATCCTATTCTGGGAATACTGCAGAAACGCTCTCCGCTGCGAAAGAAGCCCACTCTAAAGGCTGTAAAATAGAAGTTATAACCACTGGCGGTAAATTAGGTGATTTAGCAGACAAAAATAATTGGGATAAGACGATAATTGAAAGTGGGCATCAGCCTAGGGCTGCTTTGCCTCTATTACTGAAACCTTTAATGTGCAAACTAAGTATACCAAATATAGAAAAAATAGTGGAAGAAGTCTCCGAAAAGGATTACGATAAAAATATAATCAAAAATATTGCTTCAAATTTACTCGGTAAAGTACCATGCATCTACACCGAACCTTCACTTGAACCTGTTGGATATCGATTGAGATGCCAAATTCAGGAGAATGCAAAGCAATTAGCATTCAATCATGTCATACCTGAAATGAACCATAATGAAATTGTGGGATGGACAAATTCAAATCCAAAAATGATACCAGTTCTTATCAGAAAGGAAAATGAAGATGATAAGATAAGAAACCGATTTGAGGCTCTCAAAAATACAGCCTGGAATAATATAAAATTAGTGGAAATATTCGCAAAATCTGACAACCAGTTAGCTAAAATGCTCGAAACTATTTACACTGGAGACATGGTATCTATTGAGCTCGCAAAACTAAATGGTGTAGATCCAACTCCTGTTGAAGTAATTGAGAATCTAAAGAGTGAATTGGGCGGGAAATAGTGAATTTAGAATCATACTCTGTTCTTGAGTGTATCTTTGTTGTCCTACTAATTATGGCGCCGGCCTATTTATCAAATACAATTGCAGTTTTAACAGGCGGAAGATATCCCATCGATCAAGGAAAATTGTACAGTGATGGAAACCGAATCTTGGGAGATGGGAAAACTTGGAGTGGACTAATTGGCGGCACTATTGGGGGACTTATTGTTGGATATGGCCTACATCTTTTGTTAAGAAATAATTACCAATATCCATGGGGGACTGATTTTCTTACTATGATTTCAATATTCTTCTTGCTATCTTTTGGTGCTTTGTTTGGTGATATGGCTGCTTCTTTCTACAAAAGAAGACAAAACCTTCAGAGAGGAGAGAAATTTGCACTTTTAGATATGTATGATTTCATATTTATGTCGCTTCTATTATGTCTTATTTTTCAGCGAGATTGGCTTCTTTCATGGATTATAGATGGATGGGTGCCTCTTTTCACAATACTAGTTCTTACCCCATTCCTACATCGAGGTGTGAATATTATTGGCTACAGAATCGGCGTAAAAAATGAACCTTGGTAATTAATTAGTTTGCCGTAATTTTTTCAAACTCGAACCCAACTTATGAATTAATTGGGTTTTACTAAAGTCTGCATTTACTTTCAGTGAACCTTCCGTTTTAGACCAATTACTTGGATGACTAGACTTGCTTATTTGAAAGTCACAACCTAAATTAGACAATATACTTGATAATTCTTCAATATTTGGTGATTTAACGGCTTCGGAAAGAGGTACTTTACGACCTTCAGATCTCTTTAGTCTATGATCAAAGTATTCAGGGTAAATTACTACAGGTTTTTTTGAAGACATCAATCTTTCATTAGTACTGCATTAACCATACCGTGTTGACCTGGTCTCGAGGTTACTTTTGCATTACCTTTTTCTGTAGAAATAATAGATCCTTTGGTAATTATATTCTGCCTAACATAATTAGGATTTGCACTATTTTCTACGACCTCTATAATTTTAGAAACTGCAGTTTTTCCAGACTTTGGATCTGTAAGAGAGACTGATTCTGTTTTCAAAAGCCTATCTTTTCTACCTCCGCCTCTTGCTCTAGCTACTTTCTTGGTAAATTCACCAACCTTAGCTTGCTGAAGCTCACGACCTATTTCGTATCTCTTCTTGCTGCTGTGCGGAGAAAGCCTTCCTCCAGTAGATTTTCTCTTAGATTTTCCTTGCCAAAGTGCCATGTCTATTCGTTTGCACAAGAGTATTGTATTTAAGATTTGATATTTACATTTTGTAGGAAATTCTTAAATACAAAACAGCTGAGGTAATTTTATGTCTATAGAAAAGATGTCCGCTAAAGCTAAGGAATTGAAAAGTAAAGGACATTCTGCCAGAGAAATTAGCCAAGAGATGCATTTGTCTCAAGCGACTGTTGAATGGCTTTTGGCTAAGCAAGCATCTGATAATTTTACGGATAATATACCTGCAGACGTAAAAGTGGGATGGAGAACCATAGGTGTATCTGGTACAAGAATGCAAGCAGTTGCTGAAATAATGGCTGATGTAGTGCTAGAAGAACAGGAAAATAGACAATTTGAACTGGACATGGTAGCTGGAATTACAAACAATGGAGTACCTTTAGCTACAATCATTTCAGATATTTTGGGACTTGACTTCGGAATGATAAGGCCGAGCAGAAGTGAAGAAAATGAAACTAATTATGCATCAAATTACGCTGGATTAGAAGGTAAGCATATTGTAATCGTAGATGATGTAGTAAGTACTGGATCTACTACAACTGAAGTGATAGATTTTGTGAAAAAAGAAGGTGGAATACCAGTCTTAGCCATAGTTCTAATAAATAAAAAAGCTGATGATGAAATTAATGAAGTGCCACTGAGAGCTCTAGTTCGTGCAAGACCGGTTAGAGAGTAAGTAATGCACTGGGCAGACGTAGTTGCCGAAAAACTGTTGAAAGACGGAAAGAGACATGTTATTTCCTCGGGGATAACTCCCTCAGGACCAATACATCTTGGAAGTATGAGAGAGATACTTACAGCTGATGCAATTGTAAGGGCTGTTAATGATAAAGGCGGTAAGGCTGAATTAATATATATTGCTGATAATGCAGATCCTTTAAGAAAAGTTTATCCTTTTTTAGATTCTAGCATATACAACAAATATGTTGGAATGCCTCTCGCAGAAATACCAGCCCCGGATGGAAATGGAAGTTATGATCAATACTTTTTAAGGCCATTTTTCAAATCATTAGAAACTGTGGGTGTTTTTCCAAAAGTAGTTGAAAATTACAACTCTTATAAACAAGGGGATTTTTCAGAATGTACAAAACTGTTCGTTGAAAACAAAGATAAAACGCGAGAAATATTAGAGAAGACCTCTGGACGTCAGTTACCAAAAAAATGGTTCCCATGGACGTTTCTTGATAATGATGGCACTCTTACAGAAGGAGAAGTTGTAAATCTTGAATGGCCTAACGTTACTTTTCTGAATAAAAGTGGGAATAAAGTTACAAATGATATGTCAAAAGGGGAAGGGAAATTGCCCTGGAGACTTGACTGGCCTGCAAAATGGAAAATATTGAAAGTGACTTTTGAAGCATTTGGAAAAGATCATGCAACAAAAGGCGGAAGCTATGATACTGGAAGAAAGTTATCTGAAAAAATTTTGGAATCTAAAACTCCACTAGATTTAGTATATGAGTGGATTCACTTAAAGGGTAAGGGAGCAATGCATTCATCAACAGGACTAGTTGTTTCAGCTGAAGAGATGCTAACAATGGCGCCACCCGAAGTTATAAGATGGATTGTAATGAGGCCACAACCAAATAGACATATTGATTTTGATCCTGGTCTTGGACTATTAAATCTTGTAGATAGGTACGATAAGACAGAGCAGGAATACTATAAAGATGAGCTTGAAGAGAATGATAAAAGAGCATTTGAATTAAGTCAAGTTAAAGAAATCTCTGAACAAAAACCGAATAATATACCTTACAAGCATCTTGTAACGTTATCTCAATCTAAAACCAAATTGGATGAAATAATAGAAGCACTCAAAAGAACTGGAGAAGCAAGCAAGATTGATGAGGTAAAACTAAAAGCAAGAGTCGACTGCATAAAGCAGTGGATTCAGAACTATGCACCTGAAAGTGTAATCTTTGAAATACAAAAAGAAAAACTTGAAATTAATTTTAATAGTGAACAAAAAAAGTGCATTTCACTATTGAGTGAGAAAATGAAAGAAATCGAATGGACTCCTGAAAACATACATAATTCTTTTTATGATTTGCAGGAGAAGAATCAAATACCTGCTAAAAAATTCTTTAAAATAATATATAACATTTTGTTAGGCAAAGATAGAGGGCCTCGATTAGGCTTCTTCTTAGCAACAATGGACAAAGAATTTATTATTGAAAGATTGGAGAGTTACTAATATGTCATCAAAAAAAATTATTGAATGTGTACCTAATTTTTCAGAGGGAAAAGATAAAAATATAATCGATAAAATTTGTGATGCAATCAAAACCGTAAAAACTGTTGAAATACTTGATATAGATATGGGTTCAGATACTAATCGTACCGTTGTTACATTTATCGCTGAAAGTAATTATGTAGGAAAGGCAGCATTTAAAGGAATTGAAAAAGCTGCCGAACTAATCGACATGAGTAAACATGCTGGAGCCCATCCTAGAATGGGTGCAACAGATGTTTGTCCTTTCATTCCAGTATCAAGCGTGTCTATGGAAGACTGTATTGACATTGCTAAAAAGTTGGGCAATGATGTAGGTAAACTTCTCAAAATCCCTATTTTCCTGTACGAAAAGGCAGCCACAAACGAAGAACGGAAAAATTTGGCAAACGTTAGAAATGGGGAATACGAAGGATTGGGCGAGAAATTGAAAGATAAAAATTGGAAACCTGATTTTGGACCAAAAAAGTTAAACGTAAAATCTGGGGCTACTGCTATTGGGGCTAGAGAATTTTTAATTGCTTATAATATCAATTTGAATACTACAGATCGAACTTATGCAAACGAAATAGCCTATGAGCTAAGGGAAAGAGGAAGGTGGAAAAGAATTAACCAGAAAGATAGTTTCTACTATAAGGGAGATGTCGTCAATTTCGGTAAAGAGTACTATCCAGATAGTAATTCCAACTATATAGGTAAAAATCTTGAAGAAATCGAAAACTTCTATCGTAAAGATGGAAGAGATTTTAGAAAAAGATACTGCTCCTTAGGATTAGATCCTGATAACCTGATTGGTAAGCCAGTTTACAAGGAGGGACGTTTTACACATGTAAAAGGGTTAGGTTGGGTAATCCCAGAATATAACAGAGCGCAAATTAGTATGAACCTAACCAATTACAAAATTAGCCCTATTCACAAAATATTTGAAGCCGCTTGTGAAGAAGCTGAAAAAAGAGGTTTGAGAATTACAGGCTCCGAAATCGTAGGACTCATACCCTATAATGCAATTGAAGAAGCTGGAAAGTATTACCTGAGAAAAATGGGTAAATCTTCAGGAATGCCACCAATTGACCTAGTAAATGTGGCAATTCAAAGTCTAGGATTATCGGACGTTAGTGATTTTAATCCAGCTGATAAGATACTAGGTATGCCTAAAAATGATGGTGAACTCGCAAATCGAATAACATTTGACCTAATTGATGAAGTATCTAGGGATTCTCCAGCGCCAGGTGGAGGATCTGTGGCCGCCATTTCAGGTTCATTAGGTGTTGCACTTGGAGTTATGGTTGCTAATTTATGCGCATCTAAATCCGGATTTGAAGAGTATAGTGATGAATTAAATCAAATCGCCGAAGATGGTCAGAAAATTAAGGAATTCTTGGTAAACGCAATTGATGAAGATACCAACGCATTTGATAAAGTAATCAAGGCCATGAGAATGCCCAAAGATTCAGATTCTGAAAAAAAACTACGTGCAGAGAAAATGCAAGAGGGATATAAAGCTGCAACGGAAATACCACTAGAAACAGTCAAAAATTGTTATAATGCGTTAAAAGTTTGTAAAAGAATATCTAAGTTAATGGACGATAGTATGGCCAGTGATGTGGGCTCTGGAGCACATATGTCCATTGCAGGAGCTAGATCTGCAGCGTATAACGTTAGAATAAATTTGAATAGTATTGAGGATAAAAAATATATTGAGAAAACTATTACTGAGTTGAATAAGGTATTAATTGATTGTGAACAATTACTTACAACAATTACAGAAAGAGTTGAAAAGAAATTATAAATTATTTTCTGAAAAATTTGAAAATAAAATAAAGTGTACCTATTAGTACAATATAAGGTAAAGCCAAATCTAAGGTTCCCCCACTTAATGGATCATTCTTATCGACTTTCTGAAGAGGATCACTAGACTTTGAAGAATCGTTAGGATACTTGTCTGAATTGTCGCCGTAACCATCACTATCAGAATCCAAATATTCATTTGGATTTAATGGAAATGCATCCACATTATCACAATAACCATCATCGTCTGAATCTAAATAACCATTAGGATTTTCAGGACACTTATCAATATTGTCTCCAAAACCATCGTTGTCCGAATCTAAGTACTCAGTGTCATTTAAAGGAAATTTATCTATTGAATCAATACTGCCATCTCCGTCTGTATCATTTGAAAACGGATTAGTTTGCATCAATATTTCAAGTTTGTCTCCCAACCCATCTAAATCTGAGTCTTTGCTTTCATTAAAATCAAGTGGGAAATAATCTGAATTATCTCCAACTCCATCTCCATCAGTATCAATCCATTCTGTTGAATCTAGCGGGAAAATATCAATGTCATCCGTGAAATTATCGGAGTCTGTGTCATTTGTTGTAGGGTCCGTTCCAAAGAAGTACCATTCCTGATAATCGTTCAACCCATCTCCATCGGTGTCATTATTAGTAGGATCTGTTAAATATCCATCTAAACCGAAATAGAATTCTTCCCCATCTGATAAACCATCTTCATCAGTATCTGTAGAATTAGCATTCGTGTATCTTATTCCATCATCTACCCTTAAATTGAAATAATTATCTATTGCTAATGGTCTTTCATAAAAATACCTTATTTCGTCTTCTGTAAATGCCCTTTCCCATATAGCAATATGATCTACCGTTCCGTTAAGATAAGCTCCACTTTGGCCTCTACAAATGTAATTTTTACTTCCTGCTGTTTTTATTGAATCCGAGGATGATATCGTGGCATTTGTAGCCAATGTACCATTAACATAAAGTCTTAATGAATTACCAGTTTCACTATAAGTTGCTGCAACATGATACCAGACATCAAGTGCTGCTCTCGTATCATTTTCTAGAGGTGTTGAATAAAGGGTATTACCTGCGAATACTCTAAATTGAATGAAACCTTCAGAGTCTATGCCTAACCATGTTCTACCATCTGTAGCCGTCCCAACTATAGTCCCAAAGTTTGTATAATTGGTCAACTTAACCCAAGTCTGTACCGTATATTCTGTAAATTTCGTATTCTTAATTGAATCAATAGTTAGATGAGATGATGAACCATCGCAATATACACCATTAGCCAGTTTTGCAGGAATTTTAGTTGCACCATTAACCATCGAGGCAAAATGTGAACTCGGACCTGAACCTATTGCGTCAGTTGGGAACGAAGACTCAAATTGCCAATAGGCTCGCAACCCTGAACTCATTTTTGAAAAAATATCAGACTCTACCAAATAATTGTTAAACTCATAAATATTCGAAATCGTATCATTATCGAAATCAAGATGAGAATCATCAACTAAAGGATTTAATCCAGAAAAATATTCCCAACCATCAGGTAGGCCATCTAAATCTGTATCTGGGTCATTTGGATTAGTACCCATTAAATATTCTTGGTAATTAGTATACCTTATTGAATTCTCATTCAATAAAATACAATCAAGACCTTGAAACTGAACCTGCACTCCATCACAATCTGAATCTTGAAAGCCATCGGCAGTTACTTTAGGACCAAAGCCATTATCTAATTCGTAAGGATCTGGCATTCCGTCATTATCCGAATCAATTTTAGTTGGATCACTTCTAAGCCTTGAAGGCTCAAGTAAATTAGCGAAAATTTCATCATAATCACTGATTCCATCCCCATCAGTATCTACTTCTAACGGATCTGTTACATAATTATCACAATCATCTAAACCATATATCTCACAGCCGTCAAGTATTCCATCATCATCGGTATCATTATCATTTGGATCGGTAAGTGAACGTGTTAAGTTATCCTCGCGGCCTTCATACCAATCCGTAACTCCATCATCGTCGGAATCTTGATCTTTAAGATCGGTCAAATGGAAATTACCTTGCAAATCTAACCATCCATAATATTCTTCACCATCTAATAAACCGTCATTATCATCGTCTGGATCTGAGAGTTTAGTTCCAAGCTTAGATTCTGCAAAATCAGTAAGTCCGTCAAAATCGCGATCAGCTGCAGGATGACCGTAAATAGTCATATTCCAGTCAACCCAAACTCCTGTATCGCCTCCAAACACAGTATCATTAGCTTTTAATTTCCAAAGTCCAAACGAATTTTCATCCCAATGAACTACTGATGAAAAAGTCCAATCTCGATAATTATCATTACCATCATTACTTTCTCGAACTAACTCAGATACAATACCATTAGGAGATTCTAAAAATAAATTCAAATCTCCCCTCCAAGAATGTGAAATATTGACTTTTATCTCAATCGTTTCTATATCTATGCTTTCCTTAACAAAGAATTCCGAAGTTACTCCCAACTCATTGGCATCACTTATAATTTCATTCACCATGATTTTTCCTGTATTAGCAGTAACTTCTGTTAAATTCATTTCTCCAGTTACGTTTTCCCAATTTCTAGCAAGGTTAACTGCGCTGCTAGCATCGACTAGACCATATCCATATGCGTGATTATAATCGCGTCCTTCATATGTCTTAAACCAACCTTCATTAGAACTGTCTACCATTTTAGATGTTCTTACTAGGATATGTTGGACGTCACGCCATGTCAAATCAGGATTTGCTTCTAGCATTAATGCAATTACTCCTGCAACCATCGGTGTAGATGCTGAAGTACCTCCCATATCATCTAAATAACTTGTATTAGTGTGACCATCAGATCCTGAAATATCTGTTGAAAATATAGCTGGATCAACCCATTCACTATTGTTATGTGAAGGTGCTACAAGCATTAAATTTGATCCTGATTCTGAATACTCTGTACGTTCGCCTTTCCAATTTATTGCTCCTACAGCTACAGTATATCTACTGTTTGCATAAGCATCTTTATTAGAATTATCTCCATTTTGGTGACCGTTGCCTGCAGCCCAAACATAAATGGAACCTAACCCGTCGCGACCTTCAGAGACTCCTTCCTCTAAGGCTGACAATGCTAAAGGACCTATTTCACCTAAAAGATTACCGTCATCTGGTGGACCCCAACTATTTGCATAAATGTCTACAACATCTAATCTATGATTAAGCGCATATGCCTCAGATTCATCTAAGGTAAATGATGAATTACAAGAATCTGCAACCAGTCTTATCCCTACCAAATCTGAATTATAGGAAACGCCTGAAATCCCTATACTATTGTTACCTTTTGCGGAGACTATGCCAGCAACCGCAGTACCATGCCAGTCAATTTCACCGTCATTGTCTGAATCTGAAGGCATAACATCACCATCGTCATCACAATAATCATAACTCAAAGAACTCGCAAAATTAGCAGACAAATCTGGATTATCATAATCTATACCGTCATCAACTACTCCAATACGTATGCCTGCTCCGTCATAGTTTTCCCAAGCACTTTGGGGACTGATGTCAATTCCCGAATTTCCGCCATTTTGACCATAATTGTTCAAATACCATTGATCTCCTGAAACATAATATGGATCATTAGGCTCATAACGCAATTCATTTCTTATGCTAATTTCTGGATAAAAACCCCAAACTTTTCCGGTATTTCTCCAGTTATCTAATACGGAATAAGCAATGTCTCCAGACTGAAAGCTTATACTCCAGCCCCCATCAATAATTCTTATTGAATGATATGCTTCCAGATTAGATAAGTTAAATAAAAAATCTAAATCATGATGACAATGATTATCATTAATTAACACAATCCAGTCTGTCAGCTTGTATAATTCTGAATCCAAATAATTACTATTAATCTTCTTTAAAAAAGAACTTTTGACACTGTCAGAAAATGAGGAAGGGCCACAGTCTATGTATTCAATTTTAATCTCAGTTTCACCTGAATGCTTTGCCTCTATGTCTACGTGATTTGCCACGATTGATGTGACAAAAAGTAATAAGACAAATAGGGATTTCATATTTTGGTAGAAGTGTTCCATTTAAAGCCTTTAGAATGGTAAATTAGCATATTCTGCCAGTGATTCCGGATTTGCCAAAGCATCTTTATTTTTAATCTTCTTGCCTAAAATTGAATGCAGAACTGCTTTTTCAACTTTCTTTCCGCTAATAGTATATGGAATATCTTCTACTTGGAATACAAAATTTGGAACATGACGAGGGCTTGTTGAATTCCGTATCTGAAGTTTTATTTCATCCTCCAAAACTTTTGTAATATTCATACCTTCTATCAATTTTAAGCATAGGACAATAGATACATCTGAACCCTCTGGTTTTCCTATGACTACAGAATCAATGATTTCCTCAAAGCTCTCAATTGAGCGATATATCTCAGCAGTTCCAATTCTTACTCCACCTGGATTTAACGTAGTATCGCTTCTTCCATATATTATTGCACCGCCATTTTCTGTAATCTCTAAATAATCACCGTGTGTCCAAACTCCCTTGAATTCTTCAAAGTATGCTGAATTATAATTCGAACCATTTTGATCATTCCAAAATCCAATAGGCATTGATGGGAACGGTTTGGTACATACTAACTCTCCACTTTCTCCAATTAATGCTACACCTTCATCATTCCAAGATTGAACTGCCATGCCTAACTGTGGACATTGTAGCTCTCCACGGAAAACGGGAAGTGTTGGTGAACCTGCCAAAAAGCAACCTATTATGTCTGTACCACCAGATATCGATGAAAGTTGGATATCTGATTTGACATGATCGTAAATCCAATCAAACTGCTCTTCAACTAAAGGAGAACCTGTAGACAATATTGCTTGTAAGCTATCCAAAGTGCAGAACTCATTTGGTAAGATTTTAGCTGAATCACACGCACTCAAAAATTTAGGACTCGTTCCGAAATGAGTGATTCCAACATCATCTATTATCTTCCATAGCTTCCCAAGATTGGGATAACTTGGACTTCCATCATACAAAACTATGGTAGCTCCTGAAGAAAGACCTGAAACTAACCAATTCCACATCATCCATCCACATGTAGTAAACCAAAACATTTTAGATTTACCTGCTTGAACATCACAGTGAAGTTGATGTTCCTTCATATGTTGAATTAATGTGCCTCCTGCACCATGTACAATCGACTTTGGAGGTCCCGTAGTCCCTGATGAATACATTATGTATAGTGGATGATCAAAAGGCAATTGCTCAAACTTTGGAGGTGCGGCTTCATTATCTAATAATTTGCGAAAAGAGATAACTGAATCATGATTAAATTCAGATTGAATATCAATGTATTCTATTTCAATGATATGTTTAATACTATCAATTACTTCTAGAACTCCATTGACTTTTTCTTCTAATTGGAATATTTTTCCATTATAACTGTATCCATTTGAAGTAATTAGGATATGAGGATTGACTTGTCCAAACCTATCAACCACGCCCTTTGCCCCAAAATCTGGTGAACAGGAAGTCCATATCCCTCCAAGTGAAGAAACTGCAAGCATAATAATTACGGTTTCGACACAATTAGGAACAAAACCTGCTACAATTGTATCCTTCTTTACACCTAGACTAACTAAACCTTTCTGAACAGAAGATACCTTCTGGTTAAGTTCTTGAAATGTTATTGATTTTGCAGGTTTATCTTCTCCTAAGGAGATGATTGCCACTTGATTTGGATCTCCATTCAGTAAATTTTCAGCATAATTAATCTCAGAACCTGAAAACCACTTAGCACCTGGCATCACTGGATTCTCTAATATTGAATCGTAATTCTTTGAATACTTGATATTGGAAAATTCCCAAAACTGAGACCAAAAACTTTCCATATGCTCTACAGACCACTTGTGTAACTCAAAATATGAATCAAAAACTTTAGGGCCCTTTTGCATAAATTTATGCATCAAAGAATTATTAATTCTTTCATTTGAAGGCACCCAAATAGGTCTACTCATTTATACCAAATTTAAAAGGTAGTTAAAAAATTTAGACTAAAATTAAAGCATTCCTGCTTTTTGAATAATCATTAGTTGCTCAGTTGACAATTTTTCACCTGCCAAGAACTTGGCAAACAAATCCTCTGCACTAGCTGCGCTAGCTTTTTGATCTGCTAAAGAACCTGATTTACCTTGGGATGCAGTCATTCTGTCGATTTCTTGCATGCCTCTCAAGTATTCAATATATTCATTGTGAACAATATCCGCTTTTTCTTTAGCTTTTACAAAGGCTCTCTGAGCTGCATCTGCTTTTCTACGGGTTGAACGATTAAGTCTTAATGAATCTTTCATTGAGTGATGAGCTGTTTGAGCTTCTTGACGGCTCTTTTGCATTGATTTACTTAATTCACGACGCTTATTTTCAGATTCTCTAAATGTGTCTCTAGCATCTAAAACTTCGGTATCAGTTTCAATCAAGTCATCATGCTGCTTAATTTTATTTTGTAAGGATGAAATTTCCTCAACTAATGCCCTTTCCTTATCTGTTGTAAGTGGAGTGGTCATTTGTTTAATTTCTAATTCTTGTATTTGCTTTCGGAGTCTTGATATTGGAGGTAAATTTTGACCTGAAAACCTTTTACGTTTTAATGATAAGAAATTGTCTTTTAGTGAATTCACTTTTTCGGTGACTTCATTTCTCTCGTCCCTAATTTGGCCTACTTCAACATTTAAGCCATTTCGCCTATCTCGATACATATGGACCTCGTCCATGTATTCTTTCGCTTTAACATTCAATTCATTCCTTTCAGCTGCATGTGTTTGCGAGGTGAGATTTAATTCATCTCTAGCAACTCTTAATTCTTCAGCTTTATGATGATAATCCTTTCGTATTTTTCGCAATTGAGATCTAGATAACTGCTCTAGTTCCTCTAGTGTGAATACTGGTTTAGCATCAGCTTTTTCTGAATCCTCATCGGTTACTTGTGAATCTTTATCTGTCTCTGAATCCTCTTCTGAGTCTGCATCTGATTTTTCAGATGTAGAAGACTCTAACCTCTCCACGAGTTCTGCCTTTTTACCAGAAACTGGCAAACCGGCCTCTTTGAGTTTAGATTTTAATTCATCAACAGAGAATTTGCTGAAATCTTCTTGCGTATCTACAGAGCTTTCGCTATTATTTGAAGAAGGATTATCTTCAGATGCTGTAGTGGCTTGGTTTTCCTGATCGGAATCCATTGAATTTATAGGGCTCTATGCCCATTCAATCTTAACCGAAAAGTGCACCTAGTCCAGATACTGCGTCTTCTTCGCTTACTTCTTCTTCTTCTTCTTCAGCTTCTTCTGCTGGAGCTTCTTCTGAAGATGCTGCTGCAGGTGCTGCACCGCTAGCTGCTGGTGCTGCTACTGCTGCTGTAGCCATTGCTTCTTCGATATCTACTCCTTCAAGAGATGCGACAAGAGCTTCTGCTCTTGATTTGTCTGCCTTGACGCCTGCGGCTTTCAAGACTTTTTCTACGCTTTTTGCGCTTACTTCTGTTCCTGCTGAATGCAACAACATTGCTGTATAGACGTATTCCATTTTTTTTGCCTCCTTTTTCTATCCGAATAATGCTCCAAGTCCGGCGGCCGTATCTTCTTCAGATGCTTCCTCTTCCTCTTCGTCATCATCTTCATCATCAGATGATTTGCTTTCTTCCACGGGTGCTGGAGCTGCCGCTGCTGCTGTAGCTGCATTGCCTAGCATTTCCTTCAATTCATCATCAACACCATCGCCTGACTTTGAAGCGACACCCAACATTGCTGAGTGAGCTTTAGCAAGCAACGATTTGATCGTTGAATCGGTTGGATAAGATGTTGACATCGCAACTGCCAAAGCGTCATTATGAGCTTTGGAAAGCAATGATGGCATCACAGATCCTGTGAAATACTTCGTATTAAATGCCAAATTGAAAGCTTGTGCGGTAGCGCTTTGTACGTTACCACGGAAAGCCTCCAGATCAATGTTAAGGACATCAGATAGATAGAAAGTCTCTCCATCAAATGCTCCTAACAATTGCATTCCTACGGTTATCGGATAAATTTCAAGTTTTGCAAGAGCTGATGCGACTTCTTCACTGATAACGTCGCCTTTAGCTACTGCTGTATGTTTTTTACGAATTACAATTTTTCCTTTTTCAATTGCTGCAGGGAAACCTGCATTTTGGAAATCTCCTACAATAGGTCCTGCTGGAAAAGCTGTTGGTCCTTTATCAATAATGATATCATAAGATGCTATCTCTCCGCCTTTAGCTGGAGCTTGAGTTTGTGACTCTAAAAGCATCTGAAATACTTTGAAAGGATTTGCAGTTGAAGAAAATAAGGCTAATTGTTTTGGCTCCAAAGCTTCAACAACTTGTTCTACACCTTTTTTGTCTTTAGATGAAGTTTCTAATGCACGCTTCAAAAGACGATTTCTGGACATTCTCAATTTTACACCTAGGTCTCTAAGTGAAGCTCTCATGTCCAACATTTGCTTAGCGCCAATACCGCTAACGTCAACGAGACCAACAACATCTGCTGACTTTACAAAATTTTGAAGTTGAGAAACTTCATCTTTTTTCCAGTCTGCAACATATGCTTTCACCATTATTGTAACCTCACTGATTTACCCATTGTAGTTTTAACCCAAACAGATGCAATATTGTCATAACCCCTGTCTAAACTAGATTCTACACGTTTCAATATGGTTTCTAAGTTATCTGCTAACTGTTCCTGAGACATACTTACATTCCCAATAGGAACGTGAAAAGTAGGGCGATCTTTTGTGCGAACTGGAACTAAATTAGTTAATCCTTTGATAATTCGTTCAATATCTGCTTGAGGAGGTATAGGTCGAGGCATTTTCCCTCTTGGACCTAAAACTACACCAAGACTTTTACCAATACTAGCCATCAAACCAGTTTCAGCTACAAAGAAATCAAACTTACCTGCTAGTTTTCTAGCTTCACGTTTATTTTCAGAGAGTTCGTCTATTTGCTCAGGAGATATTACTGTATCAACTACTTTTTTAGAAATAACTGCCATTTCACCCTGGGCAAAAACTGCGACTCGGGCAGGTCTTCCACGTCCATGTGGAAGAGCTACTTCAGCGCTAATTCTTTTTTGAGGATTTTGTAAATCTACATCTTTAAGATTGATTGCAACCTCGACAGTCTCTACAAATTTGCGCTCTCCATCTGAACTGAGAGCATCGGCGATAGCTTGATTTATCTTGTTTGACGCGATGGTTTCACCTCCGTAGTAAAACGAGATTGCATCTCTTCTACGGTATTACTTCGCACTCATGACAGTATATAAAATTAATTTAAATCACTTTTTTCAAAATAATTTAAATAAGAGGGGCAGGTTAGTATATTAGATTTTGATGATTGAAGCAAGAAATGTCATAAAGAAATATGGTCAAGTGACTGCCTTAGATGACTTTACTGTAGA
>JBJLCA010000038.1:0-24687 GCA_045567915.1 Candidatus Poseidoniales archaeon | reverse complement strand
CGAAAGTAAGGGAAGTTTTCCCGATACTTTCACGCTTTTTAATGGAGAAATATTCTTCATTGCTTCCTCTTATAGAGGTGAAGGTCATAGTATATGGAAAACAGATGGTACTACTGAGGGAACTGTTTTAGTTTATAGGCCTTGCGAAGGTAAATATTCTTGGTCCCCTCAATATTTAACTGTTTTCAATGATGAGTTATACTTTCAGGGCGGAGGCTGTGAGAGTTCAGGGCAGGGTGAGTTATGGAAGACAGATGGAACAAGTCAAGGTACTGTGCTGATAAAAGATATAAACGAAAACAGTTCGTCACAGCCATCTGGATTTGTTGCAACAAATAATCAATTATACTTTACTGCAAATGACGGAAGTGGAATCGACTTTTGGAAAACTGACGGTACTAAAGAGGGTACTATACCAGTCCCCTCTTCGGAAGATTATTCGTTTTACTGGCCATTAGCTTCAATTAATAATGACTTATATTTCGAGGCTAGGTTAAATGGTGTTATCGGGCTTTGGAAAACTAACGGAACTGATGAAGGTACTTTTGGCCCTTACACAGATGCTAGCGGGCAACATATTCCTTCAAATCCTTCTCTTTTAACAGAGTTTGATGGACAATTATATTTTGTAGCTGAAACAGAAAATGGTTACATGGGCCTGTGGAGGCTCAATGAAAGTGGAGATCATACCGATTTAGTAACTAATGATATTTATGATATTGAACAACGTTCATTAATTGTAAATGATAATAAATTGTACTTTATGGCTGATCCTCAAAACAGAATTGGTGAGGATTTATTCTTATATACTTTTGACGGAAATGATCTTGGTCTTTTCTTACATGTGGGCGGAGATTTAATTGGTACGAATGGTAAAAAAAGCATTTACTCTGTCGATGGCGATAATAGGCTTTACTTTTATTTGAATTCTGTAGATCTTGGGATGGAGTTATTTTATTACGACGTAGGTAAAGAAGAAATATATCTAACTGGAGATTTACATGTAGGAACGTTGTCTAGTTATGCTTGCTGTATATCTGATGGGTGGGCAGGTTATAGTTCAAATATAGTTACAGTTGGCCCTTACATTATTTCTTCAGCTCATAATGAAATTACTGGACACGAAATTTACTATAATTACGCGCCTAAAACAGAAATATATTTATCTTAGACTAGATATTAATATCAAGATAATCCCCAGGGGCATTAGTCAAATCTTGGTCTAATCCTAGATATATTTCAGTTGTTCTTATGCTGCTGTGTCCTAAACTTAGTTGTACTTGCCTCAATGGAGCACCAGCTTTGTAAGATAATTGAGCGTATGTTCTTCGAAGATCATGCGGAAGTATTTGTTTATTCAATATATTTGTGGAATGTTTTGCCACGATATCCCTTATTCCCTGTGGAGTTATCATCGTATTTCCGATTTCACCGTTCTTTCTTATTGAAAAGAATATTCGCTCTGTTTTACCCACCGTTTTGGATATCACAAGCCATTCCTCTAAACATTTGACGGCATATTCAGGAATTGCTACGGTTCTGTATCTTTCACCTTTTCCTTTAATGTCAGTAAAAGCCCATCTTCCTTGGACTTGTTTCATTTGTGTAATTTTCAAATCAGATATTTCAAAACGTCTAAGCCCGCATCCGGTCATTACAGCAATTAGCGCTCTATCTCTTACAATACTCATTTTCTCTGAATTTAGATTATTCAATAATTTTTGTACTTCTTCTTGCTCCAACCAAGCTTTGTGTCTTTGTCCCAAAGGTTTCTTAAATTTTATTTCTAAAAGATCATTGTAAATTTTTTCATCTATTACTTCTAGTCTCCTCAAATCTTTGAAAAGTTGTCTAAGTACTGAAAGACTTGTAGAAATTGTAGCTTTTGATTTTCCGTAGTTTTCCAAGTATAATAAATATTCGCGAATTATATTTGCATCAATTCCTTCATTATCTCCTGCGACATACCAATCAAAAAATTTTGTTAATGCAGTATAGTATGTTTGTCTACTATTTTGGTTTTGACGTTGATTTACTACAGACATCACCATTTTTTGGATGTCTGGGCCGTTTTCTGCGATAATGTCCATTTTACTTTCGATAATATACATTATAAAAAGTAATATATAAAGGAATCGTTTTTTAGCATAATTAATAGATCTCTGAAAAACACGGAAACCCCTAGAGTTTTGTATTTTTTCAGCCATTTGCATATTTATGCATTTCTTATTATATTATGTATTTTAGTATATTTGATTAAATAACGTAACTTTCTAAATAATAGTTAAAACATTAATTTAAGTGTTATTTATCATATAATATATTTTAGTATATTTTATTATATTTGCTTTTTATGTTTAATTATGGAAACTACGCCAATTCCAATAATTGCATGTAGTAAACTAATACTTGACAAACTGTTATTCATCATACTTCCTGAATTATCGTTCATTAAATCACTAACATTAAAATTGTACAACCAAAATTCATCTCCAATGCTTCCGTCATCGTTTCTAATAAACTTGAAATGTAAGCTATTCTTAGTTACATCAAATTTAGTGTAGCCGTAAGATAATTCTCGATATGCAGACCAATTAGGCTTTGGATCTTCTAATCCGTCATAGATACTTCGACCAGAGTTTCCTGCTACTATGTGAATTGGAGCGCCTGGTTTGTAGTAAGCATCTGACATGTTTCCGCTATTCACAGATAACACATTTTCTTCGAACACAGGATATGTTCTTTCATAATGATGATCGTGGCCATACATTGCTAAATCAACTTGGTATTGAAAAAGCAAAGGTTCCATGGCTTCTCTAAATTCTATTTCACTGCCGTGTCCATCGCCATCTCCATTTGAGCTGTACATTGGCCTATGAGCAAAGAACACAATCCAAGGAACATTTTCCCTATTGTTGTTCGCATTTTCTAGGTCTCCTTGTAACCAGCTATGTTGGGTACTTCCAGGATCATAATCATGTTCAGATGAAATAGATACGAAGTGTATAAATTCATAATCAAAACTATACCAAAAACTGTTTGGACCGGGATTATAGAATCTAGTTTCATAAGCATCAAATCCGTAAGGATCATCATCCTCTTCGTGGTTACCTGGTGCATACATATGTGGATATTTTGATGCTACTGTTTCAATTTGGTTTTGGTATTCGTCCCAAACAGTATTGTCTCCCCATCCATTACCAGCCCCTGCATTATTTGCATATGAAATATCACCGGGATGTATTACTAAATCGAATTCATCGTTGGCCATGTTATTAGTTGTTTCTTGAGCATTACTTGAAGTTCCATGATCTGCTAATGCACCAATTGTAATTGTTTCAGGATCTTCTTCAAGAGTATTGAAAGAGAATACATCACTCCATTCATTTCCACCTCCTACCCTATAGTAATATGTGGTGTTTGGAGATAATTCTGTTAGTGTAACGGTATGAATACAGGTAGTCCAAAGATACATCTCATTGTCTCCCGATGAAGTTTGACTAAGTTCGGTACTATTAAGTCCGTATTCAACATTAGTATCTGATGGACATGACAATGTAGTATCTTCCTGAGTTCCCCATTGAACAATCATTTCACTAGTAAGTCCATTGGTAGCAAGATGTATTTGTTCAGGCGGTGCAGCCTTCCCAGTAGGAACAATCAATAAAATTAAGAAAATTCCAAAGGTAATTAAGAGATTGTTTACTAAATTCACAATTTAGGAAAAGATGTAGCTTATTTAAGAATAATCAATTGTAGATATATAAAATAAATACTAAATTATCTTTGTCTGCTTCTTATCATTTGTACTCTTCAATTTGCGGCTTTTTTTCCTACTACCATGCCTTTTGTTTATTTTTCTGGAGGTTTTTCTTACGTCTGGATTTACTCTTGCCTTATAGGATCTACTAACTCCCTCTTGCCTTGCCCCTTTTTCATCGACTAGCGGTTCAGGATAATTTTTACCAATTATACAGTTAATTTGCGTTTGCATTTCCCCAGACATTTTCCATGGCTCGTGTATGTATTCTGTAGGGACAGTTCTTAATTCAGGAACCCATTTTCTTATGTAAATTCCATCAGGATCTTGATCAGTCGATTGCTTTAGAATAGAATATGCTCTAACAGTATTAATTCCAGTAGTGCCACTTTGCATGGAAACTTGGGACCAGTGAATGCCAGGTTCATAGTCAATAAAGTGTCTTGCAAGATAATTTCCAGTATCTTTCCACGGTAGCCATAACGTATAACTTGCAACTGACATTAGCATGGCTCTCATTCGAAAATTTATCCAGCCTGTAGCTACAAGTTGCCTCATACATGCATCGAAGAAAGGCCACCCCGTGTTTCCTGTTGTCCATTTTTTAAATTTAATAGGGTCTCGTTTTCTGTTCAGTCTCATATCAAGTTCATGATTCATTGCCCTAGAACCTAGGTCTGTTTGCAACTCCAATTTTTGTATGAAATGGCAATGCCAAGCTAATCTACTTTTGAAAGAATTAAGACTAGCTAGCCATTTCCTTCTAGTATTACTTTTCTCTAATGTCTTTAATTGTTTCACCTTTTCATTGGTAATTTTCAATATTTGTTTAATCGTTATACATCCAGCACTAATGTATGGTGAAAGCCTTGAGCAGCTTTCGTCAGCAGTGAGAGGGCTAGACATTTCATATCTGTAATTCATTCCTCTATCATTCAGAAAAGATTCTAGTACTCTTTTAGCTTCCATTTCGCCAGGAACATATCGTTTTTTTAATACTCTACTATCAAGCCCAAGCTCCTCAATAGTTTTAACTGACTTGAACTTACTTTTACCATTAAATTTTAGTAATTTGGGTGCAGGAATAACTTCTTTGAGTAATCTTTCAGTCCTAGATTTATACCAGTTATCCCTATCTTTTAGTCTACGAATTACTGCGTTTGTAGGATATTCTTTCCAGTTTATTTTTTGAGATTCAAACCAACCTGCAACTTCGATATCTCTGTTGTATGACCACTCAGTACCTGTTTCTTCATGACTGTAAATATTACTAATATTATATTTTGATGAAATTTCTTTGAATATGTCAATTACTTCACCATGAAGAATGAACATTTCACCTCCCAATAGCCTTATTCGGTTTTGTAATTTAATTGCACATTTCAATTCCCAATCAATATGAATTGGATCGTTATCTTTTTGCTTGAATCTGGATGGTTCAATTATGAAGATACCAAGAAAATCATTGTTACTTGTTGCCACTGCATTTATTGGAGCGTGATCTTCTAATCTAAAATCTCTCTTAAACCATACAATGTCAATATTCACATTTCTTATCCCTATGTGAGATATTTAAATGATGGCTCATGGAGCATAATGGATTGGGTAGAAGGAATAGGATTGTTTGCAGGCTTTCTAGGTGTTTCAGGATGGTATCCTCAATTGAAAAGAGTCTGGATTGACGGTAGAGCTGATGGAATTAGTGTTCCAACTTTCGTTGTTATTTGTATTTCTTTAACTCTTTGGCTTATCTATGGAGTTCTGAAAAATTCGATTGCCATTATTGTAGCAAACGTTTTAGCATTATTAATGATTGGAAGCGTTGCAATCGGGGCTTATCGTATACAAAATCAGTAGACTAGTACAGTATCTGCGGCAGCTGAAAGTTCAATTACTTGCGGAGGTCCTTCCCAAGCTAGTTTATCGTCAGGAATAATTAGAGCACCTTCACCTTCTTTTTTCCCTAAAACCGATGCTACAGATCCGAAGGAGCAGTGTAGTTTTGCACCTTCTAGTAACTTGTCCATCATTCCTTTCATAAGATTAGGATCAACATCTGAGTGTTTCGCCATTTTTTCAAACTGACCAGGTTCTAAGTGCCTTACACCACCTGCTGCAAAGAATACGTCTACATCATGGCCAGCGGTAACAGCTTGAGCTGCGCATGCCATTCCAACAACGCATTTTACAGGGTCAATGTCAGGGTCTGTTGCAATTTTAACGAAGAATTTCATTATAACATATTATTAAACTATTATTTAAAATTGTATATTTTTAATTTAACTATGTTAGTCTTTGGAATTAGGTACAAAATCCCATTTCTTAGTTTCTTCGTTGTAAATCATAATTCCCTCAGATGGAGTACCTTTTCCAACTCTCTTTCCTTTTGCATTTACAGGTTCTTTTTCCCATTCGATTTTATCAGGTTCTTTTTCCCATTCGATTTTATCTTTCTTTGAAGTAGTTCCTAGCAATTCGTCCCGATCATTTTCAATATTTTCATCAAATTTTTTGTACTCATCATTGCTCATTCCTGAATATTTACTCACGATTTTGGCTAGCTTTAATCTTTTGAGTTCCCCGCCATCAAACCAAAATGATGCACATGTAGAACATCCATCTATTGTAACAATTTCAACTTCTCCTTTGTATATTTTCTTCTTTATAGCTTCTTTCTCTTGTTGTTCTTTGGATTTTCTCGATGGACCTAAACCGGGCGTGGGTGGCGGACCACCTATTGCTATAGCCATAAAAATTACAGTGATTAATCCCACGATGGCTACACCTCCCGCTAAAACTTTTCCAGCAAGTTCAAGTGGAGAACTGTGAATGTCGTTTTTCTTGCAGACAATATGGATTTCATTCATTTTAGTATAGCACGAGGCACATTTGAGCTGGCCAATATCTCCAGAGCCTAGGAATTTTTCTAAGTTATGCTTTTTAATAATTCTTGATCCAATAAAAGGTAACTTGTTGATATCATCAACGTTGAGCATAATTCCTTTGCATTTTTTGCAAGACCAATGTCTTAACTTTTTTCGTAGCGCAAATTTCTTTGTTAATTTAACATCCAAGCACCTTGGGCAAGGGTAAGACTCGCTCTCAATCATACTAGTGCAATGCACTGCACATATATTAACCTTATTCGAAATATAGTTTTGAATCTACAGCTCAGGAGGAGGTGGTAGTTCGTATTCGCCACTACGCTTCTTTTCTTCAGGTTCAGAAGTTGCCGTCTCGCTCTTTTCAGGAACATCTTCTTCCTCTTTCTCCTTATGAATATAGTCTGCCTGTTCATCCCATCCCTTGGCCCCTGAGGTCGTAGAACCAGCTGTTTGCGTATTTGATTGGTAATATTGGGAAGTATCCTCTTCCTGTAAGGCAAATGCTAGAACTATTCCAATAATTAGAATAACAACACCACAACAGCATGCTGCAAATGATCCAAATCCTTTAGCAATTATTTCAAAAATAGCACCAATCAATGCCTCTACATCGTAAACCATTACGACATTCCCGTTAGTCTCCCACGTATATGTTCCCGATCGGCAGCCTTCTCCTTTATGGCTCTCGAATCCGTATTCATCAGTGTAGACAGCATTACACAAACGTCCAATTACGATATATTGATCTTCAGTATCATCTCTAATATAATTGCACTGAGGATAGAACATTTCTGTGTCCCCCATTTTTAATGAAAAAGATTTTACTTTGTCACAATCAGCTTCGGTGAGATTCCAAGTATTGTTCCCATGGGCTTCATTATACCCTCCAGAACCTCCGCCAGCATATTTTACATCAACTAGATGAACGTAATACTTCGATTCATTATTCGGATTTACTTGATCTATACTTATTTCTCCGTCTGCTCCTTCATAAATAATTCCTTCTTCGATATTTTCCTCAAAAGAATCTCCTGTGAAAATTAAGGCTATACCTCCAACAGTTAGGAGTGCGCCAATAACCATTACAACGATTGCAATTTTATTCATATCTTTTACTAAGTAAGGACTATTTAAGATGTTTTCAAAAGTATTTTTTGATTACAATAGATTATTGTTCTTAAGTAATTGAAAAATATAATCTTTGTTTATGTAAATCGTAGCCCATAGACTTACAATTCCAATAGTTGTGAAAATACCACCCAATTGCCTTTTTTGAGTACAGTCGTCTCTTTCTTCCATAGAACTAAGAGGCGGCTCCATGTATTGTAGACAACTATCAATTTCATAAGTTTCTCCATTAAGCTTATTGTAGTAATCTTCTGTGGCAGTATTCCAAAATACAGATCCAAAGACTAGCATGCATACTCCAAATGTGATGCCAATGACTAATTTCCAGTAGTTTTCTATTTCCACAATTACTAGAATAGGATGCCCCTAATAATTTTTTCGAAAATATCCAAACTCAACTTAGCTACGTTGTATAAAATAAACATTTTTTTCACCTAGTTTTTTAGATTATGTCAGCCAAGAAAGGTAACACAACTATTTCCCAAGGAAGTAAAATAATTGCAGCCTTAATGTAGCTTAACATATTTTAGATTAAGAAAAGTCATATATAAAGTTAACGCTATTTTTATTATATAACTTATTTACTTAATAGAGGATATATTATTATTTGTACTACAATTTATTAAATTATCAAAAAGGTGGTACACAAAAAAGTTGTTTGGGGCAATTAGTAATATGCACTTTCTAGTTGAATGAATGTGGAAAAGAATATTCTAGTTATTGGGGGAGGGGTAATTGGTTTGTCGTCAGGTATCTGCCTTCTCGAGGATGGTTGGGATGTTACAATTTACTCTACAGAATTCTCACCGAACACTACCTCAGATGTGGCTGCAGCTCTTTGGTATCCTTTTTTGTCAGCTCCCGTAGAAAAGACCGATGCTTGGGGTTCACGTACCTATGATATTCTGAAATTGCTAACAGCAGATGAAGATACAGGAATAGATATGACGCAGACTTTTGAGTATTTTCGCGATGAGCAACCGGATCCTACTTGGATGTCCACAGTTGATAAATTTGAAAGGATAACTGAAGATTTACCTTCAGACTATGTAGAATGTTTTTCATTTATGACTCAAGTTATTGAAATGCCAATATACTTGAAATGGTTAATGGATAGGTATAGGGCACTGGGTGGAAAAGTTAAAAAACAAACGATTGAGGACTTATCAAAAGTACCTGATGATTTTTCAATTATAGTAAATTGTACAGGTTTAAGTTCTGGCGAGCTTTGTAATGATTCGGAAGTATATCCTGTTCGTGGTCAAATAATAAGAATAAAACCATTAATTGATGAAATGCATTTGGATCAAAAAGTACCTACCTTGGCATATATTGTTCCAAGAAGTAATGATATGATTCTTGGAGGTGTTGCTCAAGAAGGTAACTGGAATGAAAGTCCAACAGATGAAGATAGAAATTTTATACTTGAGAAATGTTCAAAGATAATTCCAGGCTTAAAGGATGCAGAGATTATTGAGGACATCGTTGGTTTAAGGCCAGGCAGATCTGAAGTACGTTTGGAAAAAGAAGTTATATCTGGTAAAACTATAATTCATAATTACGGCCATGGAGGTTCAGGAGTTACTCTTTCATGGGGATGCGCAGAGGAAGTAGTGGAGATAGCAAATGAGTAAAGAAGCAAAGGGAACGCATGATTACCAGGATGATCCTAGAAATTCAGAAGTTTTGGTGTACGTCAATGGAGATTTTGTTCCTAGACAGGATGCTAAAATTTCGGTATTTGATAGTGGTTTCCTACTAGGTGATGGAGTCTGGGAAGGCATCCGTTTGCACAATGGTAAGTTACTGTTCTTAGCTGAACATTTAGAAAGGTTATTTTGGGGTGCAAGTAAGATTGATATGGATTTAGGAAAAACGTTAGGCGAGGTAACTGAGATATTGTATGATACAGTTATCAGAAACGAGATGTTTGATGGAGTCCACTTGAGACTTATTGTTTCAAGAGGAATCAAGTCCACGCCATACCAAGATCCAAGCTTTACAATATCTGAGCCTTCGATTGTTGTAATTCCGGAATACAAATTACCTTCACCAGACGTTCAGAAATCAGGTCTCAAACTTGTTTCAGTTAATACAATAAGAGGTAGTGAAAATATTCAAGATCATAGAATTAACAGTTTGAGTAAATTTAATTGCATTCAAGCTTGTATTGAAGCTAAAAGAAAAGGTGGAGATGAAGGCCTAATGTTGGATCCACATGGGTATGTTTCTACTTGTAATTCGACTCATTTCTTCATTGTAAAATCAGGCGCAGTTTGGACTTCAACTGGAAAATATTGTTTGGGCGGGATAACTAGGCAGAATGTTATTGATATTTGTAATTCAAATTCAATTCCAATATATGAGAAAAATTTCACACTAACTGAAGTTTATGAGGCTGATGAGGCTTTTGTTACAGGAACTTTTGCAGGTATAATTCCAATTTATGAAATTGACGATCATGACATAGAAGTTCTCGGAAACGGTTCTTTAGTGGCTAAATTACAAACATATTATCATAATCTAATCGAATCTGAGAGTAAAGAATGATTCGAATAGCAATGTGGTCAGGTCCACGTAATATTTCTACAGCCATGATGAGAGCTTGGGAAAGCCGTTCAGATACCTTTGTTGTAGATGAACCGTTTTACCCCTATTATCTTAGTAAAACAGATGTAGACCACCCAGGAAGAAAGGAGATTATTGAAAACGGAGAGTTAGATGAAGGAGTTGTTTCTAATGGATTAATTTCAGATACCAAAGGAGATTGTTCAATTTATTATCAAAAGCATATCACTCACCATCTTTTACCTTCTGTAAGCAGGGAATGGATGAAAGAAGTAGTGAATTGTTTTTTGATTAGAGACCCTAAGGATATGATAATTTCCTACAGTAAAGTTCATTCTGATTTAAATATTCATTTATTGGGACTTAATGAACAGCATGAAATATTTGAATATGTTAAGGAAATCACGGGAGACATTCCTCCAGTAATAGATGCTATGGATGTTTTGCAGAATCCTAGAGAAGTCCTAAGTAAGATTTGTGATAAGATTGGAGTAATATTTTCAGAAGAAATGCTTAGTTGGTCTAAGGGTGGGCGAGATACAGACGGTATTTGGGCAAAGTATTGGTACAAAAATGTCTTGAACTCTACAGGATTTAATACTTACAAAGAGAAAGAGGAAAACATTCCTGGTAAGTATACCGAACTTTACGAAGAATGTTCTAAAATTTATGATAGTTTGTATAAGCATAGAATAAAATAATTTATTAAGAGCGATTAGTTAATTAACCCCAGATTCTTAGTTGAATGATGAGTGACCAAGCAAACCTTGAACCTGAGCCGTGGGCATATCATCTACTTGGTTTGATATCACCTCTCCTAGTAATCTCAGGTAATGTACTCGGAGTCTATGAGCCAATTTATGCCGCAATGGGTGTGATTTTCATTTGGGGTATTGCTCCAGTTTTGGATGTTATAATGGGAGAAACTGAAGTTCCTAGACCACCTAGAGAGTCTGGCACTCCATTTGAAGTGTTATTATGGGTTCATGGGATATTACAATTAGTTGTAATGGCTACTTTCTTCTGGTTTGCATTTAATGAAGGTTTGACGCTCTGGCTTGTAATTGGTGCGTTATCTACAGGCCTAAGCGCAGCAGCTTCAGCCATAGTTACAGCTCACGAGCTTGGACATACTAGACCCCGCAGTCCAAGTTGGTGGTTATCTAGAATTTTACTATTTAGTGTTAATTATTTACATTTTACTACAGAACATAATTACAATCATCACAGATGGGTTGCTACAGATAAAGATCCAGCTAGTGCTTCTGAGGATGAAAGTTTATGGTATTTCTGGATTAGAACAATTCCCGGTCAATTCCTATCATCAGTGAGAATTCATGAGAGTAAAGGAAAGACAGGATTTAGCAATCCATCATATCAAGGCTTATTTTTGCAAATACTTGCATTAGGTAGTTTGGCATTTTTGCCGAGTTATCTTGGATATTTTGATGGTATTCCGTTAACAGTAGGTTGGCTTATCTCCTCTTTTGTTTCCATTTTAACACTTGAGTATGTTAACTACATAAGGCACTGGGGTTTGAGAAGAGGTAGTGGCCGTTTTAAGGCGGAACATGCTTGGAATACGGAAGCGAGATGGTCAAGATGGAGTCTTCTAGAATTAACAAGGCACTCTGATCATCACTTGGATGGCGGTACTCCGTTTTGGAAATTACGTCCTCACCAGAATACTCCAACTTTGCGATATGGGTATTATGCCTCTTGGTGGCTTTGTGTATTTACTCCAATTTGGAGAAGAGTGATGACTCCTCGCTTGCCAAATTCTGACTAGTTACATTTATTATTGGGTACTTAATGTTTCAATATGGGAAAGGAAATTACATTACCAAATGTGAATAAATATCTGAAAAAATTCACCTCAGATCCACAAGCCAGAATTTCAATGAATGCAGCTACTCGTACAGATGTACGCAGAGTGGCAATGAACTGGGAATCATTTAGGGAAATTGACCATACTTTTTCCAATAAAGTTACTGGAGAAATGAAAGCCACGAGTCAGAAGCGCAGTGGGAGATGTTGGGGTTTTGCAGGTCTTAATTTACTCCGTATTTATCTTGGTCGCAAATATAAAATTAAAGATTTTGAATTTTCTCAGAACTACTTTATGTTTTATGATAAATTGGAAAAAGCTAACTATTTCTTAGAAAATATTATTGAAACTTCAGACAAGCCAACAGATTCACGGTTAATTATGCATCTTCTCGATAGTCCTATACAAGATGGTGGACAATGGGATATGTTTGTAAATTTACTAATGAAGTACGGTACAGTACCAAAGAAAGTAATGGCTGAAAGTTATCACAGTAGTAATTCATCACAAATGAATAAATTGATTACAAGGAAACTTCGCGAATTTGCTAAAGACTTGCGTTCAGCTGTGTCAAGCAGTAAAACAAAAACTCAAGTGTCAAAAATGAAAGATGGTATGTTATCTGAAATTTATCAAATGTTGTGCATAAGTTTGGGTACGCCTCCTGAAAAGTTTGATTGGTCCATCAGAGATAAGAAAGACAAATTCCATAGATTTACCGATTTAACCCCACAAACATTTTTCAAAAAACATGTGGATATTGATTTGAATGATTTTGTCTGCCTAATTAACGATCCAAGACCATTCACGGATTACAACAAGACTTACACTGTTGATTATTTGGGTAACGTGTACGGTGGCAATATTATAAGATATCTAAATTTGGAAAACGATGATTTAAAGAAATATACTATTAAATCTATTAAGGCTGATGATCCAGTTTGGTTTGGTTGTGACGTAGGTAAATTCTTTACAAGACAATTTGGAGTTATGGATACCAGTCTGTTTGAGTTTGATAAATTCTATGGAACTTCTTTTGGTATGTCTAAATCAGAGAGATTGGAATATGGAGATAGTGTCATGACTCATGCCATGTTATTCACAGGTGTTGATCTAAAAAATAACAAACCAATTAAGTGGAGAGTTGAGAATAGTTGGGGACCTGATCATGGAGAAAAGGGGTTTGATATAATGACAGATCCTTGGTTTGATCAGTTTATGTATGAAGTTGTTATTCATAAAAAGCACCTAACCAAGAAGATGATGGATCTGTATAAAGCAGAACCGATTAGTTTACCACCTTGGGATCCTATGGGGTCATTGGCAAAATAGTTTAGTTTCTTTTTTAAAAACAACCTAAATTAAGTCGAAACAGCAGATATCTTTATAGACTCAGTTCTATAAAATAGAACATCCATGAGCTATGTCAAAGAAACATTTGATAGAGTTAAACTTAGAGACCCAGACCAACCTGAATTTCATCAAGCAGTTTGGGAAGTATTAGAAACGCTTGAACCTGTCTTTGAGAAACATCCTGAATATAAGGATGCAAATATTTTAGAAAGGCTTACGGAACCTGAGCGTATAATCACTTTTAGAGTTCCATGGGTTGATGATAAAGGTGCAGTTCAGGTCAACAGAGGAATGCGAGTAGAGTTTAACAGCGCTATTGGTCCTTACAAAGGAGGATTGAGATTTCATCCTAGTGTAAATCTTGGAATTATTAAGTTTTTAGGATTTGAGCAAATATTGAAAAATGCTTTGACAACCAGGCCAATAGGTGGTGGAAAAGGTGGCAGTGATTTTAATCCAAAAGGTAAATCGGATCTTGAGGTAATGAGATTTTGCCAATCGTTTATGACTGAACTTTATCGTCATATTGGTGCTAATGTTGATGTTCCAGCTGGCGATATTGGTGTTGGTGGAAGAGAAATAGGATACATGTTTGGACAATATAAGCGCCTTACAGGAAAATGGGAAGGTGTTCTAACTGGTAAAGGATATGGTTGGGGAGGTTCTCTAATTAGGCCTGAAGCGACCGGTTATGGACAAGTTTATTTCCTAAGGGAAATGCTTGCTTCAAAGGGAGAAAGTATTGAAGGCAAGGCATGTGCAATTTCAGGTAGTGGAAATGTAGCCCAATTTTGTGCTCAAAAAGTTTTGTATTATGGTGGTAAAGTAATTACGATGTCTGATTCAGGCGGTTACATATTTGATAAGGATGGAATTGATGAATCTAAGTTAGCTTGGATTATGGACCTTAAAAATAATCGTAGAGGAAGAATAAAGGAATATGTGAAAGAATATCCAGGTGCAGTATACCATGAAGGTAAACGTCCATGGGGTGAAGTTTGTGATATTGCATTACCAAGCGCAACTCAAAATGAAATTGAAGAAAAGGGTGCTACTAGTTTAGTTAAGAATGGCTGTATGGCTATTTCTGAAGGTGCAAATATGCCTACCTCTCCAGAAGCTTATGCAATCTTGAGTAAAGCTGGAATTTTATTTGGTCCAGCAAAAGCTGCAAACGCTGGAGGTGTTGCCGTGTCAGCATTAGAGATGTCACAAAATGCAGCCTTTGATGAGTGGACTAGCGATAAAGTAGATTCTAAGTTAGATCAAATTATGACTGGCATTCACAAGCAGTGTGCTGATGCAGCAGAAGAATACAATCAGAAAGGTAATCTTGTTGTTGGAGCTAACATTGCTGGTTTTATCAAAGTTGCAGAAGCAATGCTTGATCAGGGCGTTGTGTGAAACAAAAAGCTACCATAGCATTATTCATAGTTACAATAATTTGGGGATGTACTTTCCTATGGTTAAAAAGGGCATTAGACAGCGCAGATTCAGTTTCAACATCTCAAACTAATGTAGTAGCAACACTCTTTGTGACCTTAAGATTTGGTTTAACGCTACCACTTTTTTTGTATTTCACACCCAGCATAAGAAAAAATCTAGGAGATTATCGTTCTTGGTATGATGGTGGAATACTGGCTTTCTTTATGTTGGGAGGATTTGTTTTCCAGATGATGGGTTTGGAAGGGATTTCACCAGCCGTTTCGGCTTTCCTCACTAGTTTATATGTTATTTTTACAGCTTTAATCTTAGCTTACTTAGCAGGTAGATTTCAAAGTAAAAGTTTACTTTTTGGTGTTGCATTAGCAACCTTTGGAGCTGGTTATATTCAAGGGCCACCTGAGTTACACTATGACATAGCAGAGTGGCTAACAATCCTTTGCGCTCTTATGTTTGCTGGCCACATAATATTTACAGACATTATTACTAAACGCATTGATCCTATAACAGTAACTTTTACATCAATAGCAATTTCAACACTAATGGCTCTTTTCCTATTAAATTATTTTATGTTTGTTAATGATTCAGATATTAACATTTATTCTATGATAGTTGAAGCAGACTTTCTTTTTCCTTTATTGTTATCTTCATTCTTTGGAACATTTGTTGCCCTTTCACTAGTCAACTACTATCAGAAGTACATTGATCCAGTTAGAGCCGCTATTTTGTACGCTTTAGAGCCTGTCTGGGCTACAATCTTTGCAGTAGGTGCCGGAGTTACAGATTTCAACTTTTGGCTTCTAGTTGGAGGCTCTTGCCTGCTAATTGGTAATTTAATTGCTGAGTTAGGTAATCAGAGAGTTTCTGAATAACGTTTTGAAACTTCAGCCCAATTAACAACATTGAAAAAAGCAGTAATGTAGTCTGCTCTTAAATTTTGGTAATTTAAGTAATAAGCGTGTTCCCACACATCAATTCCCAATATAGGATTCTTTCCACATCCTCCATATTCACTTCCCATAATTGGATTGTCTTGATTTGCTGTTGAACATATTTCTAGTTTTCCATTAACTGAGCATAACCATGCCCATCCCGATCCAAATCGGGTCATTCCAGCGGTTTGAAATTTAGCTTTAAAATCATCAAGGGATCCAAATGCATCTAACAAGGCTGCATTAAGTTCAGCACTCATTTCCCCATTAACTGGCCCCATCACTTCCCAAAATAGTGAGTGGTTGAAGTGACCTCCACCGTGATTTCTTACAGCTCCCCTCTGGGCTTCAGGTACTGAATCTAAATCAGTTATCAATTCTTTAACAGTTTTACCTTCAATACCGGCAGCTTCCACAGCTCCGTTCAGCATGTTAACATATGCTGCATGATGTTTATCATGATGTATTCGCATAGTTTCTTCATCTATGTAAGGTTCTAGTGCGCTGTAGTCGTAGGGTAAATCAGGTACTTCAAATGCCATAGTTTATTATGTAAGAGATATAATAAAAAGTTAACTAGGAATTATCCTATTCTATATCTTCTTTCATTATTAGTCTTGTAGGATAAGCCAAATTGACATTTTGCTCTTCAAACTGCTTCAAGATTTCTTTAACATAGTAAGATTTTGTCGATCTCATTAACGGTGCGTTAGGAACATAATATCTAATTTCCATGATAACTTCTTGGTCACCAAAATCTCTTAGAACTATCTGTGGCGGCTTAGGTTTTTCTTGACAGATGTCTTTATTATTCTTTGCAATGTCTGTGACAATCTGTTCACCTTTTGTTACGTTTTCCCAAGTAGGAACTAATCCTAGTCTTATTCTAACACGTAAATTTTTATCAGATTTGTGATTGAAATTTGCTATAACATCCCGGGTAAAAAGTTTGTTTGGTACAGACATAAGTACGCCATCAGTTGATCGCACTCTTGTAGTCCTTAATCCTACCTCAGTCACGTCACCCCAGCTTGAGTACAAACTACCAATTTTTTTAGGTAGTAGAATTCTGTCACCTTCTCTAAACGGTCTGTCTACCATTAGGAAAAGTCCTGCAATTATGTTCTCAATTGTATCTTGAGCAGCAAAAGCCATTGCTAATCCCACTATTCCTAAAGCAGCTATTATTCCTGTAACGTTTATTCCTAAAGCGTTAGCTGCAACTAATACTACGTATAACCATAATGCAGTACTGATTATTCTGTAAAGGAAATTTTCTACACCTGAATCTACGTAATCATATTTACTCATTAATCTTTTAACGATTCTTAGTACATAGCTGACAAGAGGTCCACCTATGATGATAGTCAACAGAGCAGTTACCGGTCCAAATTCAATAATCTCTGTACCACAAGCAATTGTAGGTTCGAGGTCATTTGGGAAATTTTCCAAACACGACATACTTTTGACTCAGCATACGAGTATAAAATGACTTTGCTAAGCTTGTCTTTAAATTATGCACCCCAATAAAGTACCATGGATATTTCTAAGTATAGGAAAGATTTTCCATTATTGAATAAGGAAGATTCACCGATTTATCTTGATAGCGCCTGTATGACTCTTAGGCCCCAACAAGTAATAGATTCAATTACTGAATATTATACAGATTATCCTGCTTGTGGAGGACGTTCAGTCCATAAGCTTAGTTGGCAAGTTACAGAAAAGTTTGAGATGGCTCGAGATAGTCTTCGTAAATTTGTGGGGGCTGAGCAGCCTTCTGAAATAGTTTTTACTAAAAATGCTACAGAGGGAATGAATATTGTGGCGAATGGATTAAGATTAAAACAAGGAGATCATGTCTTAACTTCTGATAAGGAGCATAATGCTAATGTTGTTCCTTGGCACCATTTATCAAAATACAATGGAATAAAGTACGATGTTTTACCTCCAAAAGACAATTATTTTTTTGATATTGAAGCACTAAAAGAATCTTTAACTTCTAAGACGAAACTTTTCAGTTTTGTTCATACTTCTAATCTAGATGGCCATACTAATCCTGCCAAGGAAATAGTGGAAATATGTCACGATAGAGGTGTCAAAGTATTGATGGATATTGCCCAATCAGCTCCACATAAGGAAGTGAATGTAGTTGATTTAGATGTCGATTTTGCTGCAGCTAGTGCTCACAAATTTTGTGGACCAAGTGGCATGGGAATTTTGTATGGTAAATATGATGAATTAGCCAACTTAGTTCCAACTTACGTTGGAGGTTCAACAGTAATTAATTCCACATATGAAGATTATAAATTATTGCCACCTCCTTCCTGTTTTGAAGCTGGACTTCAAGATTATGCAGGAGCAATAGGCTCCGGTGCTGCAGCTGAATATGTTATGAGAGTCGGTAGGAACAATATACAAGAACATGAACATAGACTTAACAAAATGATGTCTGATAAGCTGCAAGATTTGGATGTTATAGATGTGATAGGTCCTTCCGATGTTTCTCAAAGAGGAGGTATTTTCTCTTTTAACATTGAAGGTTGGGATCCTACAGAAATAGCAATGCATCTTGATGAAGAATACAATATTGCAATAAGAAGTGGTATGCATTGTGTTCATTCTTGGTTTAATTCAAGGGGAATTGATGGTACCGCTAGAGCTAGCGCTTATCTTTACAATAATGAAGCCGACGTTCTTTCTTTTACATCAGCAATTGAAGATATTGTTAACAAATAATGGTTGATTATCCTTTAGCTTCTTCTGAAGGCATATTGAATCAAAGTGTGGATAGATATACTAAAACTAAATTTCCAGTTTACAGGTTTGTCCCGGGACTTCACCCTCATCCTAGTAATAGCCCTGAAGGGCATAGTTATGGTTTGGAAGAAGAAGAGGTTTTGAAATGGAACTCTGATGATTGGAAGTCAAATGAAGACTACCTTTATGGCATTGATTTGTATAACTACCATTTCTATTGGGAAGCCCACGAGGCATGGGAAGGTCTTTGGCTTGCCTCAGTTAAGAGAAGTAGTGAGTATATGTTTATCCAAGGTTTAATCAAAATGGGAGCTGCTCTTTTGAAAGTAAGAATGGCAAGTTATCAAATCCAAGATTTAATTGGGGCAAGAACTCTTTCGAGATCAGGTATGGAACTGTTATCCAAAGCGGGAGTTTCTCAATTTATGGGATTAGATATTGAGTCTTATCTAGAGGAATATTCTAATTACATTAGTCCTATTTTTGACGATGTAATTCCGTCAATAGATAGCGGCACTCCAAGATTATTGTTAAGTTTCTAATTTTTACTTACCATTGGACGACTGGAACCACATTCAGGACATAACTGACTGTCATCTTCGTACTTGTGATTACAAGCAGGACATTTACTTGCTAAAACTTTCTTTCCTTTTATCATGGACTTATTTTTCTCAGCAGTAACTAGTGTAACTTCTCCTTTCTCGTTCCTTGCAATCTCGTATCTTCCAGATCCTCCCATTTTCATTAAAACTTCTGGAGGGAATGATACCGTACCAAGTTCGTCTACAATCAATTCTCTTGTACCTTCTAAGTCATCTACATCGAGGTTTGCTCCATGTTCAGCCACGAATCTACCATCTCGTAATTCTAAGCTGCGGTCACAAAATGCAGCCACTTCATCACTGTGTGTTACAATTAGAAATGCAACTCCTTTATCCTTATGTAATTTACCAAATAGTTCTAGAACTTCTCGACTTGTTATTGGATCTAAAGCACCAGTTGGCTCATCGGCCAATATTAATTTTGGGTTAGTAACTAAGGCTCTTGCAATTGCAACCCTTTGTTGTTCGCCTCCTGAAAGTGTTGCAGGCATACTGTTAATTCTCTCCTCTAAACCAAGTTCCACTAAAATTTCCATAGCTTTTCTTTTTGCCTCAGATGGTCTTACATCTTTATGACGCAAAGCTTGAGCAACATTGTCGATAGCGCTAAGGTCTGGAAGTAAATTACCTTCTTGGAAGATAAATGAAACGGTATCTTGTCGCATTTTCACAAGCTCTACTCCAGTTCTTCTAGTTGTTGATATTCCGTTTAAGATTACTCCACCTGCAGAGGGTTTCATCAATACACCTAGGCATTTGAGTAATGTGGATTTGCCAGAGCCTGAAGGCCCCACAATTGCAACAGCTTCCCCTTTCTTTACGGAGACATTCAACCCTCTTAGAGCTACAACATTTCCGTCTTCAGCTGTAGAAGAATAAACATGGTACAATCCTATAGCCTGAAGAATGGCACCCTTATCGATTCTATCATCCATCATTTGTTCTGAAAATTTAAGAGCTTCAATCTCTTCATTAGAATCGTTCTCCTCTTTTCCTTGCCCTGTCGTATGTTCAAATAATTTTTCAGCCATCTTATTCCCCCTTGAGCACTACGGCTAAATCAGCTCGTAAAGCTCTCCTAGTAGTTAATACCAAAGCTATGACAACTACAGTCATAACTCCTAAGGTAACTTGTGTTATAACCCACCAAGGCCATTGTAATATTCTTGTAATTACAGCTTCTTCACCAGTTCCTGAAAATAACTGGAATAGGAAACCAAATATGTTGAAGAATCCGTTGAATGCAAGGGATAATCCCATTCCTAAAATAATTCCTAGAATCATTGAAAAGAAGACTATTGAAAGTATCTCGAATAGTACAAGTCTAATTATTTGGTTAGGACTTGCGCCTATAGCTTGCAGTATGGCTAATTCCTTTTTCTTTTGATTTAATACAAGTGATAAGAATACAAAAGCTGAAGCTATTGCTGCAGCACTTGCTACGAGATACTGGAGTGTAAAGAGCCCCTGAGTTCCAAATATAATTCCACCGTTTCTTTCTACATTCTCATGTGAAGTTTCCCAATCATCGGCACCTTCAAATCTAGAATCTGCAGCAATTAATAAAGCTAGAACTTGTAAATCTTCATTGCTTAATCCATCCACATCTACTATCCAAGTAGTTGCCCTTAGGTCATTTACGAACTGATTTCCTACCAAGTCCCTGTAAGCCAGCTCATTAATTATCAAATAGTTATTCATTTCATTTGTTGCTACACCAGGAATGAATTCGTGAGTTCCAATGTACCTTATTGAGGTTTGATATGATGTCACTTGCACTTCAAAAGCTGCCGGGAAGTAGACAGGTAATATTAGTGGTGTAGGGTTTTCACTGAATCCAGTTTCACAATTATTACTTTCATTTTGAGCACTTCCATCAGGGCATGTAGCCCCTTTGAAGTTAGGAGAGGTTATGTTAACAGGATAATACGAAAAAGCTCCAGAGAGGTTTGCATCTGTAAAGTCGATATTAGCAATGTTCTCTGAAGTTACAACAAAAATAGTATTAGTTAAGCTAGCCCCAGTAAAATTAGCTTCTCTAAGATTTACGTTGAAGAATAATGATTCATCCAAATTGGAATTAGCAAAATTTACACCTGATAAATCTGTATTAGAGAAATCAGTTCTAGAAAAATTTCTATTGCTTAAATCTTGATCTGATAAATCTACATTTGACCAGTTTCTATCCATAATGTTTGTATAATATTCAAAAGCTTCGTCTACGGTCATGGTAGAGTTTGGATCTATGTTAGTCGGGAGAAATTCAGTTTTTTCCCAAGTAAAATTTACTACTTCGGATTCTTTATCTCCTGACTCATACAAGACATCATTAGAGTCACCAAATCTTCCAGAACCCTCTAAATCAAGTGCGAATGCCATGTCAGGTCCAGCCGAAAAGCCTCCGTTTTCATAGGCAGATACAGCTTTGGCAATGTCTTTCCCAGGTATTGCTTGCGGGAACCATTTTAGTACATCCTCACTTCCGTTCATCAAAACGTAAGCGCTGGCATCAGTGCCATCCTCTGATTCCAGTGAAATCATTGGTACTGTCAGCGCTTTAACAGTAATATCTTTGGAGCTGATGTTTACTACAGCCTGTTCAATTTCACTAGAAGTCATAGGTTCTGTAGAGTAAATCTTTATGTCACTACCGATTTGTAAGTCAGCAGTACGTTCATCTACTAAGGAACCAGTGTATCCTTGGACCGCTGCAAGAGTAACAATTGATAGCGTTAAAAGCATGATAAGAGATAATCTTGTTGTAGATTCACTAGAACCTGTGTTCTGTAGACCTCGCTTCACATCGGATAGTAATGGCGTTCTTTTGAAGAAGAAAAGCATTATTTTTGGCCCGTAGGCGCCCAATCTTGAGAGCAGAAGAGCTCCACCTATCCAAAGCATGAAAGGTCCAAAGATGTTAACCAGTCCTCCTAAAAACCAATTACTAATTATTCCAGTTCCGCCGGTTGTTAACTCTTGATATGTATCAATTGCCCCTAAAGTACCTACGAAAAGCATTAAGACGTGAAGCCATGTTTTTGGTTTTCCAGATTGTGCAGTTTTCTTTACTCCCTCATCAATTTCCATTTCAAGGAATTTCTGAGTTCGAGATCTTCCAAATAATAAGGCTAGACCAAGTGTAGCCAAAATTGTGAAAAATGTGGCTCCAAAGCTAAGAACTGGATTTATGTCCACATCTAAACTTTCAAACTGCATGAAGCCTACACTTGATAGAATAATTGGAACTGCAAAGAAAGCTAAGATATAACCTGCAATCCATGCTATAGAAGATATAACAAACAACTCAAAGAGTACCATACCTTTCAACTTGTCTGCCGTTGCTCCAATTGAGCGATGAATACTTATTTCTCTTCTCCTCTGTTCCAATGAAAGCTCTAATCCATAAATAAGTAGATACAATGAAAGAATAACTACAGGTATCATCAAAATATAGTCAAAAACTTGAACGAATCCCAGAACAAATTCAAGCCATAAAATAGTCCCACTTATGATGTCAACATAAAATATTTTCACGTTGCCGTTGTCATAGGTCTCTTTTTGCATGTCGTTTGAGATTACATCTAGCCAGTCTTCAGCAGCTGAAATTGATGAAGTAGGTAAAAGGCTTCGATCTACAGTTATGCCTAAGTAAACATGATCTTTATCAATTAAAGTGATTTGCTGTTCTTCAGTTAATAGTGTCCAAGTAGTGTAAATTGGGTTTGCTGCCAGAACGGGGTTCCCTTGTGGCCACGGCTCATATATTCCCAAAATAGTAAGATTTTCTAGCGTCATTTTAACTTGGCAATACATTAATCTGTATTCTTCGCCCTCGATTATTTCACCAGGGCAATCTTCATCTTCCATAACGCCAGGAAGACTTCTTTCGTATGTGTACGTGAATGTTAAAGTATCAATATTATCTCCTACATCAGCCCCAGCCGCAGATGCAATGTCTAAAGGAACATAAATTCCTCTTTGACTGTTAACTTCCTCATGAGTCTTCCATTCACCCATCTCGTAAATTATATTTTCAGATAAACGTTCTGCAAGTACGCCGTCAAATGCTCCAGGACCTAGGAAAGAAATGGCCCTTACATTTACCACAGGCGGTCCAGTAGTATATTCATAATTCCATAAATCTTCAGTATCCCATTTCCGATCTACGTCAGAAGTTTCAATTTTTTCCATGAATAAAGGTGAGGCATAGAATGCAGCATCATTTCCCCAACTAATCTCACTATGCAGACCACTTTTACCTAAGACAAGTGTGCAATCGTTAAATTCAGCTTTAAGGACAACTTCATCACACATTTGCTGAAGTACTGTAGTATCATTTGTCCAGCCAGTTGCTCCCTCTTCAGGAGCTGACTTAAATTCTATTTTTGAATCGAAAACAGTTTGTTCAATAGATTCTTCAAGAAAAGCTTGTGAAAGTCCTACTCCATAAATTAGAACAAGAGTAATTACCAAGCTTGCTAGGAAAACCCCCGCAAAAACTGCTAATCCTCTTTCTTTATCTCTCCATGAAGTAAGTGTCGCTATCCTAAGATTATCAGGTAAATCCAAAAATCTTTTCTGCAAACCTAAAAATCTTTTCTTCCACACGGTAATCGAGAAAAACCATGCTAGCCAAGAAACTTCAGAAGAACTCATTCTTCTTCCTCCTCATCTTTGATTCCCCAAGCAGATTTGATGTCACTAGCAGCTACTACTCCATCTTTCATAAGTAGCATCCTATCAGCTTGGCTAGCAAGATTTGGATCGTGTGTAACCATTAATACGGAAATTGGTTTTTCACCTTTGGTCAATATTTTGAATAACTTCATTATGTCGCTGCCGCTTTCAGCATCTAAGTTTCCAGTAGGTTCATCCGCCAGTAATAGTGGTCTAGAACCTGCAATAGCTCTAGCAACAGCAACCCTTTGTCGTTGACCTCCTGAAAGTTGTTCAGCACCGAAGTCGATTCTATCTCCCAAGCCTACTTTTGTGAGCGCAGACTTTGCCTTTTTCTCAGCCTCATCTTGTTCCATACCTGCAATTTCAAGTGCCATTGCCACATTGTCAATTGCAGTTAAATGTTCGACCAAATGGAAATCTTGGAAAATCCATCCTACACCATTTCTTCTTACATTTACAACTTTATTTGGAGTATCCGTACCGTAGGTAAATTTGGCTGCTTCTGTACTATTTACATCTTCGAGTTCAATTTCTCCTTCATCTCCAGGCAATAATCCTCCAATGATATTTAGTAGAGTTGATTTTCCACAGCCAGAAGGACCCATAAGGGCTACCAATTCTCCCCTTTTGATTTCCAAATTAATACCTTTCAAGACTTCCACTCGAGTGTTAAACGCTTTAGAACCGAAACCTTTCTTCAATTCTTTAATTTCTAATAATTGCACAATTTTTCATTCAAACAGTCCTATAA
>JBJLCA010000037.1:0-25052 GCA_045567915.1 Candidatus Poseidoniales archaeon | reverse complement strand
GAATCTACAGCGATGCCAATGTGTCTTATTTTCACAAATCGTAAACAAAGCGATACTATTTCAAGATTATCAATATTTACCGCCTCCTTAGTAAACAATAGTGTCTCACAGCATAACCGTATTGAAATCTAAGTTGCACAATGCAAAAGTTACACATGCATTGAAGGACTATGAAGGTTCAGTAGCATTAAGTCCTGAATTAATTAAATTGGGAAAATTTTCAATGCATGAGCAAGTACATTTGTGGAATATAACTCAGGGCACTCGATTAACCACGTACATTATGGAATATGATGGAGATGAAAAAGGAACAATTTGTGTAAATGGGGCTGCAGCACATCGCGCAAATCCAGGCGACAGAGTTATACTAGCTACTTTTGCTGAAATAGATTCAGAAAAAGCAGATAATTGGGAACCTCACATTGTAATTATGAACCAAGATAACACTCAAAAATCATAAGGCACCAAAAAGTGAACTTTTTTTAAGAACAACATTAAGTCGTTATTATGCAACAGAAGATAGCCCTAGCTATGTTTGCCATTTTACTTGTAAGTAATATAGGCGCATCAGCACCAGCAAATGAAAACGTTTTACACCCAAATATCGTTAGAGCTATGGAAAGTGCAGATTCCACTACCGAGATTGAATTTATTGTTCAATATCGTCCTGAACTTACAGTTCAACACTTACAAACAGCTGAAGGAATTGGAATTGAAGTCATTAGTACTTTTGAATTCATTGATGGATTTTTTGGAAAGGCAACAGCATCTCAAATTAGAGATTTAAGTAAACAAGATGACATCTTTTGGATAGAACATAATTCACAAATGGAATATTATATGCAAGATACTACGAGAGTAATCAACGCCGTAGAAACTTGGCAAACGGTTATCATTGATGAAAATGAAGAGGTAATTGCAGATCAAGCTAATCAAAATACATACATTGATGGAACTGGAGTGGCTGCAGTAATTATTGATACTGGAGTAGATGCAGGACACCCTGATTTTGATTATGATGAAGGTAAAACAGTTTCATACAAATTCGATAGAACTACTCGAACTTGGATAGAGGCTGAAAATTCAGATACTTCTAGTGGACATGGAACACATTGTGCAGGTACTGTTGGAGGTAACGGAGACGCATCTGCAGGAGCTAAGAAAGGAGTAGCTCCAGGCGCAACACTAGTTGGAATGGGAGTAGGAGACATCGCATTCATTGACAATGCAGTAGAGGCTTTCCAGTGGGTTTACGATAATTCAAGACCTGGTGCAAATCCATTGAATATTAGAGTCACATCAAATTCATGGGGAAGTTCAGGCTCAGAATATGATCCTTCAAACGCAGTTTCCCAAGCAGTTTTCAATTTACAATACGATAACAATGTTGTATCAGTATTTGCAGCAGGTAATTCTGGAGGAGACGGCAGCGATTTACAAACAAATCCGTATGCAAGTATTCCTTTAGTTATTGGTGTTGCAGCACTTGAGCACGATGGTTCAGGAATAGCTGGCTTCTCATCTAGAGGAGATATGACAAAGCCACAGACATGGCCTGACATAGGCGCTCCAGGCGTAGAGATATGGGCAACAGCTCCACGAGCCACTTTGATTGATATTATTCAAAGGCCTACAGACGATGATCTGTATTACATGGCAATTTCAGGAACATCCATGGCTACCCCACATATTGCAGGAGTAGCTACCTTACTTTACCAAGCTGCACCATCTTTGGGAGTTGCAGACTATCTTTACGAAGACCATGAGACATTAGAAGGTGAATGGTACGGAGATAGAACGGATACTTTTGTTTCAGAAGCTGAATTGATCATGGAACTTTCAGGAAGATACATTGAAGGCGGACAATCAAATGCAAATGGTACAATTAGTAATACTGGAATGAAGCACGATTGGGGACAAGGTCACGGCTTAATTGATACAAAATATGCAGTTCAAATGGCGTTAACATTAGAAAATCTAAGAAACGCAGATGAAGATGGAGACGGCAATCCTGACAATGGAATGGTAACGGTCTATGATGCCAGAGATGCAATGCTAGGTATCACTCATATTCATAAAGCAAAACAATTCACTGATACATTAGAATCAGAATGGAAAGGAGAATGGGCATACTTTGTAGGAAGCGGTGGAACTTATGTTACAGATTCAACGCATTATCTACATGTTCCAGAAGGAACAGTAAGTGCAGAAATAGTATTGTCATATCCGCAGGTTAATACAGATAGATTCACAGTTGCAGATTTAGACTTATCAATTGATATTAACAGCGACGGTTCAAATGATAATTCACAGAGTCTTGGAACTAATACTAATACTAAAGAATACACGATAGCTGTTGATGAATCAAGTAGTGGACATCTTTGGGTATTTGGAATAGAAGGAACTGCAGTAGGAATTAAACCAAATCAAGGAGCAACACTTGAAGAATTCTGGGAACCTCGTGTACCATATGATGTAAATGTTCGTCTAATCATGAGTTCAGAGAATCACTATGTTGATGAAAACATGACAAATTATGGAGATTATGCCTGTTCCACAGATGGAGTTAGTATGACAACTTCAAATCAAGCATGCATTTCGAAATTAGAATTTGGTGAACCTTCATCAGCTTACAATGGAACGACTTTCATTGAAATGAATTACAATGCATTTAATCTAAGCAGATTACAGATGGAAGTTGAAACAATTCAAGAAATTGAGGATACATTCTGGACAATCAGAAATGTAGCAGTTATTGCAGGAGCTAGCGGTTTTGTTGGCGGAGCAGTAGCATTTGTATTCTGGGCACGCCGTCCATTTACTAGTTAATACCTAAAAATTAGTAAAGTATATCAGGCAGCTCGCAGGATAACTAATATGGGCAAAGAATGGAATTCATTTTTCGCAGTCTTTTTTGTGATGGCGACCTCGCTGTCAGGCTGTTTAGGTGAAGATTCTTCAGACGATTCTCCTATTGTCGTTGAAGCAGGCCTTCCTGACGGCCTTTTTGTTACAGATTCAACTGGTAATTATACAGATGTAGCACCATTAGAAATGCAATTTTACTTTAGTAATGTAGGTGAGCAAGGCGCAGAGCCTAGTCTGGGCGTTACATCAAGCGGTTGTATTTTTTTCATTGCATTTGAAAAGCCGATGAGATCATGTGATGGCGGCGTTACTTGGGAAAATACAGCAGACGCTTCCCAAGCATTTTTCACGAACGACCCATATGGTTGGGTAGATCCAATTACTGATAGAGTTTTCAATATTCACATGATGGGACTTTGGACAACGTGGATCGGATGGACTGATAACGATGGTGAAAGTTGGGAAGCGAACCCTCATGATTCTGGAGCTCCAGTTAATGACCATATCAAACTAGGATCAGGCCCATGGACTGACGAGGGCTATGGGATTGGCGGCGGAGCGACTTCTGGTTTTTATGAAACTGCAGTTTATTTTTGTTACAATAAATTAGCTTACATTTCATGCTATACTAGTTATGACGGCGGGGCTTCTTTCGAAGTTGGCGGTAACTTAGTCGGAATAGCTACAGCAAATGGAGGTTTACATGGAGCAATTACTAGCGCTCCAGATGGAACGGTATATTTGCCACCAAGAGTTGCAACACCTGCAATTATTTTCTCTAAAGACAATGGCCTTACTTGGGAAGAAAGAACAATGGGTCAAGATGTAGGAACTCCAAATCCTCGTAAGAATGGAGAAGTTGCTACAGATACAGAATCAAATGCTTACAATGTTTGGGTAGGTGGAGATCAGGGAGTTTACATGTCAAGAAGTGTTGATTCTGGAGATACTTGGGATCAAGAAAGTATTCGAGTAAGCCCAGTTGAAGTAATCTCAGCCACTTTCCCACATACTTCAGCAGGAGATCCAGGTAGAATAGCTATAGCCTATCTTGGAAGTGAAAACGCTAGTGCACTAGGTCAGCCAGATATAGATGGAAATCCTTGGAACGGTAATGCACATTATGCTACTACAAATGTCAGTCATCACTTATACGTCACTTACAGCCTTAACGCTCTTGATGAAAATCCCATATTCCACACTCAGAGACTCACAACAGATCCAGTTCAAGTCGGAAGTATTTGTCTAAATAGTGGAGATTGTCGCTCTAACGAAGGAGGCTCCAATCGTAATCTGCTAGACTTTAACGATCTACACATTGATTTAGACGGTAGAGTTTACATTGCATTTGCAGATGGATGTACTGGAACTTGCGCCTCTGGAGAGGATACTTCTTCATCAAATTCAAGAGATAGATTGGGTTCGGTCTATTATCTTGAGGCAGGCCCTAGCTTGTACGAATCTGAGTTTGACTTAATTCCGTTAGTTTAAGATTAATTTCTTCTTCTAAAAGCAACACTGATAATACAGATTAAAGCAACAGCCAATCCAAATCCAGGAGTATCTTCTTCATATGTACAAGAACCATCATCTTCTGTAGCATCAGGATTGTAATTTTCAGCACTTTGGTGTATACAACCAGATACTTCTTCAGTTACATTACCTTCTACATCTTGTAATGCAGCAGGACATCCATCATTAGCATCGAAAGGACAGACATCTACGTCGTCTTTTGCACCATCACTATCAGAGTCATCAATACATCCATCAGCATTAGCGTCGTAACCGCTAGAATCTTCATTAGGACAATTATCATCTTCGTCTGCAACTCCATCATTATCACTATCTGAAGCAGTTTCATTACTTGAAGAATCTAAATGAGCACATCCATCAGCATAAACTAGGTTTCCAGTTTGAGTATCATCACAATCATCTAATGGGTCTGGAATTCCATCACCATCTTCGTCTGGCGGAGCTGGAGGACTATCGCCAGCATAGGCAATTTTAGTAGTATTCTGATCATTAGAACTTAGTAAGTTAAACTGTTCTTCCGTACATCCCCTTGGATACATTGGATTTCCATCAGGATAGGTCGTATCTCCAGTATCTGCACACATATCCCAACCGTTACCAACGTGATCACCATCGTCATCAGGAGGTCCATTTTGTCCGGGTTCATCACCACCGCCTCCATCTAGTGCACCACCATCTTCGTTAGAAGTTTCAGAAATTCCACGGTAACAATTGATAAAGTATGGAAATGCATTATTTGCATCGGGATTATCTCCCATGGCTGGCATTGTTGAATAGTAGTGATAAATTCCATCAGGGAATTCTGGAGTTGCACTGAATCTGCCATTACACGCATCTAAATGCCCTCCATTATCTAAGCTATATTCATAATCGTCAATACCATTGTAACCCATTCCACTATTTTCTTTCAGAATGTAATTACTTCTCATTAAAGTAACATTCCCGTCGACGTGCCCGTAAGAACCATAAATTGGATAACCATCAAATGCAAAGCCAATAATTGGAGAATGAGTGCTGTTATCTACTTTACTAAATTCATAGCCAGAACTTCCATCAGTCTCGTTATGCCAATGCATACAATTTCCATCGAAATGGTAGTGATATCCACCAGGACCCATGTGAGCTCCGCAAATTCCTAAATCTATTTCCTGGCGATCTTCGTCATACATACCTATTTCGTGTGCTACAGCATCTCCACCAGGCCCATCTTCAGGGCCATAGAAAGGAACTCCATTAACTGCAACAGCTACAGGACCACGATCAGGAGCGATATCACATCCGTTAATTGAGATACTAGGATTACAATCTGTATTATTGGTTGGAGTAATGGGTAATTTCCAATCAAAGTCTTGAGCAGCAATATTTCCAGCAGTTCCCCCCTCCATGTCGTGATTAGCAATACCCGGCGTTGAAATTGTCATATAAGTCCCATCAGAGCTAATCGTTACACTACATTCTTCTTCATCATTTCCACTTAGATCTTGAACCATAATGCCACCTCCAATACACAACCAAACATTATCGAGATAAGAGGGGTATGAGCATCCGTTGTCTGTGACGGTCCAATTATCATCAGCAATTGTATCAGGACATTCATCATTGGCATCCTCTACACCATCGCCATCATCATCTGCAGCAGAAACTAAAGGTATCATATTGATAGTGAAAGCAGTTAGCAATAGGAATGCAACTCCCAAAGATTTAGATTCGTTACCAACTAAATTTGATAAACCGTATTTTCGATTAACCAAGATAGTTGCAAAAATCAAACAAATCGCTAGATTAACAAGTATAATGTTTTCTAACATAGCCCTTATTTTTTCTAATCCTATTTAAGTTAAACTTCCGAATTGTAAAAGTTGGATTTACTTATTCGCTTTTTTTAGATCCTGGAACTTCTAAATTTCCTGAAAGCATCAATCCACCTATTGCAAGATGTATAATCAAGGCTATTGGGAAAATTCCTCCGAAAACCTCGCTATCGTTTAAAATTGGTAGAATAGTTAGTATAGTTCCTAGAGGCATTAAGGCAGTGAAAAGATATTCTGCAGGTTGTTCAGGGCGTTGCATTAAGTACGCAGTCAGACCAATTACAATGAGGCCTATTCCCCATGCAACGGTCAGTAAAGCCCATCCAGCGTTCCCAGCTTCCCATGAAGCCCTTGCAGATGTTTCTCTGTCAGCTTCACTTGTATAATACGCAACTTCGTTTTCGTCTATTTCAGTTTCGAAGGCATTAATCGATGCGACATATCCTCCAAATCCTTGAAAGAAACATACCAAGGCAACAATCATCATGACTTTAGCATAAGATAAGAGTTGAGCATTCATTCCATCAGTATTTTTCTTCATATCTTTGATAAGTAAATTCAATCCACCAAATATCAACGTAACTCCAAATGTTCCAACAATTAGTAACATCATCAAAAAAGATCTGTCTTCATCAACGAGCGCGTCCATCGCATTTTGGCCTATTTGGTCCTGCAACGGAAACATAGCAAAAGCTACAATCAATAGCAGAGGTCCAAGAGCTAGCATAATCGGTGTAAGATTTCTACCCATAATCAAAATCATTCAAGGTACATTTAAACTTTTTCTATAGACAGTATGAATTTGGTGCTCCCGCCGGGATTTGAACCCGGGTGCTCGGCTCGAGAAGCCGAAATGATGGGCCGGACTACACTACAGGAGCTAAATTTTGGTTTATTCTAAATTTTTGTGAAGCCAAGTGGCTGTATCTTTGATGGCTCTTCGACTTGTAAACTGAGGAGTCCAGCCATGTTTCATTAATTCCTTAATCTCTAATCGCATAAATTTCACATCGCCTTTCCAGCCTCTGCCTCCATCTACGCCACCAGTAAACGAGTATTCTACATCATTCAATTTCATAGCTTTACAAACTTGATCAGCTAAAGTAATTACATCAATTGCATCTTTTGATCCTACATTGAGTGCAACCGTTTCTCCTTTTTCACAAAGCTCTCCAGGGGCCATATTCAACATACCAGAAATACAATCTTCTACATGGAAATAAGATTTCTTTTGCTTTCCGTCCCCTAATATTTCTAAATTATTATTATCTTTGTTTAATTTATTTACAAAGTCAAAGGTAACGCCATGATTACTGCGTGGCCCTACACAATTGGCAAATCTATAGGAAATACCTCTGAAGTTATTCTCTTTACAATATTTTTCAATCAATTTCTCTGCATCTAATTTACTTGTTCCATATGCAGAAATAGGATTCAATTCAGCAGTTTCAGGAGTTGGAATTTGTTCCGCATCACCATAAACAGTTGAAGTTGATGTAAATACAATATTTTCACATTCGGCTAATTTCATAGCTTCTAGCACCCTCTTTGTAACATCTACATTTTGCTCTTGCATCACTTCGGGCTTAGTAATTCCAAGTTGAACTTCGGGATTGGCAGCCAAGTGGTAAACAATTTTTGCTCCTTCTAAATATCCTGCAAATTCTTCATTAAGCAAATCGATATCAATTAATGTAATATTTTCAATAGAATCACTGAGAAATTCGAGTTCTCCGGATGAAAAATTATCCAAAACAACAACTTCTTCATCTCTTTTTACAAGACGATCAACTAAATGAGACCCAATGAATCCGGCACCTCCAGTTACAACAACTCTTCTCTTAATCTTTTGTTCAGCCATAGAAACCAATATTCCTGAATCTAACTCAGTAGGTATAGTATTATCTGCATAATCAGATTTATCATCTGCAAAAGATCCAGCAAGAGATCCAACAAAATCACCAGTAGTTTTTGTAATAGTTTTTCCAGTTTGACCTATTGCGCCGAGAACGGTTCGACTAGTATCTCCCGTAACTTTGAGCATAGTTCCCCCTGCAGTTCCAAGGGCCCCTACACTGGCATTAATTGGTGCACCGATAAGTCCTTCTTTGTGTAAACCAAGAGTCTGAGAAACTCCACCAATAGTTTGTGAAACCTCATCCAGCTTGATTTCTTCCCAGTGTTGGTACAAGTAGTAGATAACAAGACACAATCCAATAAACATGACCGTTACGGCAATTTGCAGAGGCGCTAGGATAGCCAATATACCTAATCCATAAACTACAGACGCAGATAGAATAAGTGAACCTGCTATTGCTCCAATTGCAACAGCGGTCAAATTCCTATTTGGTGATAAACCAATAGCTCTTCCCAAAATCGTACCTCCAACAGCACCAGATCCTTGGAAAGGGAACATAACAAAGACAACAATTCCAACAAAAGAAGCACGTTCTAACCATGGTAAATCTTTCAACATAGCTTTACCTTTCAGTTGAATACGATTAATTCCGCTACCAATAAAGGGTATTTTCTTTGCTAAATCGAAATTCCAAGTTAAGAAAACGCCTACTGCAATATCAACAAATGCTGTACATATTGCAATTGCCCAAGGATCTACGCCTCCAGCAATTCCAAGAGGAACAACAGTACCTTTTCCAAATGGCGGTACAAAGTATACAAGCATTAATTGTGATAAAATAAGGAATTCTCTCTGCCCCATACTCAAAAACATTACGACAAAAAAGGCTCCAGTCATTATGAACGGTGAAAGGAATTTGAAAAGACCTAGCATTGCACCAGGCCCTCCTATAGCATATATCAAAATACCAAGACCTAGCACAGCAATACAATCAAAAGCAATATTCCACCAAAAAGTAATATCGATATCTTTAGAATTAGAATAAATATATTCATAATTCAAATCAATTGATAAGTTACCAGAGTTTAGCTTTTGGAACCCATCTCCAGTTACACTTCCAGGTTCCCACCCTCCGTAAGTAGGAGCAGTTCCTGCAGCTAACCCACCTAGTTTTATTTCACTTTTACCAAAATAAAGGTGAGCTCCAGTTGCATAATCGTTTTCTACATTGCCACCTACAACAACAATAATTTCACCAAGCTCAATAAAAGTATGATCAAAAGTTGAAGTAAGAGGGACGTCAAAATTATAGCTTATTTTTGAATCAATCAAATAAAAATCATTAACTTCTAAATCTCTGAATATGACAATATCCATTAAGCTTCTTTGGAAGACGCCGCCATTTAGCACGGACTGAGACCATTTAGTTCCGATAATTTCCGTCTTATCAAAGGTAACAGAGGTAAAATTAGAATTTCGAACCAAGAAAGTTTCAAAATAACTTTTTTCAATTCGATTTGAATTCATAGCTACATTATTGAATAAAACACTATCAAAAGTTACATTCGACATTACAGATTTACTAAAGCCAACATTTGTGAAAGTAACTCTTTCAAAAACACAATCAATGAAAAAAGAGTCTGTAAATGTATAGTTTGAAAATAAAACATCTTCAAACTTAACATTTGTAAAAACCGCAGCACTCAAGTCAGTATCATTGAAATGAACTCTTTGGAATTCTAATCCACTGGCAAAATTAATATCGCTATTATTTTCAGCCAATACGGGAAACAATAATTCGTTACTTCCTGGTTTCAATATCTTGTAACTATCTCCAGGGGCTGATGCAGGGTTCATGCCGTTAGGAGGAATGGGATAAAGTCCGTTTTCAATATCTCCAAAATATCTTATTTTAGTTAATTTTCCTTCTATTCTAATCTCATCTCCAGCCGAATACTCACGATATTCTCTATTATTAAAAACAGGGTCGAAAGATGATTCTAAATCACTAGGACTTTCAGTTATTGCATACCAAATTCCAGATTGTTCAACACCAACTAATTCTTGGCCGTAACCAGAAAAAGTAACTCCTATGAGTCCGATAATAATTCCAGCCAGTAATATTGGCCTTGCATTTTTCCAGGAGTTCTTCAAAGCGCCTGTGAAAGCCCATAAAGTATCCATAACTGCATCGATTTCATCTCTTTCTCTCTGACTAACTCTTAGCTTTCCTTTCTTTTTATTCGGCTTCAATTTAGTTTGTTTAGTAGAAGCTTTCCTTGCCACACTTTTCTTTGGTTTAGTTTTCTTTGCAGGAGATTTTTTAGGCGTACTTTTTTTTGACGAAGTTTCTTTTTTCACAGTTTTCTTTGTCATAATTTAATAAGCCTACGCAGCCCTATACTCCAGAGTAATAAATAATATCGTTTGTTATCCACCTGAAGCCACTAGAATAATTCTAATTGGTTTTTCAGGTAAAGGAATTACTAGAGGAATAGGTTTCATTTTTTCTTCATCAGTAACGACCAAGACACCGTCTGGATGCAAATCTAAGCGATTCACAAGATCGTTAGCAGTACTTCCTTCTGGCAAATCAACCATTTTTATCTTATTATCTATTGTAACTTGCCATTCCATATTTGTTCACTTAGAGAGACTTCAAAATAGTTACCGTGAATATTAAGTTCTAACATATCTAGAGAATTATAGCCAAGGTCGCATAGCCCGGTATTGCGGTGGCCTCGAAAGCCACTGGGAGCAATCCCTCGGGAGTTCAAATCTCTCCCTTGGCGCCAGGAACCTTTTCGGTGGCGTGCAGTTTCGTGTTGACGTCAATTCAAATCCAAATAGATATTTTAATCAAGGCAGCCTCATAGGCACGGTAAGATGTCTTTGCAAGAAATTGGGAAAACAGAATTGCACCTAATAAAAAACAGGAAAATCAATCCTTACAAAGATTCGATTCCAATTTTCATCAAATTAGAAAACCAGAATCCTACAAAATCAATAAAAGATCGAATGGTCCACTATATTGTTTCAAAAGCTAAAGAAGAATGTTCTAAAAATACAACATTTGTATCAGCATCAAGTGGGAACACAGGAAGTTCTTTAGCATATGTGTGCAATCTTCTGAATTTTAAATGCATAATTGTTACAGATACTAAATGTAGCGAAGAAAAAATAAAAGCGTGTCGAGAGTATGGTGCAGAAGTAATAATAGCAGAATCGGGCGTTTCACCAGATTCAGATGAACATTATCAAAACATTGCAAAAAACTTGGCCTCATCAAATCCAAATTATTTTGATTTAGATCAATATGGCAATGAAAAGAATATAGAATCATATTTCAAAACATTAGGTCCGGAAATATGGGAAGAAACAGGTGGCCAAATCACCCATTTTGTTGCAGGGGGGAGTACTTGTGGAACAATAATGGGAGTGGGAAGTTTTCTCAAGGAGAGAAAAAAAGAGATCAATATAGTTTTAGCAGATCCAATAGGTTCACGCATCTCTGGCTTTGTAATGGGTAGAGAAGTTGTATCTGATCTCGGAAGTTATGTCATCGAAGGTGTAGGAAAAGATAGCGTTCCTAAATTATTAGATAGAGAATTAATCAATTCAGTAATCAGCATAAGCGATCAAGAGGCCATAGAAATGTGTCACAGGTTAAAGTCTGAAGAAGGCATTCATCTTGGAGGAAGTTCAGGCCTTAATGTTCTTGCAGCAGTTAGGTTGGCTTCAGAAGCTCCCTCTGGTTCGAAAATAGTTACGATAGGTTGCGATTCAGGGACTAAGTATGAAAGTAAAATTTACAATGATATTTGGCTTAAAGAAAATAATTTCTTATAATTTTTTCATTCATAATAAATCTGGTCAAAATATCTCAATGAAGTAATTTCTTTCTTTACTTCATCAGAATACTTTTCAATTTCTTCTTCTGTAATCTCACCTAAAATTAATTTTATTGCTAAGTAAGGAATATTCACTTCTTCAGTAAACATTTGTGTAGATATTCTAGGGTTTAATTCAATTAAATATTCGCCTATAAATTGCACATTTAAAATCCAATCTAATTTTAATTTTTCTACAATATATTCTGTACTTTTTACCAATTTAGAATTTGTAGTTTGAACAAACTTCATTGCCAAACCAGCACGTTCATTTTCTCTTGTCTTAACCGGACATAGTAATGTTTTTCCGTTTAGAGTTAAAGGATCGGTGGTGTGCTCTTTACCTTCTATAAATTCCATAACTAATAATTCAGGAAAATTAGCATCACTTTCAAAGATTTCTTTAAATTCATTAATAGATATAAAACGATTAATCGGCCTTTCATTTAGAAGTATATGTTTTCTAGAAATATCCTCTCTTAAGATTCTAAACCCTCTAGTTCCTTTTGAAACAGGGGGCTTGAAACAAACAGGAGTTTCGGGATATCCTAAATCTTTTACAGCTTCTAAAAATTCTTTTAATGTATTTACAATCCTATAATTAGGAATTTTCACATCACTATTTTCTAAAGTTTTGTATAATTCAGCCTTATTTTCAGATTTGTAAACGGCATTTTCGGATGAAATTAGGACTTTTACACCTTCATTTTCTAAAGTTTTCTTATGCTTTGATAAATTAATTACTTCAGAAGAGGATTGTGGAAATAATACATGAGGTCTTTCTTTTCTTATAATTTCTATTAATCTGGGAATGAATTCTTTACTTTCACCTTTAGGTACAGTATAAAATTTATCACACCAATGCGCTCCAATTTTGTCGTGAGTCAAGTCAGTTCCAATAAGAGATATTTTTCTTTCTCCAATATTTTTAAGATATTTCAGGTTTGTAGCAGCCATTGGGCTTCCCTGCAGCTGTAATTAAAATCTTGAGATCTTTCATTCTTCTCCAGAAGCTAAATACTTCAGAATTTTATTAGAAATTACCTCACTTACTCTAATATTTGATTCACAAGTTAAACCAGCAATATGAGGCGTTAAAATTAAATTTTCAATGCCTGAGAACATAGAGACATTATCAATCGGCTCGCTTTCAAAAACATCAAGCATAGCACCTCCTAGGTGGCCATTTTTCAAGAATTTCACGATGTCTTCTTCATTCACAATACCTCCTCTTGATGAATTAATAATAAAACTTCCTTTTTGCATATTTTTGAATTCCTTTTCGTTGAATAAATTAGAAGTTTTTTTTGTTAGAGGGACATGTATTGTAATTGCATCAGATTGAGAAACAACCTCTTCAAAAGAACAGTATTTTATATTCAATTTTTTCCATATTTCATTATTTTCACTGATTTCAATATCATTTCCAATTAAGTTCATCCCCAAGCTTCCGGCATTTTCAGCAACAATTTGACCAATAGCCCCAACTCCAATAATTCCTAAAGTTTTTCCATTTATCTCTGAACCAGTGTGATTGCTTCTGTTCCATTTTCCTTTCAATACATCTTCGGTAGATGTCCTAACTCCTCTAAAAAGTGTAAGTAATCCCATTATGATATATTCACTTACACTTCTTGCATTAGCCCCATCGGCAATAATTACAGGAACATTTTTAGTATCACAAAAATCAACATCAATATTGTCAAGACCAACTCCAAGTCTCCCTACGACTTTGAGATGGTTCATTGAATCTAACAGTTTTTCATCTACATTGGTTTTATTTCTAACGATAAGGGCGTGTGCATTACTTGATTCTTTAAGAAGAGTTTTTGAATTTTTGTATAATTCAGGATCATAAGTAACATTATGGTTTACTGATAATAGCTCTACCTGTGCTTCATCCATAAATTCAGTTATTAGTATATTGGCCATTTTTTTATTTATCTTTTTTTTCCTTTAATAAATCACTATACACTTGCAGTAATTTTTGTTCTTGTGCTTCCCAGGTATAATTCATTTTAAATGCTTTGTATCCATTTTCTCCCATCTTTTTTCTTAATGTTTTATCGTTTGATAATTTAGTTAAAGCTTCAGCCCAATCTTCGGTAACTATTCCACATTCATACCTTTCTACGATTTTCATACGTGCATCATAAGGACCTACAATTACAGGAACTTTGTATGCCATAGCATCTAATAATTTTTTAGGAATTGCATAATCTCTTAACCTTTTATCTACATAATGCCCGACCATTAGAATATCACAAGCAGCATAACACTCGTTCATCATAGAATAAGGTAAAGGCCCTGTAAATTTGGCATTAGCTCCTTTTTCTACAGCCAATTCTTCAAGCTCTTTAATCATATTTGTGTATCCTGCCTGCCCTTTAGGAGCGCCTCCAACAATTAAGACGCTCAGAGCATTAACTTTAGACGCAGCTTCAAGAATTTCTTCTAATATAGGTTTCCTCAAAGCTCCAATATATCCTGCCACAATCCCATTTAAACCAAAACGGTCATGCAAAACAGGTTTCTCTACGGTTTTTAATAATTCAGAATTATACAAAACAGTGCCACCCTCTAAGCGAACAGCCAATTCATCGGAAACGGTCAATAAAGCATCTACATTTCCAATTAATTTTTTCAGTTTCCTTTCATAATATTTACCAACGAACCAATTTTGAACTTTTTCTAGCATCGGCCAATCTTCATGCGAATCAAAAATAATTTTAGACCCTAATTTATTTTTTATATTTGCAGCAACATCAAGAACTTCTAAATCATGAGCATGAACAATATCTGGCTCATACTCAGCAACTTTTTCTTCAAGTTTATTCAAAGCTTTTTTAAAACTTTTGACTTTAGAAAAAAATCCTCCTTTGAGTTCTTCAAAAATGCGAACGACCTTGATGCCATCTTTTTCAGCTTTCCATTTTGTTTCGTATTTTTCTAATCGTCTTGCCCAACAAAAAACAGTTACTTCATATCCTTCATTAATTAGAGCTAAAGCTTCGCGATAAACTCGAATATCTTCATTAGGAATAAGCAAGTCATGACCTAAAACCATTGCAATTTTAATCATATTAATTGGTCTAACCTCACTTTAATCGTCTCAAACCCTTCAGCAAAGGGGCTTGATAATTGTATACCTCTCATCTTCACCACCGATCTAAAAAAATTTTCATTAAAATAGGGGTTGTGTTTTTGACTATCATAGCAATCTAAAGCTAATAGTTTTTTCTTTATGTGTCTTTCTTCAAGAGGAATAAAACAATTAAGAGACACAGATAAATTATTCCAAGGAAGTTCATATCCTAGCAATGTACAGTTTCTAAACGCTCTTTTTGCTTCAGCAGTTACAACGCCATGATCCTGATGTATATCAGTAGTAGTAGGAGTAAAAACTAAATCGTAATTTATACTTCTAGAATGATCATACAAAGCCTGCAGAATTTCTTGACGATCTCTTGGAAAAAATCTAGTATAAAAATCTAATACTTCATGCGTAATTCCCAAAATCTTACCAGAATTAGCAGCTTCTTCAACTAAATTAGGATATCTTTCAGCTACTGCGCTGAAATAGATAACATGAACATCCCATCCTTCTTCAATTAATTTTGCAATTGTTCCTCCACACCCTAATTCAGCATCATCAGTATGTGGACTAAGAACTAAAGCTTTTTTCTTTTTATCATTAGTTATTTTTGAACTTACAGTATTTCTTAATAATTCACTGATATTTTGCTTATTTTCTTTGGCTTCTTTTTTGAAAGATTTCCAATCATTTGAAAAATCTTCAGTAATTGTAAATAAATATTGTTCAGGTTTTTTCCCCTTTTTCCACACCATAAGTTATATATGTTTAAATAAATGGTTATATAACCTTTCCTATAGTTAATTATGGAAGAAATTAAAATAGAAACTTTTGAAGGAGTTTATGAACCTGCAGAAGACTCTTGGATGATGTGTAATCACCTTCCAAATGATTTAGGTTCTGTGTTGGAGATAGGGTGCGGGTCTGGAATAATATCAATACACTTAGCCAAAAAAGGAAATTTAGTAACTTCGGTAGATATTAATCCTAAAGCAGTAAAAGCAGCAAAATATAATGCCCAAAAAAACAAAGTAGAAATAGAAATTCTACAAAGCGATATGTTCTCTGCAATTTCAAATCGAAAGTTTGATACTATAGTTTGTAATCCACCTTATCTGCCTCCAAGTGAAGATTATAATGATCCAGAATTAAAACTTGCAGTAGAAGGCGGAATAAATGGGCATGAATTCACAATGGAACTCCTATCTAGAGCAAAAAAATTTCTCAATAATAAAGGTTCTATATTCATGATCCAATCAAGTAAAATGAGTAAATTTGATACAACGTGGAATAAAAAAGTAATAAAAGAGGAACGTTTTTTCTTTGAAAGATTATCATTGGTCCATTTTTATTGAAAAAAACCCAAAAATATATTATAGCCATAATTACTTGAAAATTATCTTATGAATGTTTTCCTTTTTGGCAGTAAAAATTTATCGGTACACGTACTAAAGGAGTTACATTCACAAAATTTCCAAATAAAAGGCGTTTTAACCCGTGATCAAGAACCAGGAATGAAAATCTGGCATAACAAATTAAATCATATGTCTCTTAAAGAAGAATCTTCTAAATTAGGCATTCCAATTTATGAAGACATCTCAATAAATTCAAAAGAATTTGAAGATATTTTTTCAAAAGCAGACATAGATTTTGCAATAGGCGTTTTTTGGGGAGAAATTATAAAAGAAAGAATATTGAATCTTTCAAAATTAGGTTTTTTTAATTTACACACTGCATTATTGCCCAGAGATCGAGGGTCATTCCCAATGGCTTGGCCCATAATAAATGGGGAAAAATTTGCAGGAATTACTTTTCATAAAATGGGAAATGGAGTAGATGACGGGCCAATAGTAAGTCAAAAGAAAGTAGCAATAGAGGAGGAAGATACAGGAGCAACTCTTTATGATAAAGTAACAGAAGCAGGTCTTGAATTATTTAAGGAAGTATTGCCTTTATTCAATGAGTTAAATTTCTCATTGTCTCCTCAAGATAAAAGCAAAGCAACATATCATCCTAGAGGCTATCCTTACGGAGGTTACATAGATCCTTTTTGGGATTCAGCTAAAAAAGAAAGATTCAAGAGAGCACTTAATTTTCCTCCATTCGAAGGCCATAAAGAAGAACCTTCTCGAATTCTTAAATCTTACAAAACTCCTTCCGTTAGAGTAATGATAGGTTTTGACTGCGATAGGCCAAGAGGATCTTTTATTTCTTCTGATAAAGGTCAGGAAATGGCAAATCAAAAGATACTATCTTTGGAAACCATAAATAAAATATTAGAAAAAGAAGAAATACCGAGGACTTATTTTATTTGCGGAAATTTTATTGAAAGTATGATTAATAATTTTGGTCTTAAGCGCGTTAAAAATGCTTTTAATTCAATGAGTAAATTAGTAGAAATAGGCGATCATTCTTATTCTCATAAAATTGTTAAAAAGATAAATACTCGACCTGACAAATTACCGGCTAATTTTAAAGAGATTAAAGAAGAATTTCAAATAAACACCAATTTGTTTCAAAAGTATTTTTCTGGACAAGATATTGTTAATAGGGGATATAGGACTCCTTTGGGGCACAAAAATGGTCTAAAAGGAGAATTTAAACTATTAGACACCTTGAAAAATTTAAAAGTAAAATATATTAGTTCAGATTTAAGAGATACAAACGATTCTTTACATCCAAAATTGATAACAGAAAATGGAAATATTAGACAACCCTACCGTTATGAAAATGGATTATTAGAGATACCGGCAATAGGTTGGCAAGACACGGCATTTTCAGGAACATCAAATACAAAATTATTTGAAAATCCTCCAACAAATCTTTTAGAAATTCTGACTTATTATCAAGGCCTATTTCTTGAAGCAAATCAGTTATCTCAAAAGATTGAAAGAGACGTATTTTTAGGACTAGTAATGCACCCTTATGATGTGTCTTTCTATGATAAAGATAATTCTTTATTTCCCAAAATTAAAAAAGAATTAGAATCAATAGGCGGTAGTTTTCACACATATGGTGAAATAAGTAATCATTTTGACAACTAAAGCACAGTCTGGTTTCCACCAGAGTTTGAGCCAATTTTCAAAACACGCATAATTATTTGACCAAATGGCAGAGACAATCCAGAGTAAACTAAAATCCAATGAGGTAAAATCCATAAATCTTCATCGAGACTATAATTCGGCTCCCAAGGTAAAGACATTACTTGTAAATCTAATCCGTTAACAAAAATTCTTAACCACATAATAATAGGAATAGCAATTATCATTGTGAATGCCATAGGTTTCATTTGATTTGACATCATTTCACTTTGGAGCATCATGATCTGAGGCTGCATCGCGAAAAGTTTTTTCATTTTGGCTTCATTTCCACTCTGCCTTGCTTCCCCCATTTCCTTGTTATATGCTCCCATTTTAGTTTGAATTTCAGCCATTTTTTCCCAGTCAATAATGAAATGGCGTATAATGGTAGTAAAAGAAATCATAATAATTCCAGCAAATAGAAAAGTAAGTACTGGATATTGGTAGTCAAATGTAATTCTAGGCTCTAAGACAGTACCTGCAGTTTCACCCATAAAGTCTCTTAATTCTGGGTTAATAATAATCCAAAGCATAAACATCATTGTTAGAAAAGTTCCTCCAATAGCAGGAGGTTTTACTTCTTCTTCATCGCTTACTTTTTCTTCACTCATTTTTCTAAAATTTTCTTAAATTCTTCAACGGCAAGGTCTATTTTATTATCATTATTAGGAACAAATCCAACTGTAGCGCCAGTCATAAAGGCTGCAGCAATAGCATATTCTCGATTAATTCTTTGGTGTAATCCAATGTCATCTGAATCTCGAGCTCTAGAAGCATCTTTCGATCTTCGATTTTCAATTTCATCAGGAAGGGCTTCAACAAGTACAATAGTATTAGGCATAATAGCTTTCACAGTCCATTCAGGAAGACCAGGAAGATATCCTGAAGGAGTAAGTATAGATGCATGAGTATCAACAATTACATTATCCATTTGGCCGATTTTCTCACCAGCCTGCCTTTGCAATCTTTTTTGAACATCAACAGGCAATTTTCTTAGATCGTCTCTTTTTGAGACTCCTTCTTTTTGAGCTTCCTCAAACATGGTAGTTCCAAAGTTTACAATATTATAACCAAAATCTTTAGCAGCATTCATTACGGTGCTCTTTCCAACGCCCGGAACTCCAGTTACAATTACAATGCTCATTCTAAGGTCCCAATCTATTAGGTTTTTTTAAATTATCTGGGAGTTCAGTAAAAACAGCAGGACATCCTTTAGCCATGTGCCAAGCAGGAACATCTTTAGTGACAACAGCACCTCCGGCAATGAATGCGCCTTCTCCAATAGTTAATCCAGGCATTATGGTTGCATTTGAACCAATAGAGACATCATCTTCAATAGTAATGGGTTCGCAGTTATATTCAGTTCTTAAAGGAAGTTTGTCGTTAGTAAGAGAAGCATTTGGACCTAGAAAGACTCTATTCCCAATAATAGTTCCAGTAGGTATGTATGCTCCAGTTTGAAAGCTGCAGTAATTTCCAACTTTACAATTATTGTCTACAACAACATTAGTTCCAATTAGGCATCCATTTCCTATTACTGTATTTTCTCGGATGAGAAAATTATGCCCTGTTCTAGTTTTATTTCCTAATTTAGCAGTAGAATATACTGAACCGGGACGTATGATTGATTCCTCTCCAATTTCACATCCGGCAATCTCTTTAGATTCCTTTTCAAGCTCTTTTGAGTGTGGATATCCAATTAACGCATCAGAATCAATAAAACAATCTTTTCCAATAACCGATCCGCCGTAAATTGGCATTAATCCTCGCCGAAGAAACTTCGAAGAACAGGATGCATTTCCATCATTTGTTCTTTTCCGATTTGTTCATACATACGTATCATAATTCCGACAGTAAGTAGCACACCAGTACCAGAAGATTGCCCAACCGTACCAATCATATCTGCTCCAGCAGCCAAAAATCCAACCACAGCTCCACTGAAAACAGTAACTGTAGGAATATATCTTTCTAGAACTTTTTCAACAATACGAGGGTCTCTACGGAATCCTGGAATTTGCATACCAGAACCTTGTATTTGTTTAGCTACAGCTTCAGGTCCCATGTTTGTTGTTTCAATCCAAAACTTAGCAAACACAATAGATCCAAAGACCATAATAGACATATAAATGACAATGTGAGCAACAAGTTGCCATGGCTCATGATCTCCCATATATGCACCATATTTTTCAGGACTGACCAATGGCAAAAACCAATCTTGCAATCCAGCAAGTCGATTCACATAGTATGCCAATCCCATAGTTGGAACAGGGTTACTTCCATCAGTAGTGTCAAAGGCCCCTAGTCTCCAATTATGACCTAATATGGGCCATTTAGACATGCCAGGGTGTGACCAAAATAGCAAAGCAAACATATTCACGTTTGCTAATAATGCAGCCATCAAGATTACAGGAATGTTACTTGCGTAAATTAATCGAATAGGATATCTTCCTCTAGCCCCTCTAACTTTACCATGCGCTAATGGCAATTCAATTCTTGAAGATTCAACATATACAACGATTAAGAAAACAATAAAAGTTCCAATCAATGCCACTAATGGATTAGGAGGAGCTAGAAGGATTGCTTCGTAACCACCATCACTCAGATCTTTAGTAGATGAATTCTTAAGATACCACAAAATCATAGGAAGTGTTCCGGAAGGCGTTTCAGTACCGCTTCCTGGAGCAGGTTCCCAATTCAAAGTTCCTGTAAATATGGCCTGAGAAACTCCTGCAGCAATAAATAATGAGATACCAGATCCAATACCCCATTTAGATACACTTTCATCCATTAAGAATACAAGATATGAACCAATCGCTAATTGAGTAATAATGGTCATTCTAGCCCAGCTAAGTCCGACTTCAGCAACAAGAGCTGAACTAGGCTCTAAAAATCCAAAAACTTGAGGTACAGACTCAACTATAATCATTACAATGACTAATACTTTTTGAGTTCCTTGATATATTTCCTTATCTCGAGGATCTTGTAAATTTAAATTAATAATTTTTGCACCAGTGAACAATTGCATAATGATGCTTCCTGTAACGATAGGTCCGATACCTAAGTGCATCAAACTTCCACTTGCACCTGCTAAAATTGCACGATACTGACTGAACAGATCGATTGTTTCTCCGCCAAGCCCGTACAAAGCTACGTTTGTCATGGCAAAATAAACAATAAGTATTGCTAAAGTCCATGTCATTTTTGTTCTAAAATGAACATGCCCTTCTGGTTTTTGTACAGTAGGCATTCTTCCAATAATTGGCTTTAATCCGTGTAGCTTAGAACCTTCACCAGAATACGAAGCCCCCATGTAGACAAGCCAAGTAATTCCAATAGTTCCAACACCCATAAGGGTAGCACTTACGCTTTCAGGAGATTTCCAGTTGAACCATAATGCGTACAAGAATATCATGGACAAACAAGGCACGATTGCCTGTGCGGGATTTCTAGGTATATTCTCTTCAGCCATTTATGATCTCTCCACCAGCCGCCTCAACTTTTTCCACGGCCTTTGCAGAGGCAGCGCTTATTGTAATATTATAAGCCTGACTAGGTACACCAGTACCCAATAATTTATCATATCCCATCTTTTTCAAATCAATGGAGATTGTTTTTCCTTTCTTAGTAGCGTTGCCTTGGTCAACCCACTCAGAGGCATTCTCTTCAATAACGTTCAAATTAATCGCATTGTTCGCCATGACTACTGTTTGAGGCCTTTTGAAGCCATGAGCACCCCATACACGTCCAACACGTTCATACATAATTCGTTTTGTTTTATGACAGCCAGCATTTCCGCGGCCACCTCTTAATCCAGCACCACGTCCTTTTTTGTGACCTCTACCTCGAGTTCGACTATTTTTAAACGCTTTACGCCTTGGCATATTGCATCCTCCTTAGTAATATATTAATTTTATCAGCTCTATAACCTAAAGCTCCACCAACTTTGAAACTACGTTTAATTCCTTCGTATCCTTTTCGAGGAGGGTGCAGTCTAAACAAAGGCTTCAAGCCAGGTACATCTCTCATGACTACCTTTCCTTCAGTTAATCCTTTTGCCAAAGCTTTCATTGTTTTGAAACTGGTTTCTTTTAAATGTTTCTTAGAAAAAGCTGAATTTCCGCTACTTTTTCCTGAGCTTTCCAATAAAAGTTCAGTAGTTTCAGAATCTATTTCGCCCCAAGTAACATAATCTTTAATGATGTTAAGCATTCCAGTGTATGTTTCATTCTCAGGGATGATAACACAGTGATTAACTCGACTCAACTTCATTAATCTCATAGTTTCTTTAATTTTAGGATTAACGTTAACTGAGCCTCTAACTCTAACTACAGCCCAGCTCATTCTTGTTTAACTCCTTTTATCATATTATGAAACTCTTTTTGACCAGGCAATAATTTTGTAGATCTTGTTTTTTCCAATGCTTTAAACATTGCATTGGCAAAATTATAGATTGTCTGAGTTTGACCACGTGTAAAGGACCATGCATCCTCGACACCAGCAAGTTTTAGCATAATTTTCCCTACTTGATTAGTTACTAATCCAACACCAGGCGGGGCAGGCTTGATTCGAACTCTAGTAGAACCAGTTCTTCCTGCGACTTCGAAAGGCAGTGAATTTGGAACGGCTGTAGAGCATTCCCATGATCCGCTTCCTCTACGGACTTCAATAATATTCAATTTTGCACGATCAAGTGCTTTAGTTATAGTAGGCCTAACTAATTTTCCAGAAACTCGACCCAATCCAACGACACCATCACCATTTCCAACAATAGTAGTAACAGCAAAACGAACTCTTCTACCAGAATCAGACATTCTTTGAACCATGTGAATGTCAATTACTTCTTCCATTAGGTCCGTGATTAATAAATCGACAATTGGAGCTTCTCTTAGAGGCAATCCAGTTGCAAGAGCATCATGAATTGTAGTGATTTCACCTGAAACAACTTTACGACCTAATTCAGTTTTAGGAATCCATTTTGAAATCCTTTCTTCAGCGGCCTTTCTACGTTGTTGGGCAGGAGACAAAGGCGGTCCTCTTTTCTGTCTGTTATCTTTATTGTGAGGTCCTTTACCTTTATACCTAGAAGTATTACCTTTAGGTCCAGACTTATTATCTCCAGTTTTCTTTACATCTTCACTCATTTCTTACCATCCATTTTTTTTGAAACTTTATCAAAATCTTTAACTATTTTTTCAGAGATATGACTTCCATTGATTCGATCATCAGAAGGATACGAACTTTCAGAGTGCGGAATATCTAAACCGCCGTCTACAAGTCCTTTCAACACAGCGAATGCTCTATTTCCAGAAATAGGAGTGATTCTTCCAATATCCAAAACCGCAGCAGAAACTCCAGCTTTAACAGCATTTTTGGCAGCTAATTTTCCAGATAAGTAAGAAGCAGGGACATTTGTTTTTGAATTCTTCCATCCCATTTTTTCTAAATCTGCAGATGAAGCAGAAGCCAATACATTATCGCCTTTGCCTTCAAAATTAGTTATTTGTATCATAACCTTGGAATTTGTAAATCTGACTACAGCTCTAGGAAGTCCAGATTTCAATAAAGCCAATCTTTTACGATAATTAGTTACGCCTTTTCTTCTACGAGCAAAATGCATTCTTTTTGGCATTATTTCTTACCTCCTAAATTTACACCATCAATTTCCATATTATATCTTAAATGATTTCTTGAATTGTATACTCCGCCTTTTGCTCTACGATAGTATAGCCTATACTGGGAAGAATCAATTATTTTTTCTTCTCTTAATGTACTTAACTCTTTACGTAATGCACGCACTTTAGTCATCCAAGATTCTTTCTTTGGAGTTCTTGCTCCACCGTGCCCTTTTCTTGAACCATGCCCTTTACGACGACCTTTAGCACGTTGTACGGCCATAGCTTTTGCTCTACCTCTAGAAATACCTTTCTTCTGGTGTTTACGTATAAATCGTTGAACAATTAGTAATCTCACATCATCTCTTGTGACAGCTTCAGAAATTCTCTCCTGAACTTCAGGCCGATCATCAACCCAAACGCGGTTGACTCCACACTTTAGAACAGTTGCAGCCACTCTTCGTTGATATGACAAATTCATAAATCTCTCCTATTGAGTACACGTATTTTCATTTCATCAGCTTTCTTCACAATCATTTCACGTTTCTTATCGCCAACTTTACTTGATATGCGAATAGCTTGAGCTTTAGGATCAATATTTTCTAAGTTACCGGGATTATAAACTAAAATTTCTTCAAAACCAGAAGGATGTAATCCTCGAACACTTGCAGGACCTCTAAAGCCAACTTGAACTACGGGAATTCGATATTTGAAATGCCTTCGCATTTTTGAATGTATACCGCGAGGACGTCTCCATTTTTGTCCTAATCTCTTATATCTAAACCAGTTCTGCCTTCTGAAATTTGGTCTTTTATGAGACATACGGTTTCTTTTCGATAAATCAACTTTTTGTTCTTTAGTTAGAACAGGTTTTTGTCTAGGTTTGTATTCTTCGTCGCTCATTGTGCAGCTCCTTTAGAAACAACATATATTCCATCCTGGAAAACTCGAATATCTCGTCCTTTTACAACAGTTGCTTGCTCTAAATTTCCAGCAGTTTGCCCAACATCTTCAACATTGTTTCCTTCAATAGTTACTTTATCGCCTTTTGCGATAACTTTAGCGTTTCCGTGAATATTAGCTAATCTAGTGGTTTTTTCACCTAAGAAATTAGCAATATGAACTATATTTCCTTTTACACTAACCTTCATTGGAAAGTGAGCAAAGACAATTTTCATTTCGTATAAGAATCCAGTAGAAACACCTTGAACCATATTTCTCAAATGGGCTCTCCACGTTCCGATTAATGCCTTTTCCTTTCTCCTTATTTTCTTTCCAACCAATTTTAGACTTCCATTGTCTTCAG
>JBJLCA010000036.1:0-70325 GCA_045567915.1 Candidatus Poseidoniales archaeon | reverse complement strand
AAAGCAGGGAAAGTAGATGGTACAATTCGTGTAACTCCCTCACGGCTATTGTTCTTTGATGAGAATGGTAAGCTTAGATTAAGTATCAATAATGCAGACATTAATGAAATAAAGTTACATGAACACGAGAGTGAATTTTCTATATTTTACAATGAAATAATTACTGACAAAGAAGTTTTTGAAATAACTACTGGAGTGGATAAAGTTCAATCTGAACAAAACCATAAAGATTTAGAAGCAGCTATTTCAGGAGATTACGAAGAATCTCTTAAGGAAATAATAGATTTACAGATAGTCACATCAAACAATGGTAAAATTAAAGAATTTACAGATATTTTTGGTAAAACTCACTTTAATCCAGTCAAGACAAATATGGATTATCCCGAAATTCAAGCATCTAGTTTAGAGGATGTAGTAGATTTTGGTTTATCTTGGCTCCATGGAAAAATTAAACCTCCTTTTGTGATAGATGATTCTGGAGTTTTCATCAGTAATTTCAACGGTTTTCCAGGAGTTTATACACGATATATTTATGATACAATTGGTCTCAAAGGAGTTCTTAGACAAATGGAAAATATTAATAACAAGGCATGTACTTTTAGATGTGTATTAGGTTTACTTACTGAATCAGGTGAAAAACGAAAGTTTACGGGAGAGTGCCATGGAACTCTGATTAATGAGTTGAGAGGCGATGGAGGTTTCGGGTATGATCCTATTTTCATTCCACAAGGATTTGACAAAACATTTGCAGAGTTAGCACCTGAAGAGAAAAATAGTATTAGTCACCGAGGAAAAGCAATGCGAAAGTTAATAGACTTTTTATTGCAATAGAATATTATGGAATACTGTAAGCGTTGTTCTAAGCCAATTTTATCTGATTTGGAAGATCAAGTATATTGTAGCAGTGAATGTTGGCGTGAATCTAAATCAGAGATGAAAAGTGAAGAAGAAAGTATAACTATTGAAACAAAATCTACACTTTATGTCTGGTCTTCCATTATTTCCATGCTTATTGGTCTTTTTTTACTCTTAATGCTTACAGCAACTGTTGTTAGCAGCGAAGAAGTATTTCTTCCCGTATTTACAATTTCAGCAGGAGTCTTAGTTCTATTTGTCCTTCAAAATATACTTCCAAAAGATGAAATTAAGAGACTGTTGTCATTTGAAAATAATATAGATACATGGAAACTAATTGGATGGGTTCTTTTACTTGATATTTTTGTTATATTACCACTTCATGCAGCCTTTACTCTCATAGTATTTCCTGATGCGGAACAGCAGGAAGTGATTAACATGTTCAAAGAATCTTCTGGTTTTTCTCTCATAATTTTAGCATTAACCGTTTCTGTATTCACTCCATTTGCCGAGGAATTTTTGTTTAGAGGTTTCATTCTAACTATGCTATTGAAGCGTTACAGTCCTATTGTGTCAATAGTAATATCTTCATTTGTCTTTTCTATAGCTCATGAGCCTATTGCTATGGCCTTAGCTTTTGGCGGTGGATGTCTATATGGTTGGATTAGAGTGAAAACAGGAAGTATTTACCCAAGTATGATAGCCCATGCTATCTGGAATGGATTTATCACGTTAGTCGTTATTTTTGCATAATCTATTATAACAGCATGAAATTTGTATAATTGTGAAGCACGTCTTAGTATGTGTGGCATGGCCGTATGCGAACGGTCCTTTGCATTTGGGACATATGGCCGGATGTTATTTGCCACCAGACATATTTGCAAGATACCATCGTCTAAAAGGTAACAAAGTTTTGATGGTTAGTGGAAGCGATATGCATGGTACGCCAATTACAGTTACTGCAAAACAAGAAGGTAAGACTCCAGAACAAGTAGCAATGGAATATCATAAGCTTAACAGTGATTCAATTGAGCGAATGGGAATTTCATTTGACCTGTTCAGCCATACTCACACAGAAGAGCATGCTGAAGTTGCCCTGTCGATTCTAAAGAAGTTAGACGATAACGGTTACATTGAGCCCAGAATTTCAGAGGAGCCTTATGATCCGATTGCAAATCAATTTTTACCAGATAGATATGTAGAAGGCACTTGTCCTCATTGTAATTACGAATCTGCGAGAGGTGATCAGTGTGATGATTGTGGTAAAACATTGGATTCTAAAGAATTGATTAATCCACGTTCTAAATTAAATCCAGATGCTAAGATTGAATTCAGAGAGACTGAGCATTTATTTTTCAAACTATCTGAATTTAGAGAGATTCTGTTAGAATGGCTATCTGAAGGTAAAGAACATTGGCGTCCTTCAGTTATTAACTTCACAAGAAATTGGCTCAAAGAAGGATTAATCGATAGGGCAGTTACAAGAGATTTAGATTGGGGTATTGAAATTCCAAGAGAAGGTTACGAGAATAAGAGAATGTATGTTTGGTTTGAAGCTGTAATGGGCTATTATTCAGCTTCAATTCACTGGGCAAAAAACCAAGGGAAGCCAGATGAGTGGAAGAAATGGTGGGAAAATGAAGATTCAGAGCATTACTACTTCATGGCCAAAGACAACATACCTTTCCATACAATTATTTGGCCAGCTATGCTTTCAGGTTGTGGATACAAGTTACCTTACGATGTTCCAGCTAATGAATATTTATTGCTAGATTCATCGCAATTTTCAAAATCAAGGAGACATGCCATTTGGATTCCTGATTATTTGGATAGATATGATCCTGAACTATTACGTTTTTACTTAGCCTCTATTATGCCTGAACAAAAAGACGCTAATTTTACATGGGAAGATTATGTAACTCGGATTAATACAGAATTAATAGGAAATTATGGTAATTTATTGTATAGAGTAATGTCTTTTGCGACTAAAAATTTCCCAGAAGGGTTAACTTCTCAAAATCCAGTTAATTTGGAATTGAATGAAAAAACAAAAAAAGCTTTTGATAAAGTATCTAAAGCGCTAGAAGCTTGTAAATTTAAGAAAGCTTTACAGGCAATAATGGAACTATCTCAAGCAGGAAATATTGCCTTGAATGATGCAGCCCCATGGAAACAAGTCAAGGCAGATAGAGAAGCTTGTGAAACTACACTTGTTCAATTTTTAAATTTTTGTAGTAGTTTATCTGTATTAATGTCACCATTTTTACCTGAATCTTCCCAAAAAGCTTGGGATTATCTAGGTAAAGATTCTAAAATTGAAGATTTAGGTTGGAATTCAGCACTTGATCATCAAGATAGTTTTGAATTAAAACAGCCTCTTCCGTTGTTTACAAAATTAAATATGGAAGAAATATTGGAGAAAGAAATGCCACCAGAAGAAACAAATGAGCTAGCAAATGTCAAACCTGAAGTCACTTTTGATGACTTTAAGAAATTAGACATACGAATCGGAACAATAGAGAAGGTTGAAGAACATCCTAACGCAGATAAATTATGGCTTCTCGATGTTAATTTTGGAGGGCCGGTCAAAAGAATTGTAACTGGCCTTAGAGGAATTTACGAGAATGACGATTTATTAGGTAAAAAGATAGCAGTTTTGGTTAATTTAGCTCCCGCAAAATTCAGGGGAGAGCAATCAAATGGTATGTTACTTGCTGCAGAAGGGGAAGGAATAGTTAGCTTACTAGAACCAGATAAAGAGATAGAAGACGGCAGCGAAGTCCATTAATTTTTTTAAATGAAAATAGGGATAGTCGGAGCAGGAATTTCAGGCTTAGCTATTTCATTAGCTGCAGAAAAAGCAGGACATGAAGTAGTTATTTTTGAATCTGAGAGTGATCTTGGTGGTAGAATGTCTTCTATACGTTTCGGCCCTTACATAATCGATGTTGGGTTTCATGTTTTACACACAGCCTATCCATCATTGCATCGATGGATTGACTTTAGCAAACTTGAATTTAAAGAAATGGAAAAATGCACTGAAAGTATTGATCCTGATACTGGGAGAAGAAAATTACTTGCAGATGCAATAAGTATGCCTCTCAAGCTTTTCCCAACATTGAGAGCAACAGGTTTACGGGATGGCCTTAGACTTTTGAAATGGAGGTTAGCCTCAAATAGAAAAGATATCGAATTACCTCTTGATTTTAAATCTAAAAAAATTATGGATGGGTTTACAGAGAGAGGTTTCTCAAATAATATTGTTCAGAAAATTCTTCGTCCATTATTTGCAGGGATTACTCTTGACCCCGATTTAGAAGAGCGTATGAGTTTTGCTTCATTTACTTGGGCTGCAATGAGTTTGGGATCAATGATTATGCTAAAGGGTGGCATTCAAGCAGTACCTAACCAATTGGCGAACAAGTTAATTAGTACGCAAGTGCGCTTTAATTCTAAAGTTGACGCCGTATCATCAACAACTATTACTTGTAATAAGAAAACTGAGAAATTCGATAAAGTAGTCTTAGCTACTCCACAAAACGTTAGCTTTCATCTCCTAAATCGCAAGCCGTTGAAAAAGGTAAAGAAAACTGCAACAATTGTGTTTAATTCACTTAAAAATCCATTATCTAGACATAGATTATTAATTAATGAGAAATATGGTTTAAATGGGAACAAAATTCTCCATGCCCATTTGCATCCTTTTCATCCTCAATTAATAATCGCTACAGTTATTGGTGAAGACGCAGATTCGTTAAAAGATAATCAGGACGAAATTTTATCAGAGTTCGAAACCTGGTTTGGTAAGCAAGTCAGAGAATGGGAGTTTGTAACCGTAACTAAAGTAGATAATGCATTACCTTTGATAGATACAGAACATATTGGGAGAATCAGAGAGCCAATCACTGAGAAGGGAATTTTACTTGCTGGTGATTATACGACACACCCTTCAGTTCAAGGAGCTTTATTTTCAGCTGAAAGAGTTATTAAACATTTAAACATACCAATTCCTGACAAAACAATAAATGCAACCTCTTCTCAAACGTGATTAGGGCCTGTAGCCTAGCCTGGAAGGGCGTCTGGCTTCTAACCAGAAGATCCAGGGTTCGAATCCCTGCAGGCCCGCCACGTATTTTAGAAAGGTAAATTTGACAAATCTACGTTTCCACCAGTCAAAATTATTCCAACAGTTTCTATATTATCTAATTTTCTAAATTCAGGAGTTAGAATGGCTGCAAGAGGCGTTGCACAACTTGGTTCAATAATAATTTTCATCCTTTCCCAAATTAATTTCATAGCAGAGATGACTTCATCATCATCAACAGTAATAATATTTTCTAAATGATCTTTCAAAATATTCCAAGTATTTTCTCCCATACTAGTCAAGAGTCCATCGCAAATTGTATTTGGGTTTTCTTGGGGAAGAAGTTTTCCTATCTTTAAAGATCGATATGCATCATCAGCTCCTTTTGGTTCAGCCCCAAAAAGTTTAACATTAGGTAGCATACTTCTAGCTGTAATGCACGTGCCTGACATTAGTCCACCACCTCCAATAGGTGCACATATTGCATCTAATTCTTTCACGTCTTCTATTAATTCTAAGGCAGCAGTCCCCTGTCCTGCTATAACTTTTGGATCATTAAATGGATGAACAACATATGCTCCAGTTTCTTTAGCAATTTTTTCTAATGTTTCTCTTCTTGCCTTTAGGGTAGGTTTACACAAGGTAATTTCGGCATTATATCCTTTAACAGCTTGAATTTTAACTTTCGGAGCATTTTTTGGCATAACTATGTATGCTGGAATGTTTCTTTTTTTTGCAGCATATGCTACAGCCTGAGCGTGATTTCCACTACTGTGTGTACAAACACCTTTTACAGCGTCATTTTCGCTTAATGAGGAGATAGCATTCCATCCGCCTCTGAATTTGAATGCTCCAATTTTCTGAAAATTCTCGCATTTAAAAAATACTTTTTTACCGGTTAAATCATCTATAGTTTGGTTGGTTAGAATGGCAGTTCGATGGCCATGCCCTTCAATTCTTTTTGATGCAGCAATTACATCATCCATTGATGCGGCATATTTGGCCATTATATTGTTTATATTGGATGGCTTGTAAAAAAGGTTAATATCTATTTTTCACCTCATTTGAGACTAAATATTACAGTTCCTTTTTTCAAAAAGGGTATTTAAACCTTTAAATAGGCCCTTTATATACACAGTTCTCCGAGGAGGAACTATGGCAGAAATTATAGTAGTAAACGTGGTAGCCAGCGCATCAATAGGTAAAGAATTGATGCTTCAAGATATAGCTTTTCAGTTAGAAGGTGCAGAATATGATCAGGATAGATTCCCAGGTTTGATTTACAAACTAGCAGAACCTAAAACGGCAGTATTAATCTTCAGAAGTGGTAAAGTAGTTTGTACTGGTGCAAGATCAATTCCAGATGTTCATGTAGCAATAAATAAAGTAGTTGATGAACTAAGAGTTTTAGATATGCCAGTTAAAGATGAACCAGATATTGTGATACAAAATATAGTAGCAACAACTAATCTTGAATCAACACTTAATCTGATTCAGATTGCAATGTCACTAGGTTTTGAAAATGTTGAGTATGAACCAGAAGCTTTCCCAGGATTAGTATATCGAATGGATGATCCAAAAGTGGTTCTTCTATTATTCGGAAGCGGAAAAATGGTGTGTGTTGGAGCTAGAGAAGTTAACAACATCAAAGATGCTGTTCGAAACATCAAAGAAGAATTATCTACTGCAGGTTTAATGAGGACATAAGTCAATGATTAGTATAGAGCAATTGATTCAACGATTAGAAGCTATACATGAAGAAAATAACGACCAAGCCTTAGAAGTATCAATAGATCTTTTTAATCGTTTAAGACGTAATATTTCGGGACGCAATACTCTTTATGGGTATCTCTCGGATGACATGTGGCGCGATTTAGAGTGGTGAAAGAATGAGTCAAACATCAATACAAGAAATAAGAACTTTGAAAGTTGGTAGATACATCGTCATAGATGGTGAACCATGCAAATTAGTTGAATATGTTACATCCAAGCCAGGAAAACACGGTGAAGCTAAAGCACGTATGGTTGCTATTGGCCTTTTTGATGGTCAAAAAAGATCATTGGTGCATCCTGTGAAGCACAAGGTTCACGTACCTCAAGTAGATCGTCGTAAAGCTCAGATTTTGGCTAATTTAGGTTCTGAAATTCAAATGATGGATTTAGAGGATTATAACACATTTAATGTGCCATTGGCAGATATTCCTGAGAAATTTCATAGCAATATGGAACCTGGAAATGAGATAGTTTACCTTTCTGCTATGGGCAGAGTTTTGGTAACAGACTAACGTGACAGAATTCTTTGCAGACGCAGAATCTTCATTTGATAATTCAAAATTTGTATATTATGGTTATCCTTATGACGGTACTGCATGTTTTCGAAAAGGTACCTCATTAGCTCCAGATGAAATTCGTAAACACAGTTATAATTTTGAAACATATTTGCTAGAATTAGGGGTGGATATATCTGACGTTTCAATGAATGATTGGGGAAACATAGAAGTTACTTCAAATCAAGAAAAAAATGAAGCTGCAGTTGAAGATTTAGTTTCTAAAATAGTTAATGAGAATAAATTTCCAATAGGTTTAGGTGGTGAGCATTCCTTAACTCCTCCAGCAATTAAGGCATTACATGAAAAATATCCTACATTAGCAGTCGTGATCTTAGACGCGCATTTAGATTTTAGAAAGGAATATGAAGGTAATCCTCTTTCTCACGCAACAGTTACAAGAAGAGTTAGTGAAATAGTAGGTATTGATAAAGTTCGTCCAGTCGGGATTCGCTCAGTTTCCCAATCTGAAATTTCGGAAGCAAGATCGGTTGGATTAAATTTCTTAGAGTCAGGATGGACTGAATTAAGAGAATATTTGTCAGATGTGATTGAAGATTTAGAGGGGCCAATCTATTTGAGTTTAGATATGGATGCGATTGATCCTGCATTTGCACCAGGAGTGGGCACTCCAGAACCTCTAGGCATGACTCCTTACGAAATAATACAGACTATCAATTTTTTTGCAGATAGAATAGTTGGTTTTGATTGCGTAGAAGTATGCCCACCTCATGATAATGGAAATACTTCAGCACTAGCTGCAAGATTAATTCGCCATTTAGTAGGTGCAGTATGGCAATCACAAGAAAGATTCAAGTAAATTTTAGTATTCTACTGGAATAGGATCAAGACTTCTCCACATATACCATGTGGCAATTGAGCACCATGGGCTCCATTTTTCTTTAAACTTGATTAATTCGCTCTTAGAAAATTTTTCTTTATTATTATAATGTAAATTAATCGCATTCACCAATCCAATATCTCCTAATGGTAATATGTTTTCTCTTCCTAAACGAAAAATTAAAAACATTTCGGCAGTCCAAGGACCGATTCCCTTTATTTCGCATAATTTACTGATAATTTCATCATCATCCATCCCCTCCCAGTCATTTTTTGTTATATCTGCATTTACAACATTAAAAATGTAGTCAGCCTTTGTATTCGATAACCCAATTTCTCTTAATTCACTTTTATCAAATTTCAAAATATTTTTTTCAGTAACTTTATAGTTACATGCTTTTTCTAATCTATTCCATATTGCGTCTGCAGCTTTTACAGATATCTGTTGCCCTACAATAGACCTCACCAAAGTATGTAATGAGTTATTTTTCATGACCATTCTTTCGTTAGGATATTGACTTATTATTTTTGAGATTATTTTATCTTTTTTATTAAGTTGTTCGATTGCTTTATCCCAGTGCACAAGCATAGTCATTTTGTTTGAATACCGCGTACCTAAAATAGAGCTATGTCGGTGGAAAATATGTGCGGGGGTCGCATAGTCTGGCCAATTGCGTCGGGCTCAAAATCCGATCCTTAGTGGTACGTGGGTTCGAATCCCTCCCCCCGCACCATTATAGCTCAATAAGACACCTTTTGACAATATTTCCATTAATTAAGTGTTCTTTCACTATTTCAGGAATGTCTTTTTCAGGATTTTTAATGGAATACCAAACACTTTCAGGATAAATTACTACAGTTGGACCTTGTTCACAAAAATCTAAACAACCAGCAGAGTTTATTCGTATATTTTTGTGAGTGTTTTTTTCCAATTCTTTTTTGAATAATGATTTTAGATTGAATTTAGTTTTTTTAGAACAACATTCTCTCGGATGTCCTTTTACGCGTTCATTTTCACAAACAAAGACATGTTTATCAAATCCAATGACTTTTCTACCCTTTGGATCTTTCATTGCAAATTCCTTATCCACATATTATGAAAATAACTATCATTAGTCAATTCAGGATGAAATGTCAATGCCATGTTTTTACCTTCAATACAACCTACAATCTCGTTTTTGCAAAATGCAATTGGTTTTGCTTTCCCAATATTGGTGATGGCTGGAGCTCTGATGAATACACCTTTGAAATTTGGATGATCTTTTATTTCTAATGTTTCTTCAAACGAGTCAATCTGTCTTCCATAATGGTTACGATTAATAGTGAAATTCATTTTCCGGAAAGTTTCATTTTCACTTTTACCTAAAAGTATGGCTCCTGCACAGGTGCCCATTATGGGAATATTACTGTTCATAATATATTTCCAAAGGCCAGTACTTACAAGCAATTTACGCAAAGTAGTTGATTCGCCTCCTGGCATAATTAATCCATCGACTTCTTTGATTTCATCTAAGCTTTTTATTTCTTTATTATTGATTTCTAGTGAAGTCAACGCACTACAATGTTCGGAAACTGCACCTTGAAGAGCCAACACGCCGATAAGCATAAATCACATAGAATTTTACCCTTAAAATAGCTTTTTACTTTTTACTTTAAAAAAATAAATGCCAACCTTTATAATATATTGGCGTCATGTATGTAATCCTTCAACGGGCTAAACCCTGTTGATAAAAGGACTCAACCAAGGTGTGTACATATGCAAGAAACCTATAAAATAGAAAAGAGAGATTGGGCTGCAAAGCTAATGGCAATTGTAGTCGTCGTGACGATGGTCACCAGTACGTTCGTACTGTTTGCGCCAGAGGCATCGGCAAGAACCGGTAGCGATAGCTACGGTTATAGTTTTAAAGATTCAGCAGAATCAGATGGTCCAACTTATGCTTGGACAGATATTGTTAGTAGTGGAACCAAATTGCTAGGCAGTACCACAGATGGGGCTCAAGGTCCATTTAACATCGGATTCGATTTTGAATTTTATGAAACTTCGTATGATAAATTCTACAATGGAGGAGATAATGGTTACATTACATTCGGCGGAGCTATTTCGAATGCATGGACGCCTTATGCACTTCCAGCAGCTCAACTGGGTCAAAACGCAGTAGTTGCAGGATGGTTCGACGGTGGTTTCTGTACGTCTAGAAATCCTAACTCTGGAGTTTATTATGAAACTGTAGGGGACGAAGGGTCTAGACAATTAATTATACAAATGCAAGACCAAGTATATTGGAGTGCTAGAGATGGTACTTCATACTGTAACAGTGGTAGTGTTTGGGCAACCAACACCATTACTTGGCAAATTATTTTGAGCGAAGGTTCTAACACTATATTATTACAATATAAAGACGCAACCGGAGGTTCATATTATGATAACGAATACTTGACTTCAGGTATTCAAGGCGTTGTAGATGGCACACAATATGGTCTGCAATACAAATACAGATCGTCGCCTTCTTCAACTATAGCTGATGAAACTGCAGTTTTATTCACAGCACCACCACCAAAGAGAAATGATTTGAAATTGTCAGCAACCACAATTCCAGAGCCAATGTCTTTGGCAGAAGATAACATTCTAGGTGCAACTGTAACTAACAACGGAGTTAACTGTGACACAGCAGGTTCTTGTACTCCTGTTCCAGAAACAGATGTAGATGTTACAGCTAGTATTTTCTCAGTTAAAGAAACAGTTTCAGAATACGATTTCAACGATAGGGCAGACGCCCAAGGTTGGACTCATTCAGGCATAAATGGGGCTACAAGTAAGTGGACCCAAGATTTGAATGATGGTGTAGGAAACTACAATTATGGATCAGAGGGAACAGCTGACGGTTCATGGTCTTCAGGCCGTAAATCAACAACTTTCAGCGGATTATTCAGTGATCAGCAAAGAGTTCACTACGATGGTGAAGACATACTCGTAGCTGATAAAGGATCAAACTCTATTAAGAAAATAGACACTTCAGACTCTAATTCAGTCAGCACTATTATTGGGCCTGACTTGACTAATCTACGAAATGTTCTTGATATAACATCAGATGCAGATTACTATTACACCTTGGCAAGATCATCTAGTACTTATTCATACGTAACTAAAGTATGTAAATGGGATAGAACTACTTTGGCCTTGACAGGAAGTTGTACCACTGCAGCAAGATATGGTACTGCTATATCTATCTATGAAGATGCTGATGAATTGTTTGTTCTTCAAACAACCAATTCTGCATCATACCGTAAGATTGTAGGTTTTTCAACTAATGATGGATTGGCATCAAATGGTAAATCACTAAGTTACGGAAATGGAGTTTCAGCATACACCTATTCACAAGATCTTGACATAGATGAAAACACAGGAGATCTTTATGTCGTCTATAGAGATTACTATGGCCGAATAAGAGGATATGATAGAGATACTTCTGGTGACTACTGTGCAAGTACCACATGTTACACTCAAGTTTATACTGGAGCAAGATATGGAATTGGTATAGAAGCTCACAATGATTACGTATACACTATGGGATATTATTACTCATCATATTATGGTGGTGTAAAGAAAATGCCTACAAGTTCATTAACTAGCATAACTACCCTTTGGGGTTCCTTTACACAAGGAACATACAAAGGTTCACTTGCAGTAACTGATTCAGAAGACATTTTTGTGTCTAGTAATTATGCAGCTAATTATTATTCATTCCTTAATTATCAAGATGCAGTTTACTACTTCACTTCTGGAAGTAGTTCAGGTACAGCTACACAAACAATTGGTCCTGCACCTACTTATCTTGCAGCATTAAGCTCACCAGCAATGGATCTTAGTGAGGCAGTAGGAATGAAAATGTCTTTCAAGATATCTTACAATTTCTACTTCAGATATGAAGGAGCGTACATGGAAGTTTCAACCGATGGTGGAAATAATTGGGATTATGTAGATAACGATAAACTATCTGGTAAGAAATATTATGGAACTACTTACACAACATGGGGTAATCCGTTAGATACATCAAGAGATGCATGGACTTATTATGACACAGGTGGCAGATATTCATCTTACTCTAATACAGAAGATTGGCAACAAGCCACAGCAACTTTAGATGAATACACGGGCTATGAGGATGTGCGTGTTCGTTTCGTTGTTGGATATAATACATATTCAATGTCTTACTACAATGCATTCTTCAGAGTGGATGACATAACTACTACAGTTTTAGAAGCTGATGAAACTTTTGCTACAGAAACTGAAACTATAGCTTCCATTGATTTCAAAGGCTCAGAGTCAGTAAGTTTCTTTACAGAAAACAAGTTCAAGCCTAGCGCAGAAGGATTGAAAGTTGGCGATACTGTAGGAATATCTATTAATGTTCCAGGTAATGCTAATGATGAAGATAAAACAAATCAACGCGTAGTCGTTTTCAGAGAAGTAAAATATGTTATCTTCTCAGATGATTTCGAAGGTGAAGATCAAGGTTGGACTAGTGGTAAAGTTCAATACGGAACTAGCGATTGGGATGTCCGTTCAATATCGGCATCAAGTGGTGCAAGTTCGATGGACAGTGGTTACAGAAACAGTAATCCAGTTCCTTCAGACACCTATGTTTCCACGCCAGCATTAGATCTAGGTCTACCTGTTGAAGCTGAACTTCAAATGAAAATAGCATATTATGGATATTATACATATGATGGATACCAAGCACAAGTGTCAGAAGATGGCGGTAGTACTTGGACTATGATAACACCTATTGGTGGTTATCCGAATAACATCTATAATTACGCATATTATGGAAATCCACTACGTGGTCAACCAGCATATACTTACTACGGATCTAGTACTGGATTCACCAGTTCTCCAGATTCAAATAAATATATTGATGTGAAATTCAACCTTGACGCATATACTGGACAAGATGATATTATGTTCAGATGGGTTGCAGGCTGGTCATCTATACCAACAGGATATGGATTCTATAATTCATTCTTGAGATTTGATGACTTTGCAGTAACTGGTCTTGTATACAATGATAATGTAGGAGTAAGCACTCTAGAGCTTCCAGATCCAATTGGAATTGATGAAACTATTGCATTGTCTACTACAGTAATTAATGCAGGAATTAACAATCAAACAGCTGGAGCGGCTAAAGTAAGATTGCAATTAGGGCCTATGGGTCTTGCAACTTACGATGTTAGTGATGACTTAGAAGGTTACACTACAACATCAGACGCTCAGACAGCAGGATGGAGTGGAACTGACAAAGTATGTAACACTACATATGGCACTTGTACCTCTTGGGGAAGTCCAGCAGGTATGGCTATAGTCGCTGATGGAGATACAACCTCATTCGGTCCAGAGGATGGAGAGTTTGAGATGTATTACAGCGGTGGTTCTACAGAAACAGTTACACCAACTTTGGATCTTTCCGAAACAGAAAGTGACTTGAAGTTAACTTTGAAACACAGGTATAATTTCGATTACTACTCTGGCATGGGAACAGCATATAATGGTGGACAAGTCTTGATTTCCACAGATGATGGAGACAACTGGGAGTTGTTTACACCTGAAGGTGGATATCCAGGAACAATGTACAATTATGCATTCTATGCAAATCCATTGTACAACCAAGCAGGATTCGTACACTGTGGTGACTGTACTGGTGTAAGCGGAACAGCTTCAGACAACCAAGATAAGTACATTGAAACTGTATTCGACATGGCAGATTATGTTGGCGAATCAGAAGTAAAACTCAAGTTCCAGGTAGGAATGTATCGATATCAGTATCCAGGTGATGGAGAACACTGGTATGTAGATTCATTAACATTTACAGGAACGGGTATGGAATCTGTGGCCTTTGAAGAAATTGTAGCAATTTCTGGAGCAGCAGGACCATTTGTAAGTGGTGAAAAGTTTGAATATTCAAAAGATTATCACTTCCAAGTTCCTGGTGAATACAAAATTGAATTCACTGCATGGATAGGATCAGATCCGTCAGCCGGAGATGATTTCGCAGGAGATAATACTGCAGCAGCAACACGTGAAACTATGTTTACCGTAGCTGGAACGACCGCAGATGCAGAAGCAACTTCTAACAAGAATGATGATTTGAATAGAATGTATTATGAAGATGATTGGACATCAGCTAAAGATGGCGGTCCTAAGGATGGACACCAATGGAGAACAGATGCAACATCAAATTCCCCAGATTCACCAGTTTGGTGGGTTGGGCCTGATGCATATGGTACATCATACAATGGTGATGATGTAAGCCTAATGTCACCAGTAATAGATCTTTCACAAGCTACTTCAGCGAAATTAGTGTTTGATCACGTATTCTCGTTCTATGCAAGTATCGGTAATTACAACTATTACTATGATGGTGGTAGAGTAGAAATCAGTACAAACGGTGGAAGCACTTGGTCATCACTACCAGTTACATCTGGTCAAGGATATGGCGGAGCAGTTTACAACTATGCATACTACGGTAATCCGTTGAGAGGTCAGCAAGCATTCGTTGCATCTTCTTCAGCAGGTAACTCTATGGTAGAGTCACAATGTAGTTTGAATGATTACACAGGTGAAGGTTTCGATAATGTAAGACTAAGATTCAGATACGGTGGAGCTTTCCCTAACTGGGGAAGTACTTGGAGTATTGACAACGTAGGTATCTACGGTCTTGGTTTTGATTTAAAGCAAACCAGCTCATCGGTACCTTACACATTAGAAGTGGGTGAGTCAAGTACGATCACTACTTCCTTTGTAAATCAAGGTAAAGGTAATCTTGGTGCAGGTGGAGCTATGACAGAAGCTTTTGCATACGCATATGTTAACGATATGAGTGGCAATGAGCTATGGTCTAAGTCCAGTTCACTAGGTACCTTGAATATGGCATACTATGATGAGAATGGAGATACATTTGCAGGAGAATCAACTCCAACAATAAGCTTCGATTTCCCAGGTATGTCTTCAGCAGGTATGTACACAGCAGGTGTAATGGTTGCAGATTCTAATGGAGATATGTTATCTGATTTATTCTCAGCAAATAATGATGCAAATCATATGCTGTTAGTAGGTCTTGGTGCAGACATGGGATCACCATTGCTAGCTGGCGGTGCTAATTGGGGTGCAGCCACAGGAGTTCCAACAGATGTTGGTACTGGTGCACTTGGAGTCGCTTGGGATGAAACAGGCGTCGCAACAGGAACATTAGCAATAGATATTGCAGGTCAAGGTACAGGATTTGTGCCAGAATCGCCTACAGTTCAACTAGGAACAACAGTTACATGGACTAATTCAGACGATATGACTCACACAGTAACAGATAAAGCATCACAGTTCGATTCATTTGATATCGCACCAGGTGCATCTTATCAGCAAACTTTCAATGAGATAGGTGTGTTCACTTACAACTGTAAATATCATCCAATGATGGAAGGTACTATTACAGTAACATCTGACAACAGCGCAGATGAACAAGCAAGAACAAACTACATCAATGTCTGGTCAGCAGAATCATACTTATTCTTCTGGGCTAAGTACGATATTTCTGACGATAGTGCAATATCAGTTTATGCACAAAAGAAAGGTTCAGACATAGATGATGCAGGAACACTAGCTCTTTGGGGTGCTAATGGATTCAAGATAATGGATGGTTCAGATCATTCAGAAGTCGGAGATTCTTTAACTGGAAATAGCGACTGGAACCCATATTACATCTACTTAGATTCTAATAAATTGGGTTACAACAGTTTAGCATACAGTCCGGAAGAAGATAATTCTTATGCATTTGTCTTCAGAGCACGTGGTGTTGAAGGTACAGCTGAAATTGGTAACGTCCAAGTTGTAAGAACGCAGGATACTGGTTTCTTCTTTGCTAAGGATAATCCAAACAAGCTAACTTATGAGATATTCCCAAGTTTAGCAGTAGAAATGGATTATTTCGCTAAGAATATAGGTACAGAAGATAATGAATTCCAGTTCACACCTACTTTGGTCGCACAAGGTAAAGAGTACATGGGAGCTGCATTCACAATAACTGTAGAAGTTTTAGTGAATGGAGTAGAATACAACGATTTAACTTCAGTATCTGACGGTAATGGAACTTACACATATGGAATAGAAATGTCTCCAGATGATGAAGCTACTATTACAGTAAGATTCTTAGCTCCAAACTATGATGCAGAGAAAGCAGAACCTGCAGGAAACCGCAAGTTTGATGTGAAAATGAACCCAGTGGACACAGGTAGTGATGAAGATATGAGAGAGCCAACCTCGGCAACCTTATTCATTAAACCATCACAATTTGTACTAGGTGAAATGTCCTACGATAGAGCAGGAGTTCTTGAAGGAGATTCATTAGCAATAACTGTGGAGGCATGGAACGAAGGAAACTACGCTTCAGATGTCTTAATGGTGGTCTACGCAATTGATTCTACAGGAGATGCATACAATACGCCAGACGGAGTCAAGCGTATGACTAGAATAGCATCAACTACAGAACCAGTTATGGCACCAAAACCAGTTCTTGAATCTCAAGGAATATATCAGACATGGTATCCAATAACCGCAGTTTGGGAAGAAGCATTCATACCAGGTGAAACAAATCAAGATTTCACGAATGTTGAACTGTATGCAATGATCAACCCAGAACCAGAGCAAATTGATGTCGATAATGGCCACAAGAAGCAAGATGAATACTTGAACCAAAAAGACGACAATGATGCATTTGGACAGATTGCAGTTGTTAAAGATAAATCATCTACTCCATCTTTCGCACTTGGAATAGTTGGAATGTCTGTAGCAGCATTAATTGCAGCAGCCGGTGCTTCTCTTAGAAGAGAAGAAGAATAAGTAAGTCAATGAGGAAAAGGGGAAGTTTACTTCCCCCTATTTTCCGCTTTAAATCCTAGCGTCAGCTTTAATGCTGGCCGGTTTTAAATCGGAAATATGGCAGTGGGTACATTTTTCTTGCTAATAGTAGGATTGTTGGTATCTTACTACTGTTTACGAAATCAATTTATGGTTTCGCAATCACTAGTATTCATTAACTTTTCTATATTTGCGAGTTGGTGGATAATCTACTTGCTGTATCCTAAATATGCAATCGAAGCCATTATTGATCTAGGCTTCAAATCACAATATCTTGCAGAACCCCAATTTAGACTTGTTTCGATAGTATCGGCCATGTTTATGCACGGTGGATCAATGCATATTTTGATGAATATGTTGGTTCTAATTTTATTGGGTGTACCATTTGAGGAAAGAATAGGTTCACGTTCATTCTTCTTAATTTACTTTATTTCAGGAATCTTGGGCTCTCTAATTACAGGATCAGTTTCAGTTTTTAATAGTGAGGGACTAAACACGCTAAACATAGGTGCCTCGGGTGCAGTTTTTGGGATAATGGGTGGTTTTGCTCTTCTATACCCTAGAGATGAGATACCTATGCTACTAGGTCCAATTTTTCTTCATAGGGTCCCAGTTATTTTAGCTACAATTGTATTTGTGGCAATGGAAACATTGTATGTTGGAATGAATACACAGGACGGTATAGGTCACGGAACACATATGGCTTCATTCATAGCAGGAGTTTTTCTTTCCCCTTTGTTTCCTAAGAAAAGTATCGTTGAAAAAGAATCTATTAATTTTGATATGGATTATATTACTAAATTATATGAAAATAGCAAGAAAGGCGATTATGAACTTGAAATGCTTAAAAGTGCAGATGAACCGGAATTACAATCGGCTTGGTTAGGCACATTCTTTGAGAAGCAAACTTGCTTAGAATGCAGTAACAATTTGGATTCTAAGGGCGTTTGCTCAGATTGTAATACTAATTAGCTAGGCAGTTAAGAAGTGGTCATAGAATAGAGCAACAACTATTGACCCAATTGTACAAGTTATAATCATTACTGGAACACCAACGGCTAGCCATTCTTTAGTTGAAATCTTGTGCCCGCCTCTCTCACTAATTGCAATAGTCATAACGTTTGCACTAGATCCAATAGGTGTAGCATTTCCTCCAAAGCCGCAGCCAATTGCTAAAGCCCAATATAGAGGAATAATTTCAACGGCACCATCACTCAAACTTCCTATTCTTTCAATCACAGGTAACATAGCTGCACAAAAAGGAATATTGTCAACAATAGCAGATGCAATTGCTGAAATCCAAATGAGTACAATTACCAATACTACTGGATCGTTGTGTATATTCCCATCAGGACCAAAATTCTCAAATATCATAGTAGCAATAGCCTCTAGATATCCCATAGCTTCCAACCCTCCAACCATAACAAATAATCCGGCGAAAAATAATAGTGCACCCCATTCGACTTTGTGAATGACTTCATGAATATCCATACGTTTTTCTTCTGGAATTCCTAACATACTGATAGCCATAGCGATACCTGCCCCTCCTAGAGACACGGCAGAAATTTCTAAATCTAAATGCAAAAGTTCAACTGCAGCAAACATTACAACAGTTACAGCCAATGCTCCTAAAGTTCGGTACATTAAAACCTCATTTTTCACAGCCTCCCATTCATTTTCATTAGTTACTTCTTCTACATTTTGAGGTTTAATTTCCCTCCAGTTCTTGAAGTGACGGTGCATGTACCAGAGTGTGGCCCCCCATGCAATTATAGCTAAAGGAGTTAGATGGTAAATAAAACTCATAAAGCCGAATCCTAAATCTCGTGCGCTTGCGTAAGATGCAATTAATACGTTTGGAGGATCTCCTACTAATGTTGCTACACCTCCAGTGTTTGAAAAGATTGCCAGGGCAATTAGTGGTGGGATAGGACTAATTTCAATCTTAGAGCAAATTTTTAGTGTTACAGGCGCTATTAGAATTAAAGCTGTAACATTATCAATAAAGACGGAAATTACGGTGGTAAAAGTACCTAGATAGAATACCAATTTCCAAGGGTCTCCTCCAGATAATTTTGTAGCTTTTATTGCCACAAATTCAAAGAAACCACTTATCTCTAGCATTCCAGCAAAAATCATCATTCCTAATAGTAGGCCAATTACATTGAAATCTATAGCCTCAAATAGATTATTTTGACATACAGCACCAGCTTCCCCATGTCCACCTCCTGTACACCAAGTAAGAGAATTATAGTAAGTTCCAACTAACAGCATACCAACAGCACCACCCCAAGCTGCTAAAACGCGATCTACAATTTCACCTAAAATTAAGGCGAAAGCTACCAAAAAAACTAGTAAGATAAGTATTGCTTCTATTGAGCCAGTATCTGCTATATAGTCAGATGTTGCATTGGTCGACATAATTAAAATACTTAGAGCCGGAATAAAAGCTTAAGCCAACCTATTCCATAGAGGTTCAGTCCACAATTTTCTTAATTCTTCAATAGAAAAAGTAAGCTTTTCTTCGTTATTCAATACAAATTTTATTTCTTTATCTACATGTCCTATTTTTGCCGCAAAATCAAATCTCTTAGAAAAACTTTCCTCACAATCTGGTTTAACTTGAACTAACCATCTTCCATTTGATTCATTAAATAATTCTAAATCTTTTCTCATATTTCCAGCTAAGTTTATTGTTGCTCCAACTCCACTCATGCACATTTCAATTATTGCGAGCGCTATTCCACCAGTAGAAATATCATGACAGGCAGTTACTTCTCCAGATTCAATAGCCTCAATTAACTGTTCCATTCTAGGAATGAATGAAGTAAATTCAGTAGTTGGAACGTTAGGACAGTCGAGGCCTAATGTACGGTAATACAAACTTGCTCCCATCTGTTCCTTATTATCTCCAACTAACCATATATCTCCATTATTTTTCAAATCACTTGTAACACATTTTCTAATGTCACTTACAATACCAATTCCCATCAGAACAGGTGTTGGAGGTATCGCACCTTCTGCAGTTTCATTGTATAGGCTAACGTTACCTGAAACATATGGGACGTCAACAAAAGTTGCGGCATCTCTGAGCGCATCGCAGCTAGATTTGAATTGACCCATAATTTCCGGCCTCTGTGGATTTCCAAAACATAAGCAATCTGCCAATGAGTCAATTCTAGCACCTACTGATGCCAAATTACGGCATATTTCTTCTACTGCACTCATAGTGCCATGGTATGGATTTGCTTCCATTAAATGAGGGTTAACATCGGCAGTCAATGCCAGTCCTTTCCAAGATTTTTCTACAGGTTTTAGGACAGATGAATCACCATGGACCTCTTGTCCAATTTTACCTTGAATCGGTTTAATTGCAGTAGCGCCTCTAACTTCGTGATCATATTGTCGTATCACCCAGTTTTTTGAAGCAACTTCAGGATTACTAATGATATCTTTTACTGTTTGAGATAAATTTGTAGGTAAAGGAGGTAATTCCACAGGTTTCAAATTATTTATTTCAGGTAGAGTGTAAGGTCGATTGTATACTGGGCCTCCAGTTGTAAATTCTAAATCTAAGTTTAAAATTTCAGTACCCTTAAATCTTACAATATTCCGTTTTTCTTCAATTACTTCTCCAATTGCAACAGCTTCGACGTCCCATGCATCACATCTGTCCAGAACAGTTTGCACCTTATCAGGTTTAACAGTAAACATCATTCTTTCCTGCGATTCTGAAACCCAAATTTCCCAAGGTGCCATATTTTTCAGTTTTAAATGAACTTTTTCTAAATCTACACTTGCACCAAATCCTGCATCGAGGGCAAGCTCACCTACAACACAAGAAAGACCGCCACCGCCTAAATCTTTCATTCCAGTTAGCAATCCTAATTCATTCAATTCTAAGCACAAATGCATCAATGGTTCTTTTGTAATTGGGTCTCCTAATTGGACTGCACCAATATCATCTTCAGATCCAGCATCTAAGTCTCTAGATGCAAAAGTAACTCCATGAATTCCATCCCTACCTGTCTTTCCACCAGCTAAAATGTAAATGTCGCCAACGTCTCCAGCTCGACTGTGAATCATCAATTCTTTTTTTACTATTCCTATGCAACCTACATTAACTAATGGATTTCCAGTATATTTGGGATGGAAAGCTACTTGTCCAGCAACAGTAGGAATTCCAACTCTATTTCCATAATCTCTAATTCCAGCTACAACACCACTCATTAGATATTGCGGATGCTTAATTCCTTCTGGTAATTTATTGCGAGGTAAATCTAGATCTCCAAAAAATAGAGGATCTACAAGAGCAATTGGTTGGGCTCCCATACATACAACATCTCTTAATATTCCTCCGATTCCAGTTGCAGAACCTCCGTATGGATCTAAAGCAGAAGGATGATTATGAGATTCTAATCCAACAGCATAGTAATGCTCATCATCAAACTCCATAATCCCGGCATCTTCACGAGCCACAACTTCTTTTGATGATTTCAGGCCAAAAACAGTTTCTTCTAGAACTGGTTTTGATGATTTATAGCAACAATGTTCTGACCATGCTTGGTCAATGGCCTGCAGTTCAACATCAGTAGGCTTCCTTCCTTCTTTACGGAAATATTTTTTTACATTTTCCATTTCATCAGTTAGTAATCCAAGGCCTAATGCTTTGACAATTTCATCTAAGTTAGAATTTTCTAGGTCAACATAAAACACTTTTTTTAAATTTTTAACAGGCTCTAGCATTTATTTTGCCACCGAAATAGAATATTCATGAACCACTGGATTTGCTAAAAGCTTTTTACAGATTTCATCAGCTTCTTTCATTGCGTCAGATTCATTTTTATCAATAATAATTCTATAACATTTAACAGAATCTACCTTTTTAACGTTGCCAAATCCCAATAAATCTAGGGCTTTTTTTACATTAGCACCTTCGGGATCAGCCATGCCTGATTTTAGTCCAACTTGTATTTCGATTTCAGTAGTCATAAAAGTCTAATATTGCAGATTAAAAGCGGAATAAAAATTAAACGGCTCCATAGACTTCCATAAAAAGAATCACAATCAAGGTTTGGAATCCTGCAGCTATATCGTCTAGTAAAATGCCATGACCTCCATGAAGCCTCTCCAAGTTTTTAGCAGGCCATAATTTTAACACATCAAAAATACGAAATAAAGTAAAAGATAATATCCAATTATGCTCATCCATTGGAAATTGTAGTAAACTCAAAGAAGCAATAATTACCAAATATCCAATAACTTCATCCAGTACATATATTCCAGGGTCATTTCCATATTTCTTCTCAGCCCAGGGTGCTAGAATTAGTCCAAAATAATACATAACAGGTATTAGAGCCAGCAATAGATATCCTGCATTATTTCCAAAGAAACTAACTGCAAAGAATGCTACCCCTACGCCTCCTAATGTTCCAAAGGTTCCAGGCGCAATAGGAGCTTTTCCTAGAAAGAAAAAAGAAAGATATGCTTCTTTTAGAAAGCCATTATTCATCTTTAGCCTCATTCCAAAAGTGATTTATTCTTTGAAAAGCAGTCAAATTTCCCAAAACGGCTAAAGCAGCAACGACAATGGTAATGATAGTTTCTACGTCATTCATGAGCTGTCCAATTAACAATCCCATTCCTAAAATAAACCATCTTTCAGGCCTTTCAATTAAGCCAATTCCTTCTTGAGATACTCCCAATCTTTCAGCAGCAGCGCGACAGTAAGATGTTTGGAAAGCCCCAATCATGGCAGCCATTGCCCACATTTGTCCAGAAATTAAATCTAAAGATTCAATAGGCAAGGGGTTTATCCAATCGCAAAGTATCAATGCACTAAAAGCAATACAGTCAGCATATCTATCTAACGTTGCATCAAGGTAACCTCCCCTTATCGAAGTTGTCTTTGTTGCTCTTGCTACTAAACCATCGGCCCCATCAAATAGCGAAGCAATCATTCCTACTATAAATGCATAATAAATATTCTGACCATACAGCAACCATGCTGCATAAATAGTCAAAACAACACCGGCAATCGTGATGTGATTTGGCTTAATCCCTATTTTGCCAAGTACTTTGGCAAGAGGATCAAACAGCTTTCCAGCAGCATTTTTCAAAGTTTTACTAAGCATGGAAGTAAAATCACATGGGAGAGGCTCTTTTAGTCCCTTGTCCAATGAGCAGATAGCTTATGGACCGAGACCTGATAAAACAACAATTAGAATACGCGCTAGAAGGAACGAACTTTGATGACCAAGGAGAGTTATACAAGGGTAAAGTTCGAGATAATTATATCAATGAAGATACTATTACTATGGTCACTACAGACCGAATTTCTGCATTTGATAAAGTTCTAGGAACTGTACCTTTCAAAGGCCAATCTCTTGTAGAACTAGCAGATTGGTGGTTTGGTGAAACTGCAGATATAGTGGCAAATCATATAATCAGACGTCCACACCCTAATGTCTGGAAAGTTAAAAGATGTGAACCGATACAGGTTGAAATGGTAGTTAGAGGTTATCTAACTGGCGTAACATCGACATCAGCATGGACTGCATACCAAAAAGGAGATAGAAATTTTTGTGGTAATGAATTGCCCGATGGAATGCGTAAAAACGAAGCATTTCCAGAGCCGATAATCACACCATCAACTAAAGCTGCACAAGGTGAACATGATGAATCTGTAGCTCCATCTGAGTTATACAAAAGAGGTGCAGTTGAACCGGGTTTGTACAAAGAATTAGCACGAATTTCAATGAGATTATATGAAAGAGGAGTTGCCAGAGCTGCAGACCACGGGATGATTTTTGTAGATACAAAATATGAGTTTGGTATTTCTAATGGTAAAATAATGTTGATGGATGAAGTTAATACTCCAGATTCTAGCAGATATTGGATGAAGGACGACTATGAAGCACGTTTTGAGAAAGGAGAAGAGCCTCGTAAGCTAGATAAAGAATATGTCAGAACTTGGCTTTCAGAAAAGGGCTTTACTGGAAAAGGAAAACCGCCTAAGCTAACTGATGATCTTAGAGTTGAGGCATCGGCAAGATACATGGAAGTTGTTGAAAAGTTTACAGGAGAACCTATGCAATTAGATGTTGGTCCAGTAGATAAATCAATATATTCAATACTCAATCCATTTGCATTTTAGTTTGAATAGTCAGCTTTATATTATATGCTCGAGGTTTACAACTTCCTAGAGGCGTATTTAGTTATGAGTCAAAAGAAATCTAGACAACAAAAAAAGCCAAAATCCGAGATTAAATTGGCAGAGGAACGGTTCCAAAGTTGTGTAGTCAAACGTAATAATTTTAATGATGAAGCTAGAAGTATTCGTGATGAGCGAAATGCTCTCCATGATCAAAGAGGTAAAATTATGGAAGAAATTATGAAGCATAGAGATGAAATGAAGTCTAATACTTCAGCTAAAGCAGCACATCAAAAGGTAAGAAATACAGCACAGGAAAAAGCTAAACAATTGATTTCAATTAAACAGCAAAAGAGAGGAAATAAGAAAGGTGGAAAGTCTCTCACAGATACAGTTCAGGCCCTCAATTCTGAAATTTTGAATTTGGAAAGAAGAAGAGAAACAACAGAGATGCCAATCTCAAAAGAAAGGGAAGTAATGGAAAAGTTAGGAATACTAAGGCGGAGTTTGAGCGATCAAGAAAGTGACCTTGCAACTCAAGAACATTTAAATCTTGAAGTTTCTGAGTTAGATACTGAAATTGATTCTGAGTTTTCTAAGGCTAATGAGCAACATAGTGAGGTCATAGTATTGGCTAAGCTTAACAAAAAAATTTATAAAAAAGTAAGCAATTTGATGAAGGAAGCTTCGCATTTGTCTACAGAAGCAGATAAGAAGCATAAAGAATTCGTTAACGTTCGTAAGAAAGCAGATAATCAACACTCTAAAGCCATGGAAATGCTTGAAGCTTTGAAATTACACAGGAAAACAGCTACTGAAGAGAGACAAGCAAGGTGGCAAGTTGTCAAAGATCACAGAAAAAACATAAAGGATGAGCTATACAATCCAAAGAAATTAGATTCAGCTGCAGATGATGCATTACAGCAGTTAATGTCTGGCGGCAAAATAGATCTTTAATGGACGGAATAATTCTGGCAGGCGGCTTTGCCAAAAGAATGTGGCCATTAACTAAGAATAAGCCTAAACAATTACTTAATCTGGCAGGGAGGCCTATGCTTGATTATGTTATAGACTCTTTAATTAATTTAGATTTAGATAGAATTATAGTTTCAGTTAATAGTTTTTTTGCACCACAATTTCAAGATTATTTAGATTCTAATACAGGCTTTAAAAATGTAGAATTATTTGTTGAAGAGAGCGATAGTGAAGATCAAAAATTAGGAGCATTAGGTGCTTTAAATCTTTTATTCAAAAATAAGAATTTAAAAGGTCCAGTTTTTATTGCAGGTGGAGATAATTTGTCGGATTTTGATTTAACAAAAATGGTTACAGTTTATAGTGAATCTAAATCAGATGTTATTGGCCTGTTTGATGTTGAAAATGTAGAATTAGCAAAATTATATGGTATAGCTGACTTAGAAGATAATAAAATTATTGATTTCGTCGAAAAACCTTCCACTCCTCCCTCCACATTAGCAGCAACAGCTTATTGGTTGTTATCTGAATCAGGTATTGCTAATTTTTTCTCATACATTAGTGAAGGTGGAGACAGAGACGCTATGGGTAATTTTTTGGCTTGGAATGTTAAACGTAACTCAGTTGATTCAGTATCGTTTAAAGGAAATTGGTATGATATTGGTAGTTTAGACTCATATTCAGAGGCCCAGAAATGGTTAGAGAGAAGACCTTAGGTTTTTTCTAGAACGGTTTTGATGCTAATTGATGTCTAGTGATTTATCAATACTTGCAGAAATTCTCGTCATCAGTTCTTTAATTATTTTATCATTAGGTTATTTCTTCTCAAGTAAAGCCCATATATTTTTCGGCAAGAAATTTCCAGTTAAGATAGGCCATAACCTAAACATAATAGGTTGGTTACTTCTTGGTTTTTTTTGGTGGATACAAGTAGAACATTATATTTTAATTAATGATCCTGCAAATGGTCTTTTTTGCGCGTTAGCAATGCCATTTTTTGGTTATTTAGCAATTCATGAATATCTTAGCATACGCTGGAATGCCAAGTATGAACCTCTTCGATGGTTAGCTGCAATGACTGTTGTTGCAGGCGGAATCTACTTTTTTGTAGAAAGGGTTCCTCTTCTTTCAGGTTGGTTGATTCAAATAGTTGCAGAACAATCAATATGGATTTTGAATTCATTTGATATTCCAACGTCTTTAGGTAATTTAGACTATGGTGACGGCTCAAAATATTACAGGCCAGCTTCAGAGCATGAAGAAGTTCAAATTGCTATTGAAGGTGATGAATGGCGTAATCCCGATTCTATATCCCTAACGATTGTACTAGCATGTACGGCCTTGCAAAGTATGATAATATTTGTAGGCGGAGTCGTTTGTACTAAGGCTCCGGCAGATAGAAGATTTTATGCATTTCTTGCTACAGTCCCTGCAATTTATCTCTTAAATTTAATTAGAAATGCAGTTGTAATTTGGTTAACATATGAGCACGTTTGGGGAGAGGAGACTTTCTTTTACGCTCATGGAGTTTTAGGGAAGGTTGGAAGTTTAATTGCTTTAGTATTTTTAGCAATTGCAGTATTTCATTTTTTACCAGAAATGCAAGATTCCATATTGGGAGTAATTGATTTACCTCTCAGAAAAGCTCCTGATGGTTTACGAGGACTTCCTTTTGCTAAAGGTATGCCTTCTCAAGTGGCATATCTATTAGTTGCTGGTTTAGTTCTATTTCCATTTGGTTTCTTTTCAACCTCAGTTAAAGAGCAAGGTTTTGATTCAAATCTTCCTCTTGAAAGCATGTATTCCTTATCAATAATCTTGTTATTAGTTTCTTTCTTTTTGTTGTATTTTTACCGAGATCCTGAAAGAAAGATTGAATCTGGAATTGTTAGTCCTGCTGATGGTCTTGTACAAAGGGCAGAAATAAAGAGTGGAATGGTCCGCTTATCCATATTTATGAATGTCCATAATGTTCATGTAAACAGGTCTCCTTTTGATGGGAAAGTTTTGTCTATTAAACATAAATCTGGAGGTTACCTTCCAGCTTTTTACAAGGATTCAGACAAGAACGAGCGTCTGATGACTAAGATAGAAACCTCAATTGGTGTAATGAAAGTAATTCAGATAGCAGGAGTTTTAGTTAGGCGAATTGTTAGTTACGTTAAACCAGGTATAGAAGTTACCAAGGGTGAAAGAATAGGATTAATACATTTTGGTTCACGTGTAGATTTATCCTTTGAGTCTGCAGGCATTAATCTTTTAATTAAGAAAGGTGATAAGGTATTAGCAGGACAACAATTAGCAGAGTATACTCCAATGTCCTCATTATCTGTGACTGAAAAACTTTTTGAGGCACCTAAGCGTCTATTGTCAAAGTTACAAGCTACACAAAGTGATGAGTGAATTATGATTAATTTAAAACAAATGTTTAGGCCATTAACCTTGATTTCTTATGCAGATATGGCAACTTTACTGAGTGCTTGTTTAGGTTTTTTAGCAATAACATACATGATTGATGGTAATGAGAAAAGTTACATCGTAGCTATGTTGATATTGCCGTTTTGTGCAATTATTGATGGAATGGATGGCGCTTTAGCTAGAAAGTTTGGCACCAAACATCACTACGGAAAATATCTTGATTCAATTTCAGATTCAATATGTTTCGGAATTGCTCCATCAATTTTGGTTTATTCATTGTATTATAATTTAGATAAAGGTCCAGCAATAGACATTTTTGATGATAATTTTGAGTTAGATTTCAGGTACAATGTAGATAATATTGTTGCAATTTCTTCAGCATTACTAATTGCAATTTTAAGCATTATCCGATTAGCTAATTTTACAATAGGCGATCAAGGCAATAATGAATACTTTTCTGGTTTACCTTCTCCTGGCCTCACTATGTTCATAGTAGTAATTTCAATTAAGTATTCACAAATTAATGATTATAGTAATTTATTGATTCCATTGTCTATAGGTTTAGTATCGTTATTGACGGCATCAACGATACCCTATGCTAAAGCTAGAAAGCAATTCAAATATCCTATTCTATTCGGATTGATTATTTTAATATTAACAATAGTGCTTAGATATTTGGAACAAGCAATATGGGAAGCACTGTGGCCTTTTGCTTTTATTTTATATCTAGTTTATTTTTTGCTTTTACCTTTTTTAATCTCAAATAATTATTTTGATTAGTGTTTTCTTCTGTAAACTATTAATGCTAATAATGCAACAATTGACATAAATGAAGGACCAGGAAGTAAAGAGTCTTCGGCTTCAGAATTATTTTCCTCAGAAACGACTTCACCTTCCACAGTAACGGTTAGCGTAATTTGGTCTAATACATCAAATACATATTCTCCACTTGATGCTTCAGTTGCAGACAAAATATTCAAAGTATAAGTATATGTTCCAGGTAAAACTTCCCTTGCAATAACAGCTAAGGCACCCCAATCTAGCGTTTCTCCAGCATTAACTTTTAGAGGATATAATTTAGTATCTGATGGAGAAATAGCGACTCTCCACTCTTTACTATTTTCATCAAAGTATAGATCAGTATCTTTAGATCCGTCAGGCATTATTAATTCGAGAGCGATATCTACATCCACGGTTCCTTTATTCTCTATAATAAATCCAGCAGAAGCAGTTTGTATTTTTGCAGATTCAATAGTTATTTCAAAGTTAGCTGAACCTATGCATAGATTACTTAAATCTGCAAAGCAAAGTGAAACATCTTGTATTTCTTCAATTGGAGTTTGTACGACAATATTAGATATAGATTTTGCTAACTCATTACCATTATCATCAAAAACCAGAATCTCTAGACGATAGGTTGCATCGGAAGTACCTAATGGAACATTTACAGTTGCAGTGAAAGTCTTAGATTCTTCAATATCTAAATCAAATGTAGAAGGATTCAAAATGACCCAATTTCCAGCTTCACTTTCAGCCATTACTTCTATGGTTTGTTTTCCATTACCATCACTTAATGCAATAAATTCAATAATGTCATTTTCACCAGGCGCTATAGTTCTTAATCCAGATCCTTCTCTTCTTAGAGTTAGACCAGCTTCTAGTTCTTCGACAGAGACCCTAATAGTTTTATCGTCTTGTGCAGTCTCATCTCCTCTTGATGTAGCTACTATCTCAATGTATACATTTCCATCGTCCTGATCATCAGGGATATTTATTATTCCATTAACAGTAGCTTCTCCATCAGATCCAATAGAAATTCCATTTTCTTCAAAATCAACCCATGATTTTTCATCGCCTAATACTTCTAAGTCAAATGTGTCAGATTCATCACCTTTGTTAAATATAGTTACACTAAATTCTACTTCTTGACCTGCTACAGAATCAGCATTTGTCGGACTTACTGATATTTCTACTTCATAGTTCGTTGGATCATCAGTTACATCTATAGTTAATTCTAAAGTTTCAGTAACATCACCTGCACTAAGAATAATAGTTAAATCATATAAATCATATTCAGCATCATCAGGGATTGTAATTTGAAGTTCAACATCCTTACTTTCATTACTCTTCATTTCCATTTGATTTGTCATGGAACCCCATTCTTCTGCAGTTCCAGTCATGTCGAGATAGAATGTGTCTGTTCCAGAAGCTTTATTTTTGAGAACAATATTAAATTCTAATTTTGCTCCAGGTTCCCCTTCTTTATCTTCATTAAAAGTTGAAATCTCAGGTATATGTATCATTTCAATATCTAAATTAATATCCTTATCATTATTTCTATGATTTTCATCTTCTTTTGTAGTTTCTACAACGATAGTGTATTCGCCAGGATTATTACTTTCCCATTCCCAGTCTAATGTTTCTTCTTCCCCAGATTCTAATGGTCCTGATATCTGTTGATTATCGGTCCATATTTCATTTCCTTCAGAATTCAAAATAGTAGCCTTGACATCTATCGCAGCTTGAGTATCAGATCCATAATTCTTAATTATGCTTGAAAAGAGAATAGTTGAGTTTTCTTTTGTGTCACTTTCTAATTTGAGTACTTTTACTCCAACATCATCAGCAGCTGCGGACGCCCTTAACCAATCGAGAGCTCTTCCTACCATATCTTCACGATCGTTGGATGTATTAACTTTCCCAAAAGTGAAAGGAGATACAATTAGTCTGTAGTCGCCTTCATAGTGTAATGACATATTGAAAACTTGAGCAGCATCATTCCAGTTATCCATTCCACTTTCCATATCATCAGAAAGATGGCTTGTAGTTCCCCCATTGGAGGTTAGTTCAACGTCATCAAAATACCAACCTTCGTATGCGTCAATGACTCCATCAGCACCAAATCTCCATTTTAGTTTAATTTCCTCGCCGGAAAAGTTGGAAAGATCGAAAGTAGCCTGCACCCATCCGCCAGATTGTCCATAGTATCCGGGTTCACCATCTAATCCACTGACAGATTGCCCAGGGTATCCTCCGTTAGGTTCGATTACTTCCCAGGTTTCCCCATCATCAGTAGAAAGTTGGACATTACCTCCATCATAGGCATAGCTTTCACTCTCAGTATCGTAGTAGTGTTGGAATGACAGTTGTGCGCCATTGCCTAGTGTATAAGCTTCAGAAGTGTATATCGAATAATCCCATCCACTACTATATTCGCCATCGCCTTTAGATTCATCACCTATCCACATTGAGTGGGTTGGGCTGTTTGCTTTTCTATTTGGATCACTAACTGTGTCTACTATATGCCACCAATTACTTCGATCAGTGTAGAAAGCACCTATTGCTTCATCTCTAGGCTTTATCCAGTCAGCATAATCTGAATAATATATGCTAGTGTCACCCATGTCATATTCAGCATCGCCAAATATTTCATCATCATCTACACCTATTAGTGGATCTGGAGTTCCAGCACTATTTCTTACGTATTCTATCATGAAATAGTCGTATTCAAAATCGCCAGACTCTCTAGGCCCGTCACTTCCATTTAAGGCACTCAAAAATTGCTGACCCATTATCCAAAGACTACCTCCCCCATCTAGATAATCACTAATACATTCTTCCCAACTAGTAATATTTCTTTGATTATGGTCTCCTTGAGTCCATATTACGACATCATAACCACTCATTAGGTCTAAAGTAGGATAAGGCCCTAATTCACCAAAATTTCCAAGTTCGCTATCGTAAGGCATAGTGTAAACATCGTAGCCACGACTTTCACCGTCTGTGAAATATTGTTGTAATGCAAGTTTTAAACGATTATCTATCTTATCTACATTGTAATAATTATTATATCCATTATTTTTACCAAAATTAGCATCAATTAAGAGTACTTTATCGCCACCTTCTTGAGAATGATAAAATGGAGTTGCAGAAATATCACTGCTATCTTCAGTTTCAGGATCATCTCTACTTGTTACAGTTACAGTAAATGCATGTTCATTGCCGCTTGGCTCTAGAGTAGGTGCAATAACTATTACTGTAAAATTCTGACTTGATCCTGCAGTTAGGTAAATAGAGCTTACATGTGAAATAATTTTCCAATCGTCCTCTTGTTCAGAGTCCACAGTTACGTCATAGTAACCACTATTTTCTCCAGTATTTGTAGCTGTAAAATTGTAAGCTACAGATTCACCAGATAATACATCTTTTGCCTGTTCTTGTACAGCTAGTGCGACATTATATCCACTTTCAGCAATATCTATATTTTCTTCTTTTGGATTGTTACCAGCACGTTCATCTCCAGATAAAAGCGTCTCAACTCTTATCGTATAAGTTCCCTCAGGGCCTCCTTCCCAAGTCCATTCTAATGTGGAATTAGTTTTTGATTCTAATGAGTCAATAGTCTGAGTTTCATTATAGACTTCAGTTCCGTCATCTCTTGTCACGGTACCTCTAATATCAAAGTCTTCTTGATCATTTGTTCCAAAATTGTAAATTTCAGAAGTAAATGTTACGGCTCTTCCAGGTTTAGCAGTAGCAGGTGAATCTAGCTCCTTAGTACCGACGTCATTTGGTATAGGCGGAAGACTATAAACTGCAAAATTGTCTACATACAACCCTTCAAGTTGGGTAAATGTGTTAGATTCAAATCTAAGTCTAAATGAAACATCACCCTCATATTCACTTACATCACTTTCAAAGTATAACCATCCATTTTCATCGGCACCATCATATTCACTTGAATAGTCTCCATCATTTTCAGGGAAGATTTCCAATGTCTCCCATTCTCCAGATTGATTGATTTCCAAATTAACTAAATCACTTGGACCATCAATAGCAAACCAAACCATTGCAGATACATACTTTTCAGATCCTTCTCCTATGTCAAAAGTAGGAGATTCTAAAGAATCATTTAGTGATGCACTATATGTTTCAGTACTTGGATTACCTAAGTACCAGGAATAATCGCCTGAATATGATTTATTACTGTAATAATTCCATTCACTTTCAACAATATCAGCCATCCATTCACCATCTCCGTCTTCAAAATCGTCTTCAAAGTGAGTTTCAGTTCCACTGCTAACTTCGATGTTATCAATATACCAGCCTTCATAGGCTTCTACACTTGAGTCAGTTCCAAATCTAAATTTAAATCTCACATTATCATTAGTATAATTGGCAAGACTAAACGTTGCAGTTTCCCAGTCTGCACTTTCACCCTCACCAGAGGTTCCAGTATAGCCAGGTTCATTATCTAGCCCAACAACGGCATCGTCAGGATATCCACCGTCTGGATTGATTACTTCCCAAGTTTCTCCATCATCAGTAGTGATTTGTACATTTCCACCGTCCCAACTAAATTCAGTACTATACCAAACATCTACTGACATTTGCGGATTTGTTTGACCTAATTCAATTTCTTCGCTTGTGTAAACTGAAAAATCCCAGTTATTGTCATATTCACCATCACCTTTCGACCCATCTCCAACCCACATGGCGTGAGTTGGACTAGATGCTTCACGATTACTATCTTCATCAGTATCAATTAGATGCCAGGGGTTGCTCAATGATTTGTAATTAGTCCAACCATTGACTCCATCTTCCATATCATCAGTAAATTCCACATCTACACTTCTCATCATTGCATCAATTATGTCATTTTCAGGGACTTCATCATCCTCGTCAATAACTTTAGCTTCAAACCAAAAAGTTCCGTAGTCATCAGTTTCCCACTCCCATGTAAGAGTCAAACTTTCATCTGGAGCAAGTTCTTCAACATCTTGATTGCCTAAATTATCAATTACATTACCAGCGCCGTCATAAATTTTACCGCTTATTTCTGAGTTCATAGTAACATCCCCACTATTAGTGACAATTACACTCATTTCTCTTTCTTCTTCCTTTTCAGCAATCATTGGAGTAGCACGCGCATCTTTCACTTCTAAATCATATGTGACATATGTATTGACTTTGATTATTTTTTCATTATTCTCTTCTTTTTCATCATCAGATATTATAGCTTTACTTTTTAGTTCGTAAACATAGTCTTCATCATCAGGAGTGTCCCATTCAAATTCGACATATGTTCCAGTACCTGCATCTAATGATATAGTCTCAGAGTCTGTAAATGTGTATGAGTTATTAAGGCAAGTAATTTCTAACGAGACTTGGATACTATCTTGATCTTCAGTTCCACGATTCCTTACTGTAACATTTACTATATTTTCTACATTAGGTTCAACAGTTTCCTCATCCTTTGGATTATTAAATCTACTTAAACTTACATCATTTTCTAATTGCTCAACTAAATATTCAACGACATTTTCCATAAATTCGTCTCTATCATCACTACTTGTAATTGAACTAAAATCGATAGTCATGAATACTAATTTGAATTCATCCTCAGTCCTTATGGTTGAAATGTTATAGTCTCCATTTGAGCTCAGTACTTTTTCAAATCCGCTTCTAGGGTTTACGTCATCAGCAAAATCTGAACTTATTGCATCAGCATTGTATTCTATACCATCAGAAATAGGGTCATCATCTACTCCATAAACTACGGCAGGAGTCGCCCTATCATTATCAGCATAACTTACGCCCAGGTAATCATATTCAAAATCCCCACTACTACGATCTCCGTCTGAAGTATCAAAATCATACAGAATATCCATGCCTATTACCCACATAGCACCTCCACCTTCTAAATATTCGGCAACATTTGTTTTGTCATTGTCCGTAAAAGTCACATCTGTATCTCCACTTTGGTAATCAGTTCCACATACCCAAATAATCATTTGATATTCAGATAAGACATCAATTCCAGGGCCATCTGCACTACTATTTACTCTAATAATATCATAAGCAATAGGATTAGTCAAATTGTCTAGTGCGTTGGCGTAATATTGGTCAGTTTCAGTTCTAGAACCTCCATTGTTTCCACTATTATCATCATCTAAAAGTAAGATAGGAGGGTAAGAAACAGTAATACTTTCAGTATCTTGATTATTGTCCTCATCAGATTCTGTAATTTGCTCTTCTTCGTCTACGATTACTTTAATGGTATGAGTGCCTCCGACAGCCGTCCAGTCCATTTCAGCATCAGCAGTATTTCCACCAGGAATAGTTATCGTTTGTTTACCAATAAAGTCAGAATCAGAATAAAAACTAACGTTTGTAGTCACACTAATTAGTCCACTTGTTCCACCATCATTAGCAATTTCAGCAGTAATAGTAATATCATCTCCACCAGTAGGCGAATCTTCGCTAAAACTTATACCATTTATTGATAAATCGGGATCATTTTCATCAGCTAATGTGTTCATTGCTGAAAAGGGTAACATCAGCATGGCTAGCAATAAAGCAGTTATTTTACGAGACATTTTTCTCCGTAGTTACCTAGGCCGTACAGATATAAAGGTGTCTTACACCCTACGGGTGTAAATTTTATGCAATAATTTTGAGCTATTTTCTAGAGGTTTAGTTTCACTTTCTTTCCATTCATTTCCAATTTTAGGAAAGTAAATACAATTATTTCCAGTTACACTATCTGGTACTAATGTCATGTCAATAAAATCAGCTAAATTCATAGATTCCTCGTAGATTCCAGCACCTCCAATAAACCATATATCGCCCTTACATGTATCTACAGCTTCAGTAATACTTTTGAAGCATTCAATATTTTCTATCGTGCTACTTGTAATAACTATATTTCTTCTTTCAGGTAAAGGTTTTATCGGCAGTGATTCCCAAGTATTTCTTCCCATTATTATTGTTTTTCCAATGGTAAGTTTTTTGAACCTTTTGAGATCTTCAGGATAATGCCAAGGAATAGTATTATTCTTCCCAATAATGCCTTCAGGTGAGGTAGCTACTAATATGCCTTTCATACAGCAACTCTAAAAGGAATAAATGGTTCAGGATTATAATTTTCTAATTTAAATTTAGACATTATTGTTTCAGTGTCTTTGTCTAATAAGTCCATTACATCATCTAAAGTTTTTATTTCTGAATCAATCTTAAGTTTAGGTAAAGGTTTTATTTCTCTTTTCGTTTGCTCTACTAGGCCAGGAATATGATCATATTCTTCCATACTTCCATCTGCTTTTTTTGTGTAAATGTGAGCGTCAACAAGAGTATGTCCGAAAGTACCTACTTTCATACTTGATAAATGTGCAAAAAGGTGTAACAAGAATGAATATCCTGCTATATTGTAAGGAACTCCTAATGCTACATCACAACTTCTTTGAGTTAAGTGTACACATAATCGTGGTTCTCCACTTTTATCATACTGGACATTGAAAATGAACAAAAGATGGCAAGGAGGTAAACCACTAGTTTGAGCATTTCCGGGAGCCCAAGCACTAACTACCATTCTTCTGCTGTTCGGATTTTTCTTTAAAGTTTCTAAAACATACTTAACTTGATCATTGTATTCATCATTTCCATGTATTGGAAACTTTCTCCAAAAATTACCATAAGCACTAGGTACAAAACCATCTTCATCAGCCCAGTGATCCCAAAATTTACAACCATGCTTTTTTAATAGCCCGATATGCAAATCTCCAGACAAAAACCATAAATTTTCTATTACAATATTCTTCCATGAAATTTCTTTTGTAGTTAGTAGTGGAAATCCTTCGTTTAAGTCGATTGAATAGTTAATATTAAATGCAGATATTGTGTCGATACCAGTTCTATTTTCTTTTCTAGTTCCACGTTTTAAGACTTCATTAACTAAGTCAATGTATTGTTTCACTTACTCCCATTAAAGTGGCCCAATAAAGGCTTATTTCTTTTAGAAAATTATATATAATTTAGTGCAGTGTGTATTGAATGCCATTTCGAATTATAGACCATGAGTCAAATGAAATTTTGCTAGAATCTCCACACGTCTCAGATTTAATTGAATACATTGATAAACATTCGGATGAGTATCTTGTTAAAGAATTAACAATTTCTTAATTTTTTTATTACAAATTATTTAGCTAACTAGTATTTCTACGCTCTCTATAAGGGAGACATCATTTTCAGTCACTCCACCTTCATCAGGTGTTGTTGCAGTTATTCTTACTGATCCTTTTTTGTAAATTAAAATTTCAGGATAGTGGCTAATTTCACTAGCTATACTTGCAACATGTTGTACAAATGTAGCTGCAGACTCAAAACTATCAAAATTAAATTCTTTCCTTATGCACCTGTAAACATCGTCGTAACTCCATCCATCCATGCCTTTTATGGCCTTTGCAATGTCGTTATCTTTCAAAACAGAACTCATTTTATATCCAACAATAGGTAGCTATATACTGTTTCACCTAATTAATTTATAAATGTATTTTTAAGTGTATATTTGTGAGTACTTCTTCAACGAAGGTTTTTGGACTTAGACAAGATTTTCCTTTTGTCAGAGTTTTTGGACTTTTTCTTTCGGTTTTTACAATGGTAGTAATGCGTTCTACAATTGATAAAATTGTTCCTAGTCCTTACTATTCAATAACGAATCGGCAAACAGGAGAAGATTACGTTATTTTTACAGATGAGGCTATTTGGATGTTAATTTTAATGTTCTTTGTTATTTTTCTTACCCTTACTTTCATTATACCTATTGTTCTTTATTTTAGAGGTTTGAGTAAATGGGAATGGGATCCTACTACAGTAGTATTTTGGTTAATAATAACATGGAGTTTGTCTTATTTCTTTACAGAAATAGCAGAAACAAATTCATCAATTGAAGCTTACGTTTTAGTTCTAACAAAAATTGCAGACGGTTCTTTTGTTGTGTTTATTACTATTTTTGTTTTACGAGGTTATAGTAATTATCTGGTTCCATTAATGGCAGATTGGATAACTGTAGGTAAGTCAGATACGCAATATGGTCCCTTGCTAGACATTCTTGGTTCAATTTTGATTATAGTTTTCGGTATTACAAATTTCTTATCAACATTCAATGTAGAATTTGGAGTTCTTGTTGCAGGAGTAGGTGTTGTTGGTCTAGTTATTGCATTGGCTGCACAAGATACACTTAGTAATTTTTTCTCCGGAATTCTCCTATTGCTTGATCAGGGTTTCAAGACAGGAGATATGATTTATTTCAATGATACTTATTGTTTAATTAGAGAAATCGGCCTTCGCTCAACAAAGATATATGATATCATAAATCACGTAATAATTATAATTCCAAATAATTCCCTCGCCAATCAAAATATATTAAATTTAACCAAGCCAGATAGGTATTATCGTTTAAGGATTGAAGTTGGAGTTTCTTATGATTCAAATCCCGATGACGTTGAAGCAGCTTTGTTAGAGGTAGCAAAGAAGAATTCAAACATTGAGCAAGATGATCCTACAAGAAAACCTTTAGTTAGGTTTCAAAATTTTGGAGATTCTACTTTGAATTTTGCATTAGTTGCATGGATAAAAAATGTAATTAAAATAAGGCAAATAAACTCAGATTTGCATCATCAGGTATTTGAAAAGTTGAGGGAAAAAAATATTGTTATTGCTTTCCCACAAAGAGATGTTCACTTATTTCACCAAGGGGACTCGTCCTCTTCATTTGAAGAAAAAAAAGTTAATACAATTATTGAAGAAACTGATGACACTATTACTAAAACTAGAATATCTAAAGAGCCAAATGAAGTATCAAATTTAGTTGAGGATTTACCTGATATTATAGATGAAGAAGTTGAATTTGATAATTCCAAAGAGGGAGAAAATATTGCAGTTAATGCACTTATGGATGAGCTCAAGCTTCTTAGGCAAGAAATGAATACTATCAATGATAATAATCAATTATCTGAAAACGAAGAAATGAATTCTCTTAAAAATCAGATATCAGAAATGGCAGAGCAGTTCAAGGATAATGAAAATAAACAACTAGAATCTTTAAAAAAAGAAATTAATATTTTAAAGAGTAATCAAAATTTAGAAGAAGAGCGTGTAGCTAAAGAAGAAGAGCCTATGGCTAAAGAAGAAAATGCAGAATTAGACGAAGCTCAAAGATTAATCAAAGAAATTGAATCACGCAATTCAGATTAATTTATATTTCTTCATCATACCAAATAGGTGGCATAAACAAATCTTCGGGACTTCTATCAATAATTGGCAATGTTAAAACACTATTTTGGTTTGTTCCAATTGTAACATAGCCACTGCTGACGGGAGATGGAATATAATCATCATTTGTTTGACTAATGACTAGTTCTAATGCATTTCCAGCAGGAATTACTACGTCTAGTGCGAACATTTCCATCTTTGCATTTACAGTTCCAGTAACTGCACAAGGTTGGCCACATTCTCTTCCCCCTTCGTGATATCTTAGATCCATAACTCCATGTCCGAGATGTATTCCTCCTGCAATAGATAATTCAATGTAAAGATGGCCTGAGGTTTGTCCTGGAGGTATAGTAACATCCACGTGAAATGTAGGCATTCCAGATATGCGAGTTTCGTTTTCAAAAATATCAGTTTCAAGTGTTAGAGTGTTTGTGGGCCCAACCAATCCACTACCAGATACTACGTTCAATCCTTCACTTATTGGTAATTGCAAAAGCTCTCTGTCATCGACAGGCCAAGTTTGTTCAACTCTCCATCCACCCATATTATCTTGCATTTCAACATGGAGTGCAGGTTTCATATTTCCATCATACAGGTAGTAATTGAACCATTCAAGTAAGTCCTGAGCCCAATCGTATCTTACAGACTGAGGATAAGCTTCAGCCCCTCTACCTTCCGACATTCCATTGTGATCACCAGGTCTATCTGGATAGTGATGACCCCATTGCCCAAATAATCCTTTAATTTCGAATCCGGCATTTTGCAATTGTTTGTATGCTGGGAATGCCATATGCGGGTCTACATTCCAATCTTGCATTCCGTGAATAAAGTATATCGAACCATTATAGTTTTGTATTGTTCTTTCTAAAAAATGACGATCAGTCCAATATGTATTCCCTGCGTAGTTCACTTCGTCACCAGCCAAATAAGCGGCAGGGCCGTTTGCATATCCTTCAGCATATCCTCTACAGACAGTTTGCCAATCTTCACTATCACCATCCCATCCAAATGAGCCATAGACTCCATTATGCATAGCCAATCCTCTGGCCTCCATAGATCCATTTTTCCACATTAGGTCATGAACTCCAATTAATCCTGAAATAGGAATTATAGTTTTTAAATGAGAGTTACCGAACATAGCAGCCTGCCAAGGAGTTGTTCCGTCGTAAGATTTTCCAACAATACCTACGTTCCCGTTGCTCCATTCTTGAGTACCTAACCAAGTAACAGCTGCATCAATCCCCATCTGCTCACTTAATCCCATAAAATCCATGCAATGGTTAGACATTCCCGTTCCAAATACTGAAACTTGAGCAACAGCATATCCATATGGAACCATATTTTCAATTAAGAATTTACCGAGACGATTTGCAGGAGTTAGGGCATCCACGTCTCCATCGTCATAATAGGGTCCAACATCTGCAATTACTGGAATCTTAGTTCCATTAGGAACATCGGGTAACCAGAGTCCGAGATGAACTTCGCAGTCATCAGTTATAGTACACCCTAGCTCAGAACTAGGTAAATCTACATCAATAAATACACTTTCAGGCCCGTTAATATTGTATTGACCAGGTACAAGAGTATAACTGTAAGATCCAGTTGTATTGAAGTTTTGATTTACTCTTTCCCAAACAGGAACAAGGCCATTGTCGCCCATGTAGTATTCATCATTTTGTTCCTCATCATTATTAATGTATAACAATAGTGATGACAAAAGTAGGATTCCTACAGTAATTCCGGCAAAAATTCGTTGTTCCATGTTTTCTACAAGTTAAGACTAGGTTTTTAGTGATTTCTTTTTTTTCTTTCCAATTAGTGGCAGTTTTAATTTTGCTTGATGGAAAACGGCAAAAGAAATTACAAAAAAGCCCAAAAGAGAGATAATTGGAACAATAATTGTATCATAGATGCCATAGTGTATTTCTTCAAGTGCAAGAGTGTTAAGAAATGAAAGAACCAAGTAAAGAATGGCGAATCTACTGGCCACTCTAGCACCTTCGTTTCTCTGAATTCCGTAAGAAACCCACATTGCAGCACCTCCAAGGAATACTACCGTAGAGAAACCAAATGCAGCTATAATTAAAAAATCAAACATAGATAAATCATGAACTTCTTCAGTTACTAGTAACTTCCAAAACTCAATCGAACCTCCATAAAATAATCCAAATCCTGCAGAATAGTAGGGCGCCCCAGTTTCTTCTTTGAAAGTTTTCCTATTGACACCGATAAATAGAAAAATTAGAATTATTATTGGTGAAACTAATATCTTAGAGGCATAACCAATATCTTCATTGTAACCGTTTATTCCTCCTAATATCATAATAATATCTGCGAATGTACCAAGAACAACACCTAACCCACAAGCAATGTACAATTTTCTTTCTACTAAATTTTCTTCAATATCTCTAATTATCCAAGAAAAAAGGAGCATTGCAGAGACTATGTATGCCAGCATACCGATTACATTTCCCTGAAATATTATAGAGTCCATATTTAATTTCTACGTAATAGTGTTAATAGTCCTATTGATAATATCGAAAGACTAAAACTAATGTTTGGAATATTTTTTTCTTCTTTTTCTTGATTGGAGTTGGTGACAAATCCTTCTAAAGTTATAGAGTTTATGTGGACCTCGTAAAGTGGACGGTTTGCAGGATCGTTTGATGTTGGAACTTGAGCAGTAGCTTGCACTATGTCCATACCTTCTCTCACAACGCCAAATACTGCATATCCAGGGTCATCATCTTGTGAACGATTTCCATTATCGAGCCCATGCTGTGATTCATCACAGATATAAAATTGGCTTGATGCCGAATCGGGGTCTACACCTCTTGCCATTCCTACGGCTCCGTTTATGTGAGTAAGATTAGCATTCGCCTCAAAAGGAATATTTTCGTCGGATCCATTACTTCCACATGAAGGGTCACTTGCAGGATAAATTCCAATTGTAGTACAAGTATCATCTCCCGTTTGAATGACAAAATCATCAATAACTCTATGAAAGAAAATTCCATCATAAAACGACTGGTCTACTAAGTTTACAAAGTTGGTTACAGTAATAGGCGCCCAGTTTAGAAACAATTCAATTACAATCTCACCTTCAATGTCACTTCCACCACCGATTCCTGCTTCATATGTCAAATTAATTATGACAATAGGATTCCCTTCGTATGATTGCTCCATAGGGCTAGATTCAGCGTCACTTCCAGGTACAAAAAGCATCAATGCAACTAAGACAGCTAATGTTCTCACATTGGGTCTATATTTGGGCAGTTTATACGATTTTAGTATACAGTAACTATTAAATCTCCTTGAAATTAAGAATGTTATGGACATTAAGGTAACAGAGGCTGCAAAGGCGAAACTTTATGAGATGGGAGTCTCGGAAGGTACTTTCTTGAGAATCGGAGTTAAGTCCGGTGGATGCTCAGGAAATACTTACGACGCAGTGTTAGATGATAATATGGCAGATGTTGATGAAATATACTACACTGATGACAAACTTCGCGTAGTTTCAGATAAAGTAAGTTCAGTATTTCTAGATGGTCTTTCAATAGATTTTTCAAACGATCTAATAGAACCTGGCTTTAGATTAACAAACTCAAATGCGAAAGGTTCATGCGGCTGTGGTTCGAGTTTTAGCACAGGAGATCCAGCTCCAAATGTCGATGTGAGTTTTACAGTTTAATCATGGTTCTTAGCCCAGTATCAATCCTTGGAGGAGATTCAGTTTATTGTATTAATGAAGCTCAAATGGAGCATGCAAAAAAACTTGCAGAAGAAGATCCTGAATCTTCAATTAAAATAAAATCGATAATGGAAACTCTAGAATCTGATTTCACTCGAAATGAAAGAGCTGCACTTGCATTTACAATAATTGATAATCTTAGAGAATATAGAGATAAGTAATATGGAAGAATCAATAAATGTCTTAGGAGGTAAGCTGCAATCTTGCTCTACAGACCCTATGACTGGTTGGTTCAGAGATGGCTGTTGTAATACCGACAATAGTGATTTTGGAAGGCATGTTATCTGTGTAGTAATGACTGAGACTTTCTTAGCTTTTTCCAAAGGTGCTGGTAATGATCTTAGTACTCCAGTTCCAGGTTTTTCAGGACTAAAAGAAGGTGACAGGTGGTGTCTTTGCTTATCAAGATGGGTAGAAGCATGTGATTCAGATATGGCACCTTATGTAATTCTCGAAGCTACACATGAATCAGCTTTAGATATGGTTTCTTTAGAAAAGTTAAAAGAATATGCTTACAAAGAAGATTAATTTATTTGTGTAAATCTTTTCTTGGGTCTTTGTCAGTTCCCCAATTAGTTACAAACTCTTTAGTTTTTTCATACATTTCTTCAAAAGAATCCCAAATGTATAAGATTGGTTGATATTTTGTAACATCGTATGGGAGCGTTTCCATTTCTTCAAAATTAGGTTTTCGATACTCAACTTCGCCAGATGCACATGCATGTTCCATTTCTCCAAATGAAGATAACAAACCAGGCCCTACAGATTTTACATTTCCATCTTCTCGGCAAGCTCCAAATTCAAGTACATACCAATAAACAGACCCTAGGCGAATAATTGCAGCTTCACTTTCAGTTCTCATATCAGCTTCTCCAAAGAGCACATTTAGTTCGGCCCACTCAGGAACGCCTAGCATTGCAGTATGTCCAACAAGTTCATGTACTACATCAGGTTCTGGAGTGTAAAATGGTCTTGACGAATGTCTAATATATTGTGTTGAAAGGAAAACCCGGTTTGCAAGAGCAGTGTGAAATGTTTTTGGATGCACTAAACCTCCAACAGGTTCTTGTCTAAAACCAGTCATTTCTTCTAATGTTTCACTAACTTCTTGTAATTGAGGTATTCTATCGTTTGGCAAGCCCAATTTTCTTGCGTTTTCACGGTATTGCTTACATGCATATTTTTCATGTACAGGAGTAATTCTTTCCATAATGGCAGCCCAAACAGCATCTTCATCTTCAGAATAGGGTGCATGTGGGATTTTTTTCGCCCTTCGTTCCTCCATAGACATTTCATTCCATTCAAGAGCAATTTTTGCAATTTCATTTCTTCTTGATCTGTAACCTTCATCTTTGAATCCGGGGTGATCGGGATCTAATTCTACAAAAACGTTTCCACCAACAATTTTCACAGCAGAATTTGCTTCGTCAGTTTCTTCACTTATTCCTTCAGATGGTCCATGCATAATATATCACTAGTACTCATATGAAGCCTCTAATAAATGTCTTTGTTTATTTTGGTTGAATTCAAATATTTTAAATGTTACTTATTTATATGTTATGATAATGATTGGTAATGAGTATGGAATCTGAAGATAGATCATTAAAAATTATAATTTTTATTTCTTTAATTGGCCTTATCGATGCGATATATTTGTCTTATTTACATCATTTAATTTCTCAGGGTGCAGGTTGTCCGACAGAGAATCTTCCAGGTCTCGATTGTGGTCTAGTTCTGGCTAGTGATCAGGCAAAGTTAATTGGCATTCCAGTTGCTTGGCTGGGAGTTGTCGGATTTCTAATGTTAATAGTGTTGTCCTTAGACCGATATTTGAATATGGATTTAGAGCGTACATACTACAACAAAATTCTTTTACCAATTACTGGCGTCATTGGCGTTATTTTCGGTTCATATCTAACTTATGCAGAGGCATTCATAATTCATGAATGGTGTCCTTTTTGCGTAGTAGCTTTTGTTTTGACAATCGCAGCAACTTTTTTCTGCATAACTGAATATGGTAGTGAAATAAAGGAGTTAATTAGCAACAATGGCATCCAAAAGAAAACGTAAATTAGCACAAAAATCATCTAGAGATTTTGAAGAAAAAATGCAAGCTAGAAGAGCTTCAGCAAATAATGCCTTGTGGACCTACGGTCTTCCTTTGGCAGTTATTTTAGTGGTAGGATTAGGAGTATATTTTGCTTTTTTCTATGAAATGGGCGATCCTCGTGCAGAAGAGTGGGAGCTTGAAGATCCTCAGTCAGGTGAAATTTATTCTTCTAAAGACTATTACAATAATCGTTTAACAATTGTTGAATTTTTCAACTCTAAATGTGGAGCTTGCCAAACTCAAGCACCAATTTTGAACGATGTCCATGCAAATTATTCGTCACAAGTAGATATGTTTGCAATAGGTGGCTACAAGTTGGGAAGTGGTCAAGATTCAGCTTCAAGTATTGCCAACTTTAAAATAGAATATAATATGCAATTTCCTCATTTATATGACCCCTCTGGAGATTTGATGCGAGATTATGGTTTTTCATCGTATCCTTCCTTAGCTTTTATCAAAAATGGAGAAATTGTTTACAGCCACTCAGGCATATTATCAGAAAGTCAATTATCAGCACAAATTGAAAAATATATTTAGTGTAAATTTTATATAAGTTTCAGCATGACGTAATAATAATGAATCCAAGAGTTCCTTTCGTATTCGCACTTTGCTTGTTTTTACTTACAACAGGTTGCCTTGACGCGTTAACAAACTCTAGCAATTCAGGCAAATTTTGGGGAGAGGATTGTGAAGATGTTTCAGAAGAAATTTGCCCTTCAGGCGAAGCCCCAGATTTTTCATTAGTAGACCAAAATGGAAATGAAGTTAACTTAACGATGTACGAGGGTAAGATAGTAGTAGTTTCATTTTTGTATACTAGTTGTCCAGATATATGTCCTGCATTAACTTATCAATTGAGAAAATTATCAGAGGAATTAGGGGAAGACTATGGAGAATCGGTAGAATTTATTTCAATAACTGTAGATCCAGTCAGAGATACTCCAGAGCGCTTAGCTTCATTTTCAGAAAATAATAATGCAGATTGGAAATTTTTAACTTCAGTATCAAATGATTCATTTGGCGAGATGGTTTCAGTTTGGGCAGATTATAGAGTGTATGTCGATATAGATGAGGAAGCTTGTTCTGGTAACGGACACTATATGGAAGGATACGATGGATGCCATTGTAATCCTGGATTTGTGCAAGATTCAAATGACACCTATTTTGGTAAAGACGTATGTATTACCGATCCTAATTATAGTAATCTAAATTTTTCTTTTGAACAAGGCGATATAGAATATGACATTATTCTAGCATTAGAAGAATTTAATCAGGCTGGAGGAGTTATAAGCGAAGATTTTGCACTTCGGGCAGTAGAGGCTTTTATTTCACAACAATTTCCTTCAAGCTGGACGTTACCAGGAGTAAATGATACCACCTATAAATCTAGAGATTATTATGATAATAATTTAACTTTGATCGAATTTTTCCATACAGGATGTCCGACCTGCAATTCACAAATTCCTGCGCTCAAGGAGTTTCATTCAAACTTTTCAAATCAAGTAGATATAATTTCAGTTGGAGGTTATTCTTTGGGTGGGAATATAGATAATATGTCTACCATAGAAAACTTTGCGTCTGAGCATAATGTTTCTTGGCCTTATTTACATGATGAAGAAGGAACGATGATGGCAGCTTTTGGCTTCGAAGCAAGATATCCTAGCTGGGTACTGTTAGAAGGTAATTTGTCCTCTGGTCCTCCTCAAGTAATTGACACATTTATAGGTGGAGAATCATATGATGATTTAGTATACAGAATAGATAATCGTTCATCTCCAATTAATGTTTCAGAACAACTTGTTCAGATTATAGATTATTTCGGCCACTGGAATCAAGATCATATTTCAGACTCAGAGATGCTATCGATTGTTTCGGACTTATTAGGTTATGAAAGTGGTATTGAAACTGTAAATGAAGTGAAAAATTATGGAGTTAGTCATTCAAATAAACTATACATTATAGATGCTGAAGGTAATGTTAGGGTAGTTTGGAGAGGAATAGAATGGACTTACGCCTCAGTTTATCACGATGTTCAACTTCTTATGCTGTAGATAAGTTAAGGCCATATAGCCGCGTTCATATTATCCAATATGACATTACTAGGATTTGGTGAAGATAATTTAGTATTTTTTGATTTTGAATTTAGCTATATTAGCATAATTGGTGCCAGCATTTCTGCTTTTCTTGGTATTGTTATGGCACAATCTGGTTTTGATAAAATATTCAATTGGGAAGGTGAGTTAGATTTCATTACTGGGAAGTTTGCTAAGACACCTCTAGCTAATTTTTCGACATTTGGTTTAATACAAGTAACGATATTTGAAATATTATCAGGGTTGTTATCTATATTTGGTTCAATTATGGCCTTATTTTACAATGAATATTCTTATGGGATAATGGGCTTAATTTTAGCAGCTTCATCTTTAGCTATTCTAATGTTAGGTCAGAGAATATCAAAAGACTATGAAGGAGCTGCAGTTTTGGTTCCTTACTATATCTTAACTATGTTTGGGTTATTTGTCTATACTCAGCTTTAGAATCCACAAATAGTAGCTAAATCATCTACGGCACCAGGAGTAGTTAGTCCTACAGCTAAGAATAAAACAGCTAAGAAAAACAAAGGTACAGAAGCGGTCTGGTAAACTAATGGAGGATCCCATGTCATGTGCATAAAGAATGAGCAAATGTACCAGCATTTGATAAGTGCTATACCGAATAGGATTAGCATATTTAATGCAAAAGAGTCAAATTCTTGAACTATCGCCAATACTTCTAAAATTGTCCAAAAAACTAACCACGCAAATATTTTGATGAATCCATCTACAGGGTCATCAGTATGTCCAAAAGTTACCCAATTTGGGAAAGAATGGTCATGGTGTTCATCATGGCTTTTTTCAGTTTTAGTTTCTTCACTCATTTTTTTACCTCAATATAAATAGAAAAATGGGAATACAAAGACCCAAACCAAATCAACGTAGTGCCAATATAATCCGAATAGTTCAATAGTTTCGTGGTTTTCTTCATTGTATCCATCTTTGTTAGATTTTGCAATCAAATATCCTAATGCAATTAGCCCAATAAAGACGTGGGCACCGTGCATTCCTGTAGTAATGTAAAAAGTACTGCCTTCAATACTAGTATCAAGCCAAAAACCATTTGCGTATTTTGGAGCAATACAATGATCAGCGATACTTTGTCCAGCTAAAACATCACATCCGTTATGAGACTCATCCCAGAAATTATAATGTCTCATTTCATTCCATTCCCATAATTTTAGAGCTAAGAACATAGCCCCTAGGACAAAAGTAACAGTCAGATATCTAGTAACTGCCCTTGGGTTGTTGTTTTTAGCAGCGTATAATGCCAAAACGACAGTTAAACTGCTTAGAAGAAGTGCAAACGTATTAATCACTCCAAAAATCAAGTGACTTCTGATAACATCAGCAGCAGGTACCCAGCAATCTTCAAAGTATAATCCACAATCAATGTCTGGAGAATAGTCTGGCATAGATGCCCTATATCTCAAATATGCACTTAGTAATGTACTGAAAACCATGACTTCAGTCAACAGGAAAATCCACATTCCAAATTTCCGTGTTGAAATGGTATCCCAGAATTTATGATAAGTTTCTATGTGGGCATCTTCCTCACCTTCTAGATTCCAATAGTCTTGAACCCACATGAAAAATGCAGTAAAAATTCCAATAAGTCCTATGATGAATACAAACCAGTAACCGGTATCTCCAGTTTTATCTTCACCACCGGCAGTAGCCATGACTAAACCAATAAACATGATTGCAGTGGCAACGCAGAATAGGAAAGGCGCAGGAGTTTCTATGTGGGCATGGTGCTCATCGTGTCCATCACTCACTCTTTTCAGCCTCCTCTTCGGCATCGAGTAATGTAGGAATTTCAATGAAACTGTTCTCTGGAGGTGGAGATGAGGTAGCCCATTCTAAAGACCATCCATTCCACGGATTATCTCCAGCTTCTTTACCATTTCTATAAGAGTAAAATACGTTGTAAACAAAAATTAGTTGTGCTAAACCGAATAGCATTGCGAAAATACTAATGAATTGATTTAATTCAGTTAGTGAAGCATCATATGTGGCATATCTTCTTGGCATACCAGAGATTCCTACGTTGTGCATTGGATAAAATGCAGCGTTAAAAGTGATGAAAGTAGTCGCAAAATGTATAATTCCTAATCTTTCATTCATCATTTTTCCAGTCATTTTAGGATACCAATAGTAAACTCCAGCTATGAAAGAAAACATAGTTCCTCCAATCAACACATAGTGGAAGTGAGCCACAACGAAATAAGTGTCGTGGAAAGCGATATCTAATGGAATCGAAGCTAAAATAATTCCAGTAATTCCTCCGATAGTGAAAGTAATAATAGTACCTAATGAGAACATCATTGGCGTATTTAGAACTACAGATCCACCAGTCATAGTAGCAAGCCAATTGAAAATTTTAATTCCTGTAGGTACGGCAACTAACATTGTTGTTAGCATTACAATGAAACGGAATAACGGGTCAGCACCTGTAGTAAACATATGGTGACCGTAAACTACGAATGAAATTATTCCTATTGTAGCCATTGCATAAACCATAGAAGTGTATCCAAAAATTGGTCTTCTTGAAAATGTAGATATTATTTCAGATAGAACGCCAAAAGCAGGCAAAATAACAATGTAAACTTCCGGATGTCCAAAGTACCAGAATAAGTGCTGCCACAAAATCGGATCAGAATCTGGACCTGAGAAGTATAAGCTTCCAAAAGTACGATCTGCCATTAGTAAAATTAAAGCAACAGTGAATACAGGAATAGATAACAGAAGTAAGAATACAGTTACAAGGATAGACCAAGCAAATAGTGGCATTTTCATTAGAGTGACTCCTGGAGCGCGCATTCTCAGCATTGTTACTAGGAAATTAACAGCAGTTAGTGTCGAAGATGCTCCCAACATTAATTGTCCTGCAACCCAGAAATCAGTACCTGGCCTTGTGGCAGAAGCACCTGAAGAATATGGTGCATATCCAGTCCAACCTACGTCACCAGCACCTCCAGTGAAGTATCCCATGTACAATACGATACCACCTGTAGGAAGTAGCCAATAACCGAATGAATTTAGTCTCGGGAATGCTAAATCTCTTGCACCAATTTGAAGAGGAATCAAGTAATTTGCAAATCCAAAAATAATAGGCATGGCTGCCATGAAAATCATAGTCGTTCCATGCATTGTAAATGTAGAATTATATTCCTGATAAGTTAAGAAATCCCCGTCAACTCGAGGCTCATATAATTGCCATCTAATTAGTAGACCCAGAATTCCTCCAATGAAGAACCAAGCAAAACCGGTTACGATGTAAAGGGTTCCAATATATTTGTGGTCTGTAGTTGTAAGCCAAGGGTAAATCCATTTCCAGTAGCTCTTCATTACTTCTTCAAATGATTCGTCTTGATCGACCATTCGGTATCCAACAACTACAACTGCTAAAGTGATGAATACTATACCAAATCCATAAACCACTTTCTTAGGGCCAGATAGTTCACCATGAGCCCCGCTTTCTGCAATCTGGGCATTTTTACCTGCCAATGCAAATGTAACTGAGTTCCAGTAATCTCCAGAGTTTCCTGCGTTATCAGAAGGATCTTTAGCATTTCCATTAACAGAATTGCCGTAAACCATGAAGCTAGTAACTATCGAATCACTGTCAGGAGCTGTCCAGTTAAAGCTCCATTCTCTCAAGTTGTTTCCATCTTCTGTATGTGTTAGATAACTTGCATCTGCAGGTTTCCAAACATTATCATCAATAGGAGTTAAAACTCCAGATGATGCTTTTAGCATAAATCCACCCATATTTGGACCTTCTATCATGGGCGCAATATCATTAGGTCCACCTGAAATATTTAATATTAAAGTGTAAGTTTCACCTGCGGTAAAATTAGAAGGCATTGTTAAATTTAGAATAACTGCCGAGTTTGGATTATTCATATCTCCGTCACCTATGTTGTGACAACTGCAGCCATTTGCTTCAACTAATGTGCTTATACTTGGATCAATTCCGCCTGGGTTCGTTTCTCCAGTTGGAACTGCAGTTACTGCAAAAATAATACTTAATAATATTCCTATTCCTATTGCCTTACTTCTAAGCATTATTAACCTCAGTGACATAAATTTCAGCTAGCATCTGAGAATGGCTATTTCCACAATATTCAGTACAGTAAATTCGGTAAGGTTCATCTCTAGCAGTTACCATACTAGTGTCAACCCATGTAGCTGTATCCAATCCAGGAACTGCGTCTTGTTTAATTCCCATATCAGGAAGGTAAAAAGCGTGTAAAACGTCTTGAGATGTAATGTTAAAACGAATAATGCTATTTGCAGGTACTTCTAGACAATTTATATTAGAAGAACACTTTGTAAATTCTTCAGGCTTTACATAGTCATTAGCGTATTCAAATCCCCAGTACCAAGATCCTGCAGTAACATCTACAGTGACATCGGCATCTCCATTGTCTGGAACATCCCACATGTAATCCAAAGGAGCCAATGATAGGAAAGTAAGCCAAGACACAAGAATCAAAGGGGCAATAGTCCATGTTAATTCAATCTTAACATCTCCTCTCTCATGAGGGAATACTCCTGCTTTTAAGGCATCTTTAGGTTCAGGATCGCCTTCTTTACGTCTAAAGTAAATTAAGTTGTACATTAGCCAAACAATAACCAAAACACCTACTACTACAGACCAGATAAACATTTGCCATGTTAATCCACCAAATCCGGAGCTAGTGCCTCCGAAGCTATCCCATATAGCTGGATTTTCAAAGTAAATTAGGTCACTGATTAACGACATTTTTATCCACTTAAAAGTAAACTATCTGTTGTATATAGAATGCCATTATTAAAGTTCGCTATAGATTTATAGTAAATAGGCCGTATCAAATACTAAGAAAATGAAAAGTGAAAAAAGGTATGCATTTGAAAATTTAAATAATGCCCATGCATCGTCTGAAGATTTTGTTTTAGTTAAATTATATGCTAAATAGGCAAAATATAGTGAAAGAGAGATTCCTAAAATCATGAATATCAATCCCGTACTTCCAAGAATTATTATCAGTACAGAATTAACTATGAGGCATAAGCAGTATCCTAGGATGTAGTTTCGAGTTACATCTTCACCTCTTATCACAGGTAACATAGGGACGCCAGCTTCTCCATAATCTTTTCTTTTTGAAAGTGTTAAAGCCCAAAAATGAGCTGGAGTCCAAAGGAAAATAGTTGCAACCATCAGCCAAGGCAATAACACATCAATTTCATTTGAAGCTGCAGCCCAACCTATTGCTGGTGGAGTAGAACCAGCCAATCCACCTATTACAATATTCTGGGGCGTTCTTCTCTTCAGTACCATTGTGTAAATTACGGTGTAAAATAATGCACTTAATGCAGTAATAATTCCGGCATTTAAGTTTGTGAGCAATGATACTAAAATAATTCCTATTAATGAAATACTAATGCCAAAAAGTAGGGCATGATTTGGAGAAATAAAACCAGACTGTATTGGCCTATTTTCAGTTCTTTCCATAAGCGGATCAATATCTCTTTCATACCACATATTTACAGCCATGGAACCGCCACTTGCCATGGTTCCGCCAATTAGAACAATTAATGAAGTTGTAAAGCTATCAACGTATGTTCTTCCAGAATCGTATCCTTCTTTGAAATCATAAGTAAAAATCCCACATAGTGCTGTAACTTGTAACAAGAAAACAACTCTAGGCTTCATTAAAATCCAATATATTTTTAGTAATGAAGGCTTAGTTTGGGACATTTTTCTCCTTAGGTGTTGTTAAATTAATCAGTAAATATGTTGTAGCTAGTGTTAGGAATACACAGGCCCCTACAAGTAAATGTATAAGTGAAAGCCATCCAAGGAAAGCTCCATCGACTGCAGTAACAACATACAAACCACCTAAAATTATGTTTGTGAAATAGAAAATGCCAGTTATCTTTAGCATTTTGTCTACAATTGATTTTGAATTCTTGAATTCATTTCTCGATTCTCTTTCAACATACAATAGCAATCCTCCGACGATAATTGCAGAGATTCGATGTCCATAATTTAGCATGAGTCCAAATTGTTTCAATACAGGTAAAATTGAACCTTGGCATAGAGGCCATCCCTTGTAAAATCCGATATCACAAGCAGCTCTGTGATAACTAGTGGAAAGGTAAGCTCCAATCATTAATTGTATGAGTACAATAATAGTTAGATACCAAATATATTTTTTTAATCTTTCACTTATTTGTTCAACATTAAAAACTGTTGGCAGCCCAGCTTGCCCTTGCCACCATACAAATCCAACAGTAATTAATGAAATAGTAAAAATAAGAGCCATAAATAGATGCAAAGATACAGTCCATGGGGCATTATCTAAATCAACAGTTACATAACCTAAAACAGCTTGCATAATTAGGAACATACTTGATACAAAATGTATTTTGTAAACTCTATCCCCGATTTTATCTCTGAGAGACCAAGCAGTATAGTGACTGTAAGCAACAAGAATGCCTATGACTCCTACCAAGGCTCTATGAGCCCATTCAGTAAAAATTTGATAAGTAGTATATCTGTGAGTTCCACCTCTGGAGTCTATTTCATCTGGATTTTCCTCCCACCATTCTTCTTGATCATCTGCAGAAACATCGAACCCCCAAGTACCGAAACAAGTAGGCCAGTCTGGACAGCTTTCTCCAGCATCATTTATGCGAATCCAACCTCCCGTTGTAATAATCAGAAAAGCAATAAAAGCTAATCCGAAAGGAATAATATATGAGCGATACCAAGGCTCCATACGATTTTACGGTCAACTCCAGTTATTATAGTTTGTTTGACAACATTCTATAAATACCATAAGACTAACATATTATTATGTCAAGAGCATTTGTAGCTTTGTTTTTAGTCGCGTCACTTGTTTCAGGAGTTCTTTTTTTCACTCCAAACTATAGCGCAGAATATGATGAAGAATTTTATGAATATCAACCATATTTACAATATGATTTTCATCTGCATGAATTAGATCAGAGAAATAATAATTGTAACCCCGATTCATTCATGGGCAATGTGTATTTGCAGCGCAATTCGACAGTTAATTTGAATATAGATAATTCATTTGGCGTAGCTTCTTACCATTTTGAAGATGAAAATAATGTCTACATAAACTGGGAGAATTTTGGAGGGTTTTTTGGTGTAGACTGGATTATGGATAATGGTGAGTTCTTTCCAAATCAAAAACAGTTTACTGAGACCTACTTTGATTATGATAATAGAACATTTTTAGGAGTTCTTAATTTTTCAGAACCAGAAAAGACTACAGTTATGAATGGAATTAGTAAACTAGAATATACTATGATTTTTAATGAAGGTCATACTTCGATTGTAGATGGTGGTTTTAGCTTATATGATTCCAATGGTATACTTAACTCAACTCATTCTTATGGTTTAACAGAAATGGACGATTTAGTTTATCAGTGTGACGCAGAAGAATTTAGTGGTTATGTTTACATGCGTAGAGAGTATTCTAATGCAGAGTCCGAAAATTTCCGAAAACTTTTGGTAAAAAGTTATCAACTTTCTATTCTTGACCAACAATATAGAACAGAAGTTGTAAAATTACTTGGTGATGCAGCAAATGGAACTGCAGATAATGATGATGTTTTAGAAAACATTGCAAATATAACTGCAGCATATGATGGTAAATCCCAAATACTTGTTAAAGATAATGCGACTTTAAACGATTTGATTACTTTAGAGATGATCACTTGGGTCCGTGACAATTTCATAATGGAATCGATGATTGATGGAAAAGCACGAGGGTTAATGACTCAACGTTTAGCTAACGTAAATGAGACACTTTCCAATAATGATTCAGGTCAGGATTTCAATTCAGGTGAAAAATTAACATCAATTCAGCGAGAAATGTTGGAAGAGCATTACGACGAACCAGAACAAATAATTTCAGAAGGCCCTACTCTTGCAATCAATGGTATTAATGCAGTATGGGATAATTGGGAATTCGAAAGTGTTGGCCCTACTTCAAGTCTATTAGGTAGTTTCTCAGATAAATCTGATAATAGGCTATGGATTGGACAATGGATGCATGTGTCTTTTCCAAATAGTTCTCATACTGTAGGAAATCACACAATGGAATTTGTATGGCCTAATGAAGATTTTAAAGGGAAAGAAACTAACTTTCATGTTAGTTTAGGTTATGGCGAAGTTTTTACAAGCGTTGATGTAAGCGGTAATGAATATTATTCTGATAATTTACCTACAGAGTGGTTTAGTTTTAATACAATAGATAATAATACAGTTGGAACATTTACAGCAAATTTCACTCAAGGTTTTAGTGATTCTGAGAGCCATAATTGGTTTGAGGCTGCAGATTTTGCTAAAACTTTAACTTATGAAGGAGTAAATGGCCATCTTGCTACAATATCTAGTAAGGAAGAAGCTAAACTAATTTATTCATTATTAGATGGAGAGACATATTGGCTAGGGGGTTTTCAAAATCTAAGTAGTCCAAATTATTCTGAGCCGTCAGGGGGCTGGGAATGGGTTACTGGAGAGGAATTTAACCATAGTATATGGCCTACTTGCCAGGAAGATCCAAATAATCTTTGTGGGTTTGATGAGCAGTATTATGTAGAACCAAATGATTCGGGTACTGAAGATTGTCTAGAAGTCTGGGGTTTTGATAAGTATTTGAATGATGCACGTTGCTATTATGACTGGCGCGGAATCGTTGTAGAATATGAAATAAATGGCACTAATCACTATGAGGCACTTATACCTCAATGGGTTTGGGATGATAAGAACGAAACAGATGTTTTAACTTATGTCAAAGCAATTCCATTAACTGACGACGAAAGAAATGAGATTTTGAAGGAAGAAGGAGATCCGGATGTAGATAATGATGGAATAGTTGATAAGTTTGATGAAGATGATGACAATGATGGAATTTTAGATGAAAACGATATGGATGATGATAATGATGGAATAGATGATGATAGTGATGTATGTCCCGGCACTCCGGCAGGAGAAGCTGTAGATGTCGAGGGGTGTTCAGCATCTCAGATATTTGATGAAATTAGTAACGAAGATGGATCATTGCCTGGTTTTAATTTTGTTTTAGCAACCTTATCGATTGCACTAATTGCAATTATTAGAAAGCCAAGAAATTGATCTTATGAAATCTATTGACTATTCCAGATTATCTAAGTATATTGACAAGCAATGGGATGAATCAGCATTGCCAAGTCTTTGTGATTTCATAGAAATTCCAGCTTTATCACCTTCATTTGATTCAGAATGGGAAGAAAACGGCTATCTCGATGCAGCAATAGAAACATTTGTTTCTTGGGTTCGAAGTTTACCATTAGAAAAATCAAGTGTTTCAGTTCATCGTCTTAAAGATCGTTCTCCAGTTTTATTAGTTACAATTGATGGTGAATCTGATGGTGAAATTCTTTTTTATTCACATTTAGACAAACAACCTGAAGCTACAGGTTGGTCTGAAGGAAAAGGACCTTGGAAACCAGTAATAGAGGATGGATGGCTATTTGGTAGAGGAAGTGTTGATGACGGTTACGGAGGTTATGCTGGAGTTTTATCAGTATTAGGTTTGCAAGAACAAGATATTCCACATCCAACTTGTCGTTTTCTAATTGAAACAGGAGAAGAAAGTGGTTCGCCTGACTTAGAATTTTATCTTGACGAATTAAAACCTCAGTTAGGTATTCCCGATTTGGTTATTGTTCTTGATACTGGCGGTATGGACTATGATCGGCTGTGGGTCACTCAAAGTCTTAGAGGAATAGTAGCAGGTACTCTATCAGTTAATGTTTCTTCAGTAGGTGTGCATTCAGGACACGGAAGCGGAGTGATGCCTTCGTCATTTAGGTTGGCAAGACAATTATTGTCTAGATTAGAAGATGAAGAAACGGGAGAAATTTTACCTGAATGGTTACACCTTGAAATTAGTGATGATATGAAGAAAACTTGTTCCAAGATAGTTGATATGAAAGGGGATGAAATGAAAGATTTTCCACTTTTAGATGGTGTAAAAAAGCAAGTTGAAGATCCTTTGGATATATTCATAACCATGAACCTCAAACCAAGTCTTTCGATTATAGGGGCTGATGGAATTCCACCAATAGAGTCTGCAGGTAACGTTCTAAGGACTAATACAGATCTGAAGATTTCTCTGAGAACTCCACCAGGTATAGATGCAACATTTGTAGCTGAAAAAGTACAAAAACTGCTTGAAGAAAATCCACCTAATGGTGCCCATGTTACAGCTAAGATGACAGAGGTAGCAGATGGCTTTCTTTCTCCTAAATTACCAGACTCAGTTTCTTTAGCATTAGAAGAAGCATGCAATGAATTTTATGGCAATTCTTTCATGGATTTGTATATTGGAGGCACTATTCCAGTAATGGCTATGTTACAGGCAAGATATGCAGATTCAAAGTTCATAATAACTGGCGCAGGAGGGCCTGGAGGTAACGCACATGGTCCGGATGAGAAGTTGCATATTCCTACTGCCAAAAAGGTAACTAAATGTATGTCATCAGCCGTAAAAAGTATCGCAGATTATCGTCGACAAAATCAAAATTAAAGCAATATTTGGCACTAGGAAAGAATAGTTAGTCACCAGTTTTCAACTTTTAAATAACATCTTGACGCAAATAGATTATGAAAACAACAATTGTTGAACAAATAATTAGACTTGTGCCTGCCGTTGCCGCTATGGCTGTTTTTACGGTTTTCACAGTTTTGAAAATTATGAAAGATTACGCTCCTTTCATGTTTACGCCTCTCGTAATCATGTTGGCTTTGAGCGTTGGTATAGATCAATCTAGCTACGGAGCTAGTGCCGAAGAAGGTGACGATGTCACTCATGTTTATGTTAGCGGAGGTTCAATGTCTGAACCTTACTTTGAATTTTACGCAGATTCTGAAGGAACTACCGAAATCAGCGAATTAGACATTACAAACACGTACACTTTTCACAGACTTAACGGAGCTACAAGTCACCCATTCTACATCAGTGACTCTGGTTACGAGCAAGAATCTAGTGCCAAAATCACATTGACTGGAGACGGGTCAAGTAACTCAGGCATAGCTGGTTCAGAAACTTTTACAATTTCGTTTGAAGATGGTTTCACAGTTGATGATACTTTGAGTTACTACTGTACTGTTCACTCAAATATGATAGGTGAATTTACACTTACTGAAACAGTTACACTACCTAACATCCCAGCAACTGCAGTTTCTACTGGTGAACACACTTCATTGGTTGCAGCATTGGCTCATGCAAACTTAGTAGGCGTACTTTCAGGTGACGGACCATATACCGTATTTGCACCTACAGATTCAGCTTTCGAGGAAATGGGATTGAATTTAAGCGACTTTGATACGGATGAAGAAAATGCAACCCTAGCTATGATTCTATCTTACCATGTTACAATGGGAAGTGTAATGTCAAGTGATCTTTCAGATGGAATGGAAGTTAATACCTTAATTCAAGAACCTATAACCGTTAATTTTTACGGTGAAGACACAGTAGTTCTAAACGGTGATGCAACAGTTACTAGTGCAAATGTTGAAACTTCTAACGGAATTATTCACATTATTGATAAAGTTCTGATGCCTCCTTCACTTACAACAGTAACGCCTCCGGTTGGAGAAATCTGCTATGACATGGATACACACGCTGTAGATTTGTCAAAAACAGAAGAAACTTGCGATGAAATGTGGATTCCTTCAGTTGATATTCCAACTACAGCAGCAGCTACAACCATTCACACATCATTGGTTGCAGCTCTAGAGAAAGCTAATTTGACTACCACATTGAAAGGAGAAGGTCCTTTCACAGTATTCGCTCCAACAGACGAAGCATTTACAGCTGCAGGAATTAATCTTGATGATTATGACACTGATGAGAAAATATCAGCTCTTGCAGATATTCTACTAATGCATGTTGTTAGCGGAAAGGTAATGTCATCTAATTTGACTGATGGAATGGAAGCTACAGCTCTTAGCGGCGATAAACTCTCGTTCATGATAGGTGACACAGTCTCAGTAAACAATGCAACCGTAATCATTGCAGATGTTCCTGTTAGCAATGGAGTTATTCATGTTATTGACAAGGTATTGATGCCGGTTAAGGAAGAAGAGCCTAAGGAAGAAGATTCAATGCCTACATGCGATCATGTTATAGGCCTTGACTCTACAGGATATGCTTACAGCCCAGCTTCTCTAACTATCAAGGTAGGAGAAACTGTATGCTGGCAATGGACAGATTCAGCTGATCTACACAATGTTGCCGAAATTTCTTCAGAAGGAGATCAAATGAGGAAAGAAGGTGGAGTATACAGTGGAGCAACTGGAACTACCGTGGATTTCAGACATACTTTTACAGAAGCAACAACCTTCCATTACATCTGTGAGCCACATGTTGGAATGCAAATGGTTGGCAAAGTAATAGTTGGCGATACGGCTGCAGAGCCATCAACGTCAGTTACTGAGGAAGAAGAAACACCTGGTTTCGGATTAATACTAGGTGTATTGGCAGTTATCGGTATAGCACTGGTATCACGTCGTCTGTAAAGACAACATACACTAGGGAGCGCTCACCCGCTCCCAACAGTGTTTGAGCAACTTTTAGGAACGCCTAATTAAAGGCTCAATCATATATATGTTAAAGGCTCAATCATATATATGTTAAAGGCTCAATCTATATATATGCCTTCAACTAGAAATATTCATGAACTTAAGCAGACTAGCAGCGCTAGCAGTAATTTTCATGATGGTATTGAGTGCATTTGTAGCTATCCCAGCTTACAATGCAAGTGCAGACCACGAAAATCATGATGACGAAGAACATGACAACGATCATGATGAAGATAACGGAGATCACAATGACCACGGTCTTCCATCATTTTCAGATTTGGATGAAAATGGCAATGGTACCATAGAATTTAACGAATTGATGACCATTTGTCCTGAAGACCAATCTGAGGATCAATGTAGGAGTATCTTTGATCAATACAGCGGCGATGATGGAGTCATAGACGAAAATGAGTACCAGAGATTTGTTTCAGAGGTTACAAGTCCCGATGATGGACCTGACTCAATGATGGTATGTTACGACATTGACACTCATGAAATTGATTTTTCAATAACTACTCCAGAAGCTTGTAATGAAGCAGGATTAATGTGGGTTTCAGCAAATAGTGGACCTAATGATGGTGATGACCGCAGTGATGATAATTGGGATATCGAAAACTTACGTGTACACATTAAAATGGAAAGTTTAGGGGATTGGTTAGTAACTTTAGAAGGTGATTATCCTGTAGATGAGTCTAACAATTTTAGAGAAGATTTAGCACAATTTTGTGCAGACATGATGGGTGGTAGTGGAGACGAAATCACACAAGATTGTTACGAACAGTTCTTGATGATGGGAGACGACGATGACCATGGCGGCCATGGCGACCACGATGATTGGAATTGTCCGCCTGGATTAACAGATGACGAATGTGATATGATGGAAGATTGTTTGGACAACGATATGGCAGGGATGTCATGTCAGAGAATGATGTATGATTACTGTAATGATAATCCAAATGCATGTGATTCCCCATGACGATGACGGTAATTTCTTTTATGCAATGTTTGCTTATGAAGATGGCGATATTACTGCAGAAGAATTTATGTCAAACAATGCTATTCAAAGCATGTTCAACGATGATGACAATGACGATGGAACCGATGGAGGCCCATCAAATGATCGGGATCAAGGAAAGTATGATTTATACACATTTACGCCAGAAATGGGCGGTAATGTAAAGATTATTTCACATTTTCTAATGGATTACATTGTTTCGTCAAATTTCATTTGTGGCAATGGAAATGAAATTCCATTCTACCATGTAAATGATGGATCTGGTGACTGTGATGATGGTGCAGATGAGCAATGGTATGATAGCAATACACCAAATGATACCTCAGATGATTGTCAGGAATGGAATGACAGTGATTGTGTAGGTGAAGAAGTTAATTGGTTTGATTGTCATGACGGCACTAAAGTATGGATAAACCAAGTTAACAACGGAAATTGGAATTGTGATGACGGTGAAGATGAATACCATAATGATACTAATTACTGGCATGGAAATATTTACCTATTATCTGGTGAATTTACAGGTGATTCTCTTGGAACCGAACTAACTCCAGACCATGATGGTTTCATGTCTCCTGAAGTCTATAATTGTTTTTGGAAAGACGATAACAAAACAGATACCGAATGTAACAATTTCATACCTGCTAATTTAGTAGCAGGAGATACTTACACCTTGGTAACAGTAGGACAATGCTACTCATATGATGATGAGGAAATGGACTGTGAAACGGGTAACTACATGCATATTATGCACATGGAAGATGGAACATCTATGAATATGTCTGGAAATGTATCTTCAGGACATCCAATGGCAGACTTTTCAGAAGTGATGAATCTAAATCATGACAGCATACTTGGAAATTTTGTACTTTATGATGAACACGCATTTACTGTAGGCGAAGACGGATTCGAAGGAACATTTGTGTCTTATTCTACTGCTTGTCATGATTATGATAGAGACGGAGAATACGACTACTGTTATGGATCTTCTCCTTCTATTTACTTGTATGAGAACTTCGATTCTTCAGATACAGAATCGGGATTAGTTGGTTCAGCATCAGCAGACTACAATAATGACCCAGAATGTCCAGATAGCATGGAAGACTGTAACAGAGCTATTATGGATGTTGAATTGACTCCAGGAAATTACACATTAGTTACAGCATTTGATGGAAATCATGACGTCTTATTCATGAATATGGTCCAGACTTCCGATGGTACAACTGTATCAGAGTGGGATGGCAAAGTTCGCAATGCTTACTTTAGCTATAATGATGATGATAATGGGACCGAGACATTAGTCGAAGGTAATGATAGAATACACATGCCTTATCCTGAATATCCAGATTATGAACCAGAATGTTACGATGAAGATGACAACGTAATAGATTGTGATGATATGATGGACTCATTTGAACTTGTTTTCGCACTTATGGAAAATATGACAGCCTATGAAGACGGTGACATGAACGCAACAACGGCTGCAGAGAATGTATTAGATATACTATATGCAATGGCTGACGAAGGCTTCTTCGACCACCATGACGACCACCATGATGACCACCATGATGGGGATTGGGCTTCATGGAACTACTGTGAGTGGGAAGGAGATTCATCACTGCAAGATGGTGACATGAGATGGTATTGTACGAGCAATGATGACGGTGCTAATGGATTTGACGACTGGTGGTATTATTGTGAAGTTCACGGTAATGGCATGAACAGTACAATGTATTTCTGTACAGATGACTTTGGTCAGAGTCCAGATTATGAAAATTCAGCAAGTAACGATCATTATGTAACAGGCGGAAGGCCTGATGAACATCACGATAACGACGACCATGATGACCACGGCGATCACGATAATCACGATAACGATGACCATGATGACCACGGCGATAACGATGATAATGACAGCGACGACAATCCAGCAATGCTGGATGGAATTGCTGGAATTCAAGATCCGCAGGATGCAGGAGATAATTGCAGACCTTCAGCAGATGATCCTCATTTGTTAGGAAGTGTTTCAGATAACGAAGACCATCCTTTGTCTTGTTCTTTCGAGTTCAAGATTTCTTTCGAAGGTGTAGATAATTCATTGGATACTCATGAGGCATACATTCCATTCGAAGATGAACAAGTTTGGACATTAAAAATTGAAATGCTTGAAGGATATGAATTCATTAGTTGTGATAACTGTGATGTAGATGATGAAGGAGTTATGACCGGTTCAGGTCCAGTAAAGATTACCTTTGCTAAAGCAGAACCACAACCTGATTGTGATTATGTTGTTGGATTATCTGCAGACGGTATGGCTTTCGATCCAGTCAAGTTAGCAATTAAGGCTGGTGAAACAGTATGCTGGCAATGGAAAGATGCATCAATGGCGCACAACGTTCTTGAGTTAGAAGGAGAATACGACTCAACTATGAATCTAACAAATATTAACTTTGGATTTAGTAGCGGAGAACCTGCAATGACCGTTGATTACAGGCACACTTTCACAGAAAATGACAAAGTCCACTACTACGTTTGTGAACCACACGCTCAACTAGGTATGGTTGGTCAAATTACAGTTGGTAATGGAACAGATGATCCAATTCAACAAGCAATAGAAGATGAAGAAGTACCAAGTATTGGCTTCGTAGTCGGTTCATTAGTTTTGGTTGGCGCAGCTGGTCTACGCCGCAGAGTCCACTAAACGTAAATAACTGGTTGGTACCTCTCTGCTATGACAGAGGGTATACCAGTGGTCAGAATGTACACTGACAGCAGTGGTCACACTAGATTTGCTAAGATGCAAATTCCAATAGAGCCAAAAACAGGTCTAGGCTCAGTGGGATTATTTTCTTCTTTACTAGTGAATAAGAATCTTGAAGATAATACAGGCGATGTGAAAACTCAATTTGCTGTAACTCCAGTTCCCGACAACGTAGAGGGTGAAGGTCCTAAGTTAGCTCACACGGCGCCTAGAAAGCAATTAGTATTATCATTAAGTGGTTGTTTAGAATTCAAGAGTTGTGGAGTAGCCTTAGAAGATTCTGAACACAAAGTTATCATCCGTCGAGGTGATATTTTACTTGCAGAAGATTTAGAAGGTGAAGGGCATGTTTGGAAGTTTATCGAAGCCCAAGATGGCAGATTTTATCCTTGGGTTAGGTGCTATATTCATTTAGGAGAGGAATATGAACATTTTGCATCTCAATTAGTCCCAAACGTTAAGCATTAGGTAAATACTTTTAATAATAGACCAGTAGAAATTGGTTATGAACAGGAGTTATTCTTCAAAAAAGCGCTGGCAGTTAACAATGTTTGCGTTTGCAGCTTTCTTTGTTTTCATCTTTGCAGGTTTTTCACCAGATCTTGGCAGGGAAATGAGTCAAAGAGAAGACTTTTCATATCCTGAAAGTGAAGTTTGGAAAGCTTCAGATAGAGCCGAAGAAAATATGCCTGAAGAATATTGGCTAATCTTCCAAATTGTAATGGGCAATTCAGTAGATTCTGAAAATCATAATACTCTAAAAATGGATGTTTTTAGAGAGACTGTAAAGCGAAATGATCAATTAAGAGCAGATAATATCACTAGTCAATACTTTGATACTAAGTTTAACTGGCAAACTTCACAAAATGAGTTATCTTCAATTTGGGGAATTGCAGACACAGTTCGTTCGGTTATGAACAATGAAACTCCAGTTACCGCTCAGATAAGTTATACGGGCTCAGATTTTGATAATGCAGGACAGGAAGATCTTACTTTTGTATTAAATCAACTTTTTAATTTTAGAGCAGATGATGGGTCATTTCCATACAGGCAAATAGTATCTCCAGATTTATGCGTTATAGAAGATGATGAATGTGTAAAGCCTAAAGATTTGGAAGGGAATGCAACAGAGTATGTGGCCTTACCAGATACAGAATGGAAATCCAAAGGTTTTTCAATGGTTGGAGAAGCTAATTCTTCAAGACTTTACTCCGACTATCCTAGACAAAAAGGAGACTATGAGCACTTTGAGTATTGGGAAAAGAAGGTTGATTCTTATTATTTAGATGAGTTAGAATCTAGTGAAGAAGTTAATTTTTATTCATATTTAGCATTTGGTTTGGAACTTGAAGATCAAATTAATTCGACAGCACCTCTGATAGGTCTTTCTTTTTTCTTAATGGTTGCTCTTTTATCTTTCTACTTCAGGAATATAGCAGATGTTTTGGTAAGTGGTTTAGGATTGGCATTAGTTATGGTTTGTATGACTGCGAATTCCTTTTGGTTAGGTTTTCCCCAAACGCAATTAGCTGCAATGCTTCCAATTCTAATGCTAGCTTTAGGGGTAGATTTCGTTATTCACAGTCTTACAAGATGGCGTAGGCTTACATTAGAGAATCCTCTTTTCTCTACCCATCCGAGGGAAGCTAGCTTCCTCGGCGCTTTAGGAGCTATCAAGTCATTATTCCCTGCACTAGGAGTTGCAACGTTAACTACAGTTGTAGCATTTGGTACGGCTACACTGAGTGAGATTCCCGATCTTTACGAATGGGGTATTTTAGGACCTCTTGGAATTATTCAGGCTTATCTGATTATGGGCGTTTTTGTTCCTATTTTTAGAAGTTACTTCCCACCTGCAGAGGCAAGTTTTGAATCTGAAAATAGCATATTCTCAAGCATTGGCCAATTTTTTAGTGTGAAAAAACTGTCTTCAGTTATGGTTAACAAATCAATGCCGATGTTAATCGTATTTCTGATAATTAGTGTGGCATTATCGCCTCTTGTACTTGGTAACCCAGAATCACGTTTTGACGTTAAAGATTATGCCGATAATGATTCTCGTTTTATTCAGACAGTTTCTCTCGGTCAAGCTACATTTACTGAAAATGGTGAACCAGGATACTATCTTATCGAAGGTGAAAATTTAGCAAAACATGAAATTTTGGTAGAGATTGATAATATGGAAACAGACGTAGGAACTTACAGTCCTACAGCAACTTGGCTCGGTAGTATTCCGTATGTTGTTCGTACTCAAACACTTCTGGCACTCAATGTTCCTGATTCAGGATATGTTCCTAAAACAGTAGATCCCGCAACAGGTTTTCCTACATCTGAAGATGAGATATACAATGTATTGAACGATGTTTACAATAATGGGACAGTTAATTTGGACGGTAATTTCTTCATTTCACCATCAACAGCCAGAGAATTGTATCTTCTTGAAGACGGTAACATGACTATGGCTAGGTCTTGGTTCCAGGTTGAACGTCCAGATGATATCTATGGTGCCATGATGGATTTGAAAGTAGATTTAGATGCATCATCCTCAGATTTGAACGCAATTGACGGAGTTTCAGTCCAAGTAGCAGGATTAAGCTATGAAAGATATGTTTACATGCTAGAAATAACAGATAGTTTTCAAGAAAGTTTAGTAGTTGCAATTATTTTAGCATTCATAATAGTATTGATTGTTCTTAGAGATGTAAGATTAAGTTTGATTACAATTCTTCCAGTTATTGCAATTACATTGTGGTTGAGAGGCGGTATGGTTCTTTCAGACACTCCAGTAAACTTGGTTACAGTTCAGATATCTAGTTTAGCAATAGGTCTTGGTGTAGATTATGCAATTCATATGGTCCAGAGAGTTCGCGAAGCTCGCTTTGAGAATCCTTCAGGTAGTCAAGAAGATTGGATGGAAGAAAGTTTAGATGAAACAGGAAATAATGTGGCGATGTCAGCATTCACAGATTTCATTGGATTTATGGTCTTAGCTTTGTCAATTATGCCTTTGTTTGTGACTTTTGGATTAATAATGGCAGTTATGATATTTTTGTCCTTTGTAGCTGCAGTAATTATGCTTCCAGCCCTACTCTATCAGTTCGGTAATCTAGAGTCAAGCAGTAATTAGAATCCACTTCGTTTGAATTTCTTATCTAATTCATCAGGAGTAATAGTCATCACGGTAGGTCTTCCATGTACACAAGCATAAGGATTTGGAATGGATTCCATCTCTCTTATGACAAATTCCATTTGAGCCATAGTTAATTTGTCTCCGGCACGGAGCGCAGAATGACATGCTACAGTGTACATCATGTGTTGGTGCTTGTCCTCAGCAGATTTCATTGATCCACTCTCTACTACGTCATCAATAGCTTCTCTTATTCTATCAGGCTCTGAACCAGCTAATAGTGCAGGTACGCTTCTAATCATGAATGATGAAGGCCCAAATTTTTCAGCTTCGAAGCCCATTTCATTTACTTTAGGGAGCATTTTTTCGAATGCACTCGTTTCACTTTTTGATAGTTCTAAAGAAATAGGAGCAAGTAAACTTTGACTTCCAATCCTCTTAAATCTCATTTGATCTTTTAATCTTTCATACATTACTCTTTCGTGGGCTGCATGGAAATCAATAATGAATACTCCGTCTAAACCTAAGGCAACTATGTATTTATTTTCTACAAGCGCTAAAGGACGCATCGTAGGCAGATTTGTCTCTTGAACATCATGTTGATGAAAATCAACTTCAAATTCTTGCTGAAAAGAATCAATATTATTCAATTGTTTTGGCTTTGTTCTATTGTTAGCCGTTGTAATACTACTGAATGAAGTCTTAGAATCATCTAAATCCACATGTGCAATTAGTGCATGTTCAGCCAGAGTTTCATTAATTACAACTCGAATTTTTTTGTTAACAACTTCTTCTTTTGCAATACGGACTATTGTTTTTGCAGGGTGCACATTAACATCTACATCATTCTTTGGAATTTCTATGAACAGAGCACCTAGCGGAAAATGGCCGTTGTGCAGTAAACTACCATATGCCCCTTTAATGGAATAACAAACGTTGCGAGCTTGTACAGGCCTTCCGTTAATATGTAGATATAGTCCAGAAGTAGTTTTACGTGATACAGCAGGCTTTGTTAGAAATCCTCTCAATTGAAAATCTTCGCTATCACCTTTGAACTCAATTAATTCTTTGGCAGCATCATTTCCTAAAAGAACGCCAATTCTAGTTTTTAAATTAGATTCCGGCGCATCAATAATTTTCCTTTCGCCATGATTCAGAGTGAACGAAACATCAGGCCTTCTAATGGCTTCTATAGTAACAATTTTCACAATATGTTGAAGTTCAGTTGACACTCTTTTGAGATATTTAGATCTAACAGGAGTATTGAAGAATAAATCCGCAACTTCGATTTTTGTGCCTTGAGGTGTGGCTAAATCCTCGATATTTAACTCATTCTCTCCTTCAATCGTTATTTGAGTTCCTATTTTTTCGCCTTTTGAACAAGTAGACATTCTTAGTCTTGAGATAGAAGCTATTGAAGGCAACGCTTCTCCACGAAAGCCAGAAGTATTTACGGTTTGTAAATCTTCAAAAGATCTTATCTTTGATGTAGCATGTTTCTTGAATGCATTTTCAGCATCGCTACGGTCCATTCCTTTTCCATCATCCCTAACAACAATTAGAGAAGTTCCACCTTCTTCAATTCTAATCCATATGTTTTTGGCTCCGGCATCCAGTGAATTTTCAACAAGTTCTTTGACGACAGATGCAGGCCTTTCAATCACTTCACCGGCAGCAATTTGATTAATTGTGTGTTCATCTAAGACTTGAATTTCAGGCATTAATGTTAGCTCCTAATTGTCCCCCCTCTAAAACACTTTTTTCATATTTTTTACCTTGAGTCTAATTTTTTAAGACAGATGGTTATAGCATATTATGGAAGAAAAAGATACTGTAATTGAAATGGAGAAAAAATCTCCCGAAATATTTGAACCAAAAGACAAAGGGTTTTTTTCCTTGCTAGGAGAGTCTTTCAAGTTTTTTTTACTTCATTTGCCTGCAATAGCAACGATTGTTGTTCCAGTTTTTCTCGTAGTTGAAATTTTGGTACCTCTTTTATCAAATTTTATTCCAGACTTGGCAGATGATCTGACAGGTGTGGCCTTCTTAGATGATCTCCTCAATGAGATTATTAGGGGAATAATCATAGCACTAACTGGTGCTATAATAGGGGGAATAGCTTGGATTGCCACTATTCGAGTAATAGCTTCTTCAATAAGGGGCGATAAAATACCTCCAATTCAAGCTATGAAAGATGGAACAGCCATGCTTCCAATGTTTATAGCTACTGCAATTTTGTATTATTTACTTGTGGCAATAGGTGTCATGCTTTTAATTGTACCTGGAGTAATACTATACATATATTTCACATTTTGGCAGTTTAGTTATGTTTTAAGAGGAAAAGGTGCTTTTTCAGCTTTAAGTTATAGTAAAGATCTAGTGAGTGGAAATTTCATTCGAGTTTCACTCAATGTTGTCGGTATTTGGATAGTAATGTATGTTTTGAATAACGTTGTGATAGGATTAATAGCAAGCAATGTTGCAACTCTAGTTGGCGAAGATGGTAGTGCCCCATATCTAATAGTTAATGCAATTTTTACTGCATTAGGTAAAGTTTTTGAAGGCGTTCGAATAATTTTCTTATTATCTCTTTTCAAAGACCTTGAAAAATCTTGAATTTTATTAACCAATTTAAAAGGCCCCCTTCTTTAGAGTTTTATGAAGCACGTAGTTTCTATTGCAGATTTAAGCAAAAAGCAAATTTTATCAATTCTTAAACGTGCAAAAGAGTTGGTTCCAGTTGCAAAAGGTAAAAAGAAATCTAAGAGCCTAGATGGTAAAATTTTGGCGACATGTTTTTTTGAGCCTTCTACTAGAACTCGTCTATCTTTTGAAACGGCTATGCAAAGACTTGGAGGAACCTGTATTGGTTTTGCAGACCCCTCAGCAACATCACATTTGAAGGGAGAAACTTTAGTTGATGGAATTAAGATGGTTGCTGGCTACGCAGATGCTGTAGTTTTGAGGCACCCTCAGGAAGGTTCAGCTCGTTTAGCTTCAGAGAATTCTGAAGTCCCTCTAATTAACGGTGGAGACGGTGCAGGGCAACATCCAACACAAACATTACTCGATTTATTTACTATAAATGAAGAAATGAAAAAAATGGAAGGATTGAATGTAGGTATGCTTGGAGATTTAAGATACGGCCGAACGGTACATTCACTTTCTCATGCTCTTGCTAAGTTTGGTAATAAATTAAGTTTCATTTCGCCAGATAGTCTATCTATGCCTAGCTATGTTACAGACGATTTGTCATGTGAATGGTCTTCACATAATTCAATCGAAGACGTATTAAATGACTTAGATGTACTGTATGTTACCAGAATCCAAAAAGAACGTTTTCCTGACTTGGAAGAGTATAAGAAAGTTGCAAGTGCTTACGTAATCAATTTAGACTTGTTGAAAAATGCGAAATCGAATATGCGAATTCTACATCCTCTCCCTAGAGTTACAGAAATATCAACAGATGTTGACAAAACAAAGCATGCAGCTTACTTCCGTCAAGCTTTCAATGGAGTTCCAGTGAGAATGGCCCTTCTAGAGCAGTTAATAGGAGGCAAAAAGTGAGTGATAATTTAATGAGAGTTCAGCCGATAAGAAATGGTACTGTTATTGATCACATAAAAGCAGGTAGAGGTCGAAAGGTATTAGATGCTCTAGAGCTAATTGACAAAGGAACCACAATTACACTTTTGATGCATGTTCCTAGTAAGAAAAATTCAAGTAAAGATGTTATTAAGATTGAAGATAGAGAATTAAGTGAGTCAGAATCTCAAAAATTAGCACTTTTATCTCCTGGAGCACATGTAAATATAATTCGAAATTTTGTAGTTGCTGAGAAGAATATAGCTGAATTACCAAAATCAATTTCAGATATGGCTATTTGTTCTAACGTTAATTGCATTAGCAATAACGAACGAGGAGCAAAAACAACTTTCAATATAATAAATGGCGGATCATTAAGTATACAATGCGTTTATTGTGGCCGTAAGATTACTGAAGATAATATTGAATTTATCTAAAATCGGTCGTCTAACTTTCCAGCTTTCATAGAGGCTTGTATCTCTTTTGGATCTTTACCTTCACAGGTAAGTCCCATAGATTTGGCAACACCTAAAATTTCAGAGGTCATTGCTTTGATATCACCACCAGTTAAACCTGGACCTTTCTGCTTAGCAACAGTAATGGCATTATCTAGAGTCATATC